>JAFEIL010000220.1 GCA_017495105.1 Emticicia sp. | reverse complement strand
GTATATTATTGTTTGGTGTTTTTTTGTATTTCTATATGTTGCAAAACAGAAAAAAAACATCTTCTTTAGTTTTGGAAAGTCGTGAAAATGACAATGAAAATATTGCTAATGATTGGAAAAATGTTTTTGGAGATTTACAAAACACTTTTATCAAAATAACCAAATAGAATGAGTCAAGTAAAAACTCAAAAAACTGCTGAAATTCAGAAAGGAGACGAATCTCTAAGGGCTACTGTAACTCATACTCAAGCCTATCCAGAGCCCAGCATTCTTGCAGAGTATGAAAAAGTAAAAGAAGGCTTTGCAGATAGATTAATAAAAATGGCAGAAAAAGAACAAGATGCCAGAATTTTAAGAGAAGATAGAAAAATAAGCCTTTTTCATAAAAGAGAGAATACAACACGTTGGGGTTTGGTAATTGGTTTATTAGCTGTTCTTCCTATTTATGGAATAAGTATATATACAATAAGCATAGGAGAAGCAACAATTGGAGCATCAATTCTTATTGGAAGTACGATAGCAAATTTAGCAGGTGTTTTCGTTATCCGAAAAACAGGGCTATTTGATGATAAGAAAGAAGAATAATACTTTTCGTAATCATATAGAAACGGCTAAGAATTAAAATTTCTTAGCCGTTTTTTTCAATTCAAATCTTCCGTATTTGTGGCATCATACACTGATTTTATAGCAGCCATTTCTTTTACCAAAAAAGTTTGCAATTGTTCGTTAAAATCTTTTTTATCTTCCTCCGAAAGACTATCATATAATTCCTTCAGTTCTTGATTAATTGCCAGTTTTTCTGCTTCTGTTTCAGCATTCATTCCTCGTACATGATATGCTTTCAAATTAAAATTCTTCATTCTTCAATTCTTTGATTTCGACCTGCAAAATTAATACAAATTTGCACAGAAACCTTTTTTCGACAAATGAAAAAACTGACACCTTGAAAAGTTTTTACTATTTTCTCTTAAACTAATAATCAAGGATTTACAACCACTTTCTGCACGCATTTTTTACCATCTTCCCCAATTACGACCACAAAATGAATACCTTTGTTTAAATGCATTTCTGGTCGAATCTTAATAATTTGAGCTTCGTTTTTGATTATGCTAAACGGGAATTTCTGTCCACGTACATCATAGAGTTTGATTTCTTTTTCTTTTATATTTCTAAGGTAAAGATTTATCTCGTCTCCTTTTGCCCAATGATTCGTGAATACTGAACAAACTGGGTCTTTATCTGTGAAATTTACCTCAATAGTATCAAGATATTTCTTTATTCCATCTTTGTCGACATAAACTAAACGATAGCAACTTTTGTCTGACAGCGGTTGAAAATCAATATATTCGTAAAAGCTACTTGTGCCATTGGCTTTGACTTCGCTGATATTAGTAAAGTTTATACAGTCCGAACTGCGTTCTACAATATATTTTTCGGCTTTTATTTCATATTTGCTTTGCCAATTGAGTTGTACAGTTTGGTTTTCGGTTTCTTTACCACTAAATATGATTTCAGCAAAATCATTGGCAGTTACACCAATTTCTGAAAACTTGTTTACATCAAATTGTAAATAAAAGAAGTCTTTAGCTATTTGATTGCCTTTTAGGTTTTTATAAATCACTGAGCTTTCACCTGTTGCAAAATTATCGTTATTCTCGAATCCACAATCTTCACTTATACCATCATAATGCACGATATTGAGGTCATTAATAGTTAGATTTGGTAGATTTGTTGCGGTTTTATATTCGTTAAACTCATCATTTAAGTAATAAATTCGTAACGACACTGGCATATCAAACTCATTCATTAAAGAACTCTGAAAATTAACATAACGAGACATCAATTTAGTGTCGTTATTGGTAGCAGGAATGACCGCACTTCCTCTTCCGTAATGGCGAATCGAAATAGAAACCTTTCCTAAATTCTGGCCATTCGGATTGACCGACGCATACAAACGTCCTGTTTTATCATATAAATCGAACCATTGATTGCCCTTTATACTATCGGCCGAAACTTGCAAACAATTATTAAAATTGCTTTCAAAAGTTGCAATGCATGGTGCAACCAAAACTTTTAGCGGTGCTCGTTCACTTTCGCAACCTGCTGTGTTTTTTGTTGCAGCAAAATAAGTATTTTCACCATCAAGTTTTGTACTTGGTTTAGGTGTTTGTACGAAAGCTTCCTTTACAGTCAGTGAAGCATACCAAAGTACTTTGTTTTGCGATGAAGTAGTAGCTACAAGTGTGAGACTTGGAGCATTTCGACAATAAGACAAATCGTTTGTGATTGGTTTTTGGGGAATTTCAGAAACCATAATATCAAAAGACTTCCGCTCACTTTCACAGCCAAAAGCGTTTATTTGACTAACATAAAAAGTTGTTTTGCCAAGTTTAGTAACATCAATTTTAGGAGTAAATTTATCAGCCGTAGAATCAGTTGCTGATTTATACCAAAGCAAAGAATTGATGTTGGCAACTCCCTTTGTAATATCAAATGGTTTATTCAAACACGCATTTTGATTGACTGTATTCGGAGCAGTCGGCGTTGGTTTTTTTTCTACTTTCAAATCATCAGTGGTTCGACTACAAGTGATGTTTTTATCAACAATAAAAGTAATTTTTCCTAGATAAGTACCAATTTCATTGATAATTGCAACTCCAATATCATTCGTAGGAATATCGACATATGTACCTCCTATTTTTTTCTGCCATTGATATTCTACCACATTGCCAGATATAGTTAGACCGCTAAACGATAATTTACTTGCTTTCCCTTCGCAAAGACTCATCGTTGCCATTGTTCCAGCAATTTGGTTTACCGTCAGAGTTACTTCCTCTGAAATTACAGTATTTCTATCATCTTTGATGAGACAACGATATTTGCTTAAATTTGGATTATTACCATCTCCAATATTAGCAATTTTAAGTATATTAGCATTTTCACCATTCAAATCTATGAAATTTTTATCGTTAGGTTTCTGACGTTGCCATTGGTAGGCAAATATGTTTGGAGCAATGGCTGAAACGCTAAAAGTCACTAAATTACCCTCACAATCCGCTTGTGAAAAGGGTTGTTTGGTAAACTTTAAATTTGGAATAATGGTTGCCGTAACAACCGTGCGAGGCCCAACGCATCCAAAAGCAGATACCTGAGCCACATATCGAGTATAAGTTCCTGCTGCCGAGAATGTAGGTGCTGTTGTTGAAAATGTTGAGATTGTCGGTGAAGTGTACCAGCGTAAAACTTTGTTTTCGAAAGAATTTCCTTCAGCTGCGAAAGTCAATATATTTCCTTCATTTACACTAATTGGCGTTGTGTTTTTTGGAGCTGTGGGTGTTGCACCAATTTCAATATTTATGGTTGCACGTGGGCCTTCACAACCTTCATCAGTTCGGTCAGAAACATAATATTTTAAAAATCCCGCAATACTCGTATTTGGTATTGGAACAATTATATTGCCTGTACCTCCTGTTTCTTGCGAATACCAAACAAGATTTTGAATTGGACTATCAACTTTCAATCTTACAGCATTTGCATTTTGACAATAAAATACACTAGAAACCGCAGGTGCTGGCGGAAAACCACTAACAATGAGCTTGGCATCATCGGTTGATTCGGTACACTCAAAACCTTGCGTATTGAATTTTACTAAGCAACGATAAAAAACTCCTTGTTCGTAAGTAGCATTTGTAAATTTTAATGAACTTTTATTACTTCCAGAAATACCATTTCCATCAATTAAGTTTGTCCACGCTCCGATTGTTCCAGGTCGAGTTTGCCATTGATAATTTACAACATTTCCTTTAATATTATAAAAATTTTGTAAGTTAAACTCATTGTTTCCTCCCACACAAATACCCAAATTTGGCAATGAGCCTTCCAATGAGTTTACCGTTAATGTTGAGATTTCGGAAGATATAAACTGTCCATCATTACTAACTATACAACGATATTGTGTTTGGTCGGGATTATTGACGTCACCAACATTTGAAACAACCATTGTACGAGCATACCATCCTCTGATTCCATTTCCTTCTTCAACTAAATTGACAAAATCAGGTTCATTTGGACGTTTTCGCTGCCATTGATAAGTGAATACTGGGTTTGGACCAACGGCAACAAGGCCAAGAAACACAGAATTTCCTTTACAATCTACTTGATTGTTTGGTTGTTGAGAGATTTGAAAATAATCTAAAACTTTTGCAATAATTGGTAATCTGACACTTTCACAACCTGTAATTGGGTCAGTTTGCGTTACCCAATATGAATATGTACCAACCGCTGTGAATGATGGGGATGTTGTGGTGGCTATTCCGCCAGACGATTTGTTGTACCAGATTAAATTTGCATTTGGAACTGTATTTCTTGCTGCAAAAACTAATGTTGCTGGAGATATAACGTCATAAGTAATAATTTCGGGTTGAAGCGTTTCATTTACAGAAACAATAAAAGGTTCCGAAGTAACATTAAAACCGCATTGTGTTGATGTACAACTAACAGTATATGTAGTATTTATTGTGGGCGAAACAGTTATTGAAGCCATTGAAAGCCCGTTCGACCAAGCAATGATTCCATCACAATTGTTGGCGGTGAGTTTTGTATCTCTACCTTTACAAATCACATTTGTCCCTGTAATTGTTGGCGTTGAAGCTACTAAAACAGTAAGTTTTGCTCCATTTGAATCATCTTCGGTTGTATATCTTGTACAAGTTGAACCGCTAGCCGTCAAATTTATTTTGCAACGATAATACTGTTCATCAGCGTTGGAGGCAGCATTAATTGTAAAGTTGGTAGAATTCTCTCCTACAATATCATTCCATGTGCCAGATATTCCAACTCTTCGTTGCCATTGATAGCTTTGAATACTACCTGAAAAAAACATATTTGCTAAATTGAAACTTACATTTCCGCCATCACAAATAGTTTGGTCGGCAAGACTTCCTGTAGCCGAATTTACAGTAAGTACAGCAACGGTTGAAGTTACACTACAACTTTGATTTGAAAGCACAACCCGGTATTCTGTTTGGTTAGGGTCGATTGAACTACCGATATTGCTAATTTTTAAGGTATTAGAAATGGCATTATCAATATTGATAAAAGCTCCATTTGGAACTTTTCTTTGCCATTGATAAGAAGTAACAGATGAAGCCGTAACAGAGAATGTCACTGAATTTCCGTTACAATCAACTTCGTTTTTGGGTTGAGTTGTGATATTTGGAAATGAATTAACAGTTATTGTAATTTTATTGCTGTTGATACTTGTACAAGTGCCATCAAAACAAATGGCAGTATAATCCGTTGAAATTGAAGGATTTACACTAATTGAATTACCAGTTACTCCGTTGCTCCAAATTAGCGTACCTAGGCAGTTTGAGGCAAGAAGATTGGTAGCTTGTCCACTACAAATTATGGCAGTTCCACTGATTACAGGTGGTGCAACTGGAGTTCCTCCCGAAGCTAATGTGACCGTGGTCGAACTACTTATTGCACTCAAACAACTATTGAATGAACAGGTGGCATAATATATTCCAGCTTCTGAAACAGATAAAGTACTACCTGTTTGACCGACATTCCATATAACAATTCCACCACATCCGCTCGCGGTTAAAGTAGTCGATTGAGTTGGGCAAATAATACCAGAAACAGGTGTGATTGTTGGCGTATTGGGAATTGGATTAATTGTTACTTTCACTAAACTCGATGTTGCTTGATTACAAGACCCAGAAC
>JAFEIL010000002.1 GCA_017495105.1 Emticicia sp. | reverse complement strand
ATCTTTGCTTGTATTCAGCATATAATTAACCTTTTTAAAAAAAATGTTTACATATAAGTATATAAATGCAAATATATATACTAAATTGTATATATTTGCATAAAGTTAGATACTTTTTTGTAAATACTTATATTTGTCATGAATAAATCTAAAACAACCCCTCCGAGACCTTTTTCTGAAATACTAAAAGATGTTTTGGATGAACTTAAAATCACATTGTACCGAGTACAGAAAGACACTGGCATAGGAACAGGGCCATTAGCGAGATTGCTATCAGGAGAAACGCCGAATCCTGGGCGTGAAACTATATTAAAGATAGCAGATGCCTACCCTCAGATAAATCCAGATTTTTTATTTTTTGGGCGAGGAGACATTATGGTAAGTGGCAGTGCGACCACTATTGGCAAGTTCGGTGATTTGCTTAAAGTAGACATACCCTATTTAAGCATTAAGGCGTACGGGTCATTTATCGAAGCATACAATTCTAGTACGGAACTAAAACTTGATTATTATCCGGTGATTAAGACAAACGAACAAAACACAGACAACTTGCTTTTAATTGAAGTAAACGGTAACGCAATGCGACCTACCATCAACCATGGTGCAAAAGTTCTAACTACAAAGGAGGAAAAAAAGAAATGGGGTGATGTGTCTGGAGTATATGCGGTATTTTACAAAGACCTAATTGTAATCAAACGTATTCGAGAAAATGAACTAAACAGTTTCGGAAGACTTACATTGTATAGTGACAATGTGAACGGCGGAACTGTCACTATTCAAGCCTCAGACATCAAGGAAATGTGGAAAGTCCTTAGTGTGTATGAACAGGATATTGAGTAGTTACATCCACCACAACATCTACCAAAAAAAATCCTAAAACATAAGTTACTTATAATAAACATTTTATACATGAAGGTTCGAGTACTGGTAGGTCAACAACCTCAAAAGGTAAAATTTGATTCATTCAAGTTTTACCTTTTTTAATTTCTTCCATTTTCAGATAAATCTCTCTACGGAATTATTTACCGATAGGCTTTGTTGAAGTTTAGTACAAATCAGACTTTTTGCCTTTCATTACTTCTACTTTATGAAATTACTATTACAATACTTAGGCCGCTACCGTTGGCAGGTAGTGCTTGCTTTGGCTTTAGCTGCCATTAATCAAACTTTTTCATTACTTGACCCACTCATTTTCGGAAAAATCGTAGATGAGTACGCTGGCAAAGCAAAAACTTTTACTCAAGCTGATTATACCCAAGGCGTTATGCTAATGCTTTTGGCAGTTGTGGGTGTGGCGATGGTGAGTAGAATTGCCAAGACTCTCCAAGATTATGTAATGAATATGGTGATTCAAAAATTTGGAGCTTCAATCTTCACCGATGGCTTAAAACATACGCTCAAACTTCCTTATCAACAATTTGAAGACCAACGCAGTGGCGAAACGCTTTCGATTTTACAAAAAGTACGTACCGACACTGAGAAATTTATCACACTTTTTGTGAATGTTGGCTTTACCTCTTTGATTGGTATCATTGTGCTAAATGTTTATATTTTCCATTTTGGTATTAGTCCTTGGCTGTTTTTTGTGTATTTGGGTGGAGCAGCGGCTTTGGCAGCTTTGACGAGGGTTTTAAGTAGAAAAATCAAGAAAATTCAGCAAACGATTACAAAAGAAACAACAGCCTTGGCAGGAACAACCACCGAATCATTAAGAAATATTGAGTTAATAAAAAGTCTGGGACTAACCGACCAAGAAATCAAGCGTTTGAATCTCAATACTTTCAAGATTTTACAACTCGAATTGAAGAAAGTGCGTAGCATTCGTAGTATTGGTTTTATTCAAGGTACTTTCGTGAACTTTCTTCGTCAGTCGATTTTATTCCTTTTACTATTATTGATTTTTAAAGACCAAATGACTGTTGGTCAGTTGCTTACGCTACAATTTTGTTCGTTTTTTGTTTTTGGACCAATGCAAGAAATGGGCAATGTGATTATTGCTTATCGTGAAGCTGAAGCATCTTTAAATAATTTTCAAAAATTGCTTAATAACCCTATTGAGCTTACACCTGATTACCCAACAAAATTAGGGGGAGTAGAAAACTTGAAATTTAAAGAGGTAAGTTTTAGTCACCTAACTGCTCAAGGAAAAGCATTAGATAATGTTAGTTTTGAAGTAAAAAAAGGCCAAACAGTAGCATTTGTCGGGCCATCAGGTTCTGGAAAAACTACTTTGGTGAAATTATTAGTTGGACTTTATAATCCATCGGAAGGAACTGTGCTTTATAATGATTTACCTTCTAATGAAATCAATATTGAAGAACTACGTTCACAAATTGGATTCGTAACGCAAGACACGCAATTGTTTTCTGGTTCGATTAAAGAAAATCTTCTTTTCGCCCAACCTCGTGCAACTGATACCGAAATTATGGACGCATTGCAGAAAGCTTCGTGTCAGAATCTTTTGTTAAGAGCCGAAAATGGCGTTGATACCGTAATCGGTGAAGGTGGAATCAAGATTTCAGGTGGAGAAAAACAACGCTTATCAATTGCGAGAGCCTTATTGAGAAATCCTAAAATCTTTGTTTTTGATGAGGCAACTTCGGCTTTAGACTCATTGACTGAAGAGGAAATTACAAATACGGTAAAAGACGTAACCGCTCAAGGCGACTACATAACAGTGATGATTGCACACCGTCTAAGTACTGTGATGCATGCTGATAAAATCTTTGTTTTGGAACAAGGACAAATCATTGAAGTTGGTAAACATGAAGAACTTTTGGTAGAAAAAGGGCTTTATTATGCCATGTGGCGTCAGCAAATTGGCGAACGTAAGAATAAATTGGTGGTTGCTTAAAAGTAATCGTTCTATAAAAAATGTGCCACACCTTGTCATCGCTGATAAAAGGTGTGGCACATTTACTTTGTAACTTTTGACTTTTTTACTCCTGCATAACCTTCGTAATCTCATTCAGTTTCTGCACTTTACTCTGAAAATCTCCTTTGAGTTTATTTCTGATAGCCTGTAAATTATTCAATGTTTCTTGTAAATTTTCGGGAATTATCTCTTCTAAAATCTCACGGAAACGCTTCGCAAAGGTCGGTGATTTACCATTGGTTGAAATGGCAATTTTTAAATCTTCTTTCACCACAACCGAACTCAAATAAAAATCGCATAAATCGGGGGTATCGGCTATGTTTACTAATATCCGTTTGGATTTACAATCGTCTCGTACTTGTCGGTTCACTTCTTTGCTATCCGTTCCTGCCGTAACTATATCCTTTCCTTCAAGGTGCGAAATATTGTATTTTTCGTAAATCAAAGTCAAATTATGGTGAGAAACCAAAGCCTTGATTTCATCACGAATTTCGGGAGAAACGAGCGTAACTGTCGCTTTTGGGGAATTTCTAAAAATAGCTTCGAGTTTTTCTAAACCTACATTCCCACCGCCAACCACAAGCGTGTTCAATTCTTCAAGTTTTAAAAATATCGGAAATAATGTATTCATTTTTAAGCGATAAAAGTTTTTTCTAAAATTCTTACTAAAGCTTCTAAGCCTTCTTTATCGACTTCCGAAAAATCATCTAATTTATCACTATCAACATCTAAAACCATTGAAATATCTCCGTTTTTATCAAAAACAGGCACTACAATTTCAGATTTTGAAGCCGAACTACAAGCAATATGCCCTGGAAACTCTTCAACATTTGGCACAATCACTGTTTCTGTTGTGCGATAACAATAGCCACAAACACCTTTATCGAAATTAATGCGAGTACAAGCAATCGGCCCTTGAAAAGGACCTAAAACTAACTGATTTTCTTTTTTCAGATAAAATCCCACCCAAAAGAAACCAAAGGCTTCTCTGAGAGCAGCAGCAAAATTAGCTAAGTTGGCAGTCTGGTCAGTTTCGCCACTCAGAAGTCCTTCTACTTGGGGAATAATACTATCATAAACGGCCTTGCGAGAGGCATTTTCTGGAATATATAATGTTTCAGCCATATTTGTGGGACGATGTTCCTACATCGTCCAAAGTAAGATTAAGCCACTGTATTAACAAAAAATCTTTTCAAAGTCGGGGCATCGATAGCTTTTATTTGCCATTTTTCAGAAATATCACTCAAAGTTGACAAAGTGATATTATTGAAAATAATAGTATTAGGAGAAACAATGCCACTCTCAACCGCTTTTTTGTATTGAAAAACCGAGAAAGTTTTTATTTCGTTACCATCAAGATAAGCCTGTGAACGGTCGAAGAAATCTATGTTTAGGGCGTCTCCAAGCTCTTTAAACCAACGTGTAGAAGCATCAATCGAGCAACCACTTGCGGCATTCATGTTTTGGTCGAGGGCAATTATGACGAAACGATTGTGCAAAACTTTTGCCGATGCCAATAAAGATGCTCCATGAGCCGCCCATTGATTAACGGCAGGTTTTAAATAATTTTCAATTGTATTTGCCTCATCATCAGTCAACTGGCGATTAGCTTGATAAACCCAAATGCGGGCATCTTGCGGAATTTTATCGAAATCTACGTACATATTATAAGCTTAGTTCATAATAACTAAACGTAGAGTTTGACTGTAAAAGTTCTTCAATGTGAATAACAAAATCTTTTACGGTCTCATAACGATTATCTTTGGTCATTAAAATAACTACACAAATATTGAGATTTTCAAGATTTTGTTGAAAGCGAAGGTTTTTGTCAGAAGTAATAAGAACTTGTAGTTGTTCTTGAATCATGGAAGAAAGTAGTTCACCATTTTGTTTTCCTTGCCAGCCTAAATCTGAAACCGTTTGAATGGAAAAATTAGGACTAAAACGATATTTTAGTTTTTTTGGAAGGTTTTCATCAAGCAACAATTTCATCACTGTAATAATTGAGGGTTACTGCATTTTCTGCTAATTTCAATATATCTTGAGCTTGTTGTTGAGTTACAGATGGAAAGTCTTCTAAAAAATCTTCGATTGAATCTCCTCCTCTAATATAATCAAAGAGATTTTTCACAGGAACTCGTGTATTAAAAAATACAGGAACTCCACTTTGAATATTTGGCGATATAGTAACTAATTGTTTCATTTCAACAAATAAACAATATTTTTATGAAAATAGTCTCGAATTAGTTAAATACTTCTCTAAAAGGAGGTACAATAGAATCTGTTTGTGTCATTATTTTAATATGTAACATCCTACTTGTAACTTCTTCAGGCATAGTTTCAGTAGCATCTTTTTCTATTAATGTTAATAAACTACCATCTGATAATTCTTCATCAGCTAATAATTCTTTTATAGCTAGTATTTGAGAATCAGTTAAATTATCTAAAGCGTTTATATCTACTATATTCCATAGTTTTTTATTTACTTGAACGTCTAATCTTTCGCTCAACTCTTTATATAATACAAACCTATCTAATTTTGTACTATTATCTTCTTTAACAACATTAAAAAATTCATCATACACACTTTGAAAATCAGCTGGTTCTACAGCTTGCTCAATAGCATCTATAAAATCTTTGTCTTCGTTATTTGCAACTAATTCATTATACATTTCTGGGGTAAATTCTAAGTTTTGTAATGTACCATCTTTTATGTAGTCACCGTCAAATTTTCTTTTAATGTACTCAAAATCTGATGTTTCAAAATCTTGTCTTGGGTACTCTCTTTTTACAATGTCTACTTCATCTTCTTCATCCAAAGGTACTTGATTTGTAGGAATATCCCTAATTTTTTTAGGTATAATTC
>JAFEIL010000385.1 GCA_017495105.1 Emticicia sp. | reverse complement strand
CCTTTAATATATATACTCCTTCGAACATCGCAGGTACATGTTCAAGCCAAAGTTGGTCGGTGTTTAAACCTTTACACAAATCTTTAAAACCCTTTGTTCTTGTGTTTTTGCCCCACCATTTTAGAAATTTAAATGTTTCATCTGAGTTCTTAAAGCCAATAAATCCAGCATGATAGATGCCCGTGTTTAGAATTAGCTTTTCGTTAGGATGTTTATTGGCAAAAAGTAATTGAGGTGTTAGAACTATATTTGAATGGTTGAGTAAATCACAAACAAATGTTATGGGCTGAAATATGACTGATGTACAGTCTAGGAAAATCAATTTCTCAGTTTTTTCTAAGAAATATTCTGCAAAAAAAGGCTTACAATTTGGAATAATTTCCTCGTAAGTATATCGTGCACACATTTCATCAAAACCATTAATATTGAGTGAATTAATGCTTGTAAAAGGGTAGGGGGATTGAACGTTTGCTGGAATTTTATCTTCGAAATCAACCAAACCAATTTGGAAATTATAGTCAGGATTATGTGTTTTCAGCGAATCGCCCAAAACTATGGCATTTGCCACTTGATTGATTGAACAAACTGTAAATATGATTGGAGATGCCAATTTAATATTTATTAATAGTGATAAGAAGGTCAGGTTTTTAACCTGTCAAAATTATAAAACTGTCTAGTTAAAAAACAGCATTGAAAATACTTATAAAACACTTTTTAGGGCGTTTTCAATATTATCTGTACACTTTTGCAATGTCCATTCTGTACGGACGTATTCGGCTGCGAAAATACCCATTTCTTTTCTTAATTCTGAATTTTCGCTTAGTCTATCCAAATATTTTGCGAGATTCACAGGATTTCTATCGCTCAAAAAACCATTTTTATTCGGAATAATTGTCTCTTTTACTCCTCCTTCCTGTAGTGAAATAACCGGTGTGCCACAGGCATTGGCTTCGAGAGGGGCAAATCCAAATGGTTCTAGTTGCGAAGTATAAATCATGCAGAGTGCGTTTGAAAGTAAATCTACGAGTTCAGTATCCGAAACCATTGTTTTAATTTCAAAACTTACACCTATTTGTTTGGCAAGCGTCTGCATTTCTTCGGCATAAATTTGATTTACCATGTTAGCAACCCAAACGAGTTTAATTCCGTTGTTTTTCATTTGAGCCATTGCTTTTATGGCCAAATGAGGGTTTTTATTGACGAAGAAATTTCCTAAGCCAATTACATAATCTGATTTTTCGATTGGATTAGCCTTGAAAATATCTGTATCAATGCCCAAATAACAAACTTCGGCTGGCGAGCCGTATGCTTTTAAACAACTTTCTGCCGAATATATAGAATTGACCAAAATCTTATCGAATGCTTCGTAATTTTGTCGTTCTTCACGCATTTGCAATCGATTTCGGCGTTCGACCCATAAATCTTCTAAAAATGGTAGCCAATAGCTTCGGCGTAAAACCTTTCCTGCTGCACCAGGTAGAGCCTCCCAAACAAGTCGTGGAAGCGATTCATAAAAAAATCTGTATGGCTCTCCTAAATATAAAACTTTCGGAATCTTAACATATTGACCGATAAAAGGAACAGCATAAAAGAAACAACTATTGGCAAAAAGTACGTCGAAACCACTAGCATTAATTTCATCGGCACATCGCTTACAATGGATTTCCATTTCAAGCATATTTTGGTCTTTTTCAAAAAAAAAGGACTTAAATTTATCTAATAATGAAGTTTCTTTTGTCCGATTATAAGTGATTTTATGAATTTTTATATCAGCAGGAATTTGCATAAAACCATCTGCATCGGGCGAATTACTCCAAATTTCAATTTGATGTCCTCTTTGATGAAGTCCATTCAAATGATAGTTCAATGCTCTGCTACCACCGCCACTCGGAAGGTTATGCCAAATTGCAATTTTCATAGTTTTTCAATAAAAGAGGCTAATTTTTCAAGAGGCATTTTAGCAAATTTACGTATTCGAACCAATCGTTGAACTTTCTTTGGTTTGATATAATCGCACTTAAAGTTTTTCCAATAAAGTTCGTTATTGGCTAAAAGTTGGTTGCGATAAAGTTCAAAAAGTGGAACAATATCGACGCGTTCTTCAAAGTTGATTCTGTTTTGGTATTTCGAAACTTCGTTAGGTTTAGCAATTAAATAGCCACTATAATGAAAAAACTGTAATGGGATTTTACCATTTATCACCCAACGATTTTCGACAAATGAACAAATTCTTTCATGAAGATTCCAATAAGCAACATTATTGCCTAAATGTTTATCAATGAATACTTTATCGAAATAAACTGGAAAGAATTCGGCCCAATGTTGGTCAACAAAAAGTCCATTACAAAGGTCGATTATGCATTCATTTTTGAGTTTATCACACCACCAATTTATCATTTTTTGTGCTTCAGTTGAGCGTTTTATTGCCACAAAACCAAAGTTAAAAATACCTGTATTGATAATGTCTTCTTCACTTTGCCATTTATCATCATTGTATGGAGTGGTCAAGTGTGGAGTAACGACGATATTATTTTCTGCTAATTTATTAGTTAAATTTAATAATTGATCGAAAACAATTATATCTGGGTCGAAATAAATAATATTTGTAATATCAGGACGATTCTTTAGAAAATAATCAAAATAATATGGTTTTACTGCGGTATTTAATTCGGTTATATTATATCGCAGACACATTTCTTCAAAATCAGAAATATTTATTTTATCAACCTCTAAAAGTTGAAATTTCGGCAATTTTGATTGGTCGATTTCCTTTGTTTCAAGTTTATCGACCAAACCAATAACAAAATTCATGTCAGGATTTTGTTCTTTCAATGAATCTCCCAGAGTAATTGCCTGAGCAAGATAATTTACTGAACAAAGTGTGAATACGAGAGTCATGGAAGAAATTACGACGGTTTGATCCGTTCGATTAGGATTTACTAAATTTAAACGGTCAAATATTTGATATAGACCTTAATAGTTCTTCAATTTTGATTACCGAATTTTCAAAACTATACATTTTCAATACTTTTTCTTTGGCATTATGACCTAATTGTTGTGATAAAACTTGATTTTTATACAAATCTATTATTTTTACTGCCATTTCGTTTGTATTTAAGTACGGTACAAGTATTCCTGCATCATCCTCAATAAATTCCGAACAGCCTCCTGTTTTTTCAAAACCAACAATTGTTCGTTTCATAAGAGCCGCTTCGAGCATTACTAATGGAAAAGGATCTTCACGAGAAGGTAAAGTGAAAATATCTAAAACATTAATCAATTCTATTGCATCTGGCGTTTGTTCAATAAAAGTGATATGCTTTTTTATGCCTAATTTTTCGATATCATAGCAAATTTGTTCGTAATATTCGCCTTCTTTTTTTACACCAATCCATACAAAATGAAACTTGCTTTTGGGCGATAAGTCTAAAATTCTGCTTGCAACTAATGCAAATATATCAATTCCTTTTCTCCATTCGGCATTGCCGCAGCCACCAATTAAAAAAGTATTTTGGGGTAAATTATGCTTTTGCTTAATCGCTTCCTGATCACTTGAATGGCTTCTCGAAATTACTTTTTCATTTTCAACGAACGAATGAATTACTTCAGTTTTTTCAGTAGGAAAATGATATTTTTCGGTTATATTTTTGGCAACAGCTTTTGAGCAAGCAATAAGTTTTGTAGTATTATTGAATAAAAACGCTTGGTCTTGTTTACTTGAATATAGCTGAATCGAAAATTCGAGTTCGTGAATATGCGTAATCAAAGGAACTTTGAGGAAATTTAAAAGTTCAGGAATTACCCAAGCCGTTGCGATAGTATTGGCGTAAATTAAATCAAATTTTTCGGAAAGAAGTGATGAATGAAATTGTGCCTTTTGAGTATCTTTTTTTTGAATCAACTTTGAGATTACTTTTTTGTAAAAAGCTTCGCTCACTTCCAAATTGGGATATATAGTCACTGAACAAATTTCTTCGAAATCATGCTTTAAAATTCCATCGTTTAGCAGAAGTAAATGCATAGATACATCTTTTTTACTTAAATATTGCATAATATTCAGTAAAAAAAGTTGAGCACCTGCTCGATTTGCATCATGGCTTATAAAGAGGATTTTCATATCTATGATAATACTTTTTTCTCAATCAGCATGATTAAAATATGAATAATTTTTATATGAATTTCTTGAATTCGGTCAGCATAACCAAAGTGTTGAACTCTGATTTCTAAATCGGCCAATCCAGCGAGATTACCGCCATCTTTTCCCGATAAAATAACTACTTTCATACCTTTTTCATGGGCTGCTTTGGCCGCATTGATAATATTTTTTGAGTTTCCACTTGTACTGATTCCTAAAAGAATATCTCCTGCATTTCCTAAGCCTTCGATAAATCTTGAATAAATATAGTCGAAACCATAATCATTTCCAACACAAGATATATGGCTTGGATCAGAAATTGCAATAGCTGCTAATGACCTACGGTTTTCACGATAGCGACCAGAAAGTTCTTCTGCAAAGTGCATAGCGTCACAATGTGAGCCTCCATTGCCACATGAGATTATTTTTTTGCCATTTTTAATGGCTTCAGACATTAAATCAGCAACTTTTTCAATATTTATTAGATTTTCTTCTGAACTTATAAAATCATTTAACACTTTTTGGGCTTCTTGAAGTTCGGCAAGTATTTCGCTGTAATTTTCCATTTTTTTAATCAAAAATTGAGTCCCAATTACTAATTTGATTTTTAATATCAAAGTTCAGTGCTCTATTTTTTAGTTTTTCTTTTTCAATAATCAATGTTTTGTTTTGCACTTGAATCATCGCCTCTGCCAAATCTTTTGGATTAAAACTATCGACACTTTTTCCCATACCTTCTTGCACAAATTCTGAAATACCTCCCGAATTATACCCAACAATTGGTTTTTCGAGATAGGCAGCCTCTATCATTACTAATGGAAATGGATCTTCTTTAGCAGTTAACACGAAACCATCAGCAATATTAAGATAATCGTAATATTCATCAGATTTTTCGCCAATTTCGATAAAATTTAGGTTTTCGAGCTTAGTCCTTTGGCGAATATAATGTAGAACGCCTGTTTGTTTTACACTTCCGAGCCAAGCAATATACGTATTTGCAGGTAAAAACTGAAATAAATCACAAACAGTATCATAACCTTTACGTAGATTCATCGAACCAGACATTATCCAAATATAAGCATCGGTAGGTATGTTGAGTTTTTTACGGATAGTTTCAGCAGGCATCTTTAACGCAATAGTCTGAGTATCAATAAATGAATGTAATAGGAATGTGTTTTTATAACCCATTTCTTGCACACGTTTTTCGACAATTGAGGAGCAACAAATAATTCTGTCGGCATTATCAAACTGAAACTTAAACTCATCGTAGCGGATTTCGTCATAAATACTTACCAATTCATGTACGTGCAAATCATAAGGAACTTTAAATTTTGCCGCTAATCGAGCAAATTGAGGCATTGTGAGGGTATTCAGATACCAACGGTCAGCCTTAATTTCCTTCTGAATATTGATTAATTTCTTTTCTTCTGGCGTAATTTTCAAAATCTTATGATAGATACCTTCGTAGATTTTATGTAGAAATCCATCCTTAGCAGTATTCACAAAGGTTAGGTCAGCAGTTGAGTATTTAGCGAAAAGATCGCCATTTTTGCGAGTGTAAATAGCAGTTTTTATTTTTCCTGAAAGATGTTTGAGCAAATACCATAACAGCATTTCCGAACCTGTTCGTCCGCCAGTAGGAGTGATAAAA
>JAFEIL010000298.1 GCA_017495105.1 Emticicia sp. | reverse complement strand
ATTATATCATTAACTTTGCAACCCCAAATAGTGTCTATCAAGTAGTTAACAGTCAATAGTCGGTTGTAATCAGTTAAATAAAATGCTGATTGTCAGTTTTTTTGTCGATAAAGTGTAACTAAGCTATTCAAGACAACATCGTTTGGGATTTTTATTTGATATATTGTTAATTATAATTCAAAATCATGTACGCAATCGTAGAAATCGCAGGGCAGCAATTTAAAGTTGAAAAGGGTCGCACACTCTATACTAACAGATTAGAAGGTGATGTGAACGCTGCACTTGTATTCGACAAGGTTCTCCTTGTTGACAACGGCGGAATAGTATCAGTAGGTACTCCGACCGTTAGTGGTGCTTCAGTAAAAGCAACCATTTTAGAACACTTGAAAGGTGAAAAAGTAATCGTTTTCAAGAAAAAGCGTCGTAAAGGATACGTTAAGAAAAACGGTCACCGTCAGTATTTGACTAAAATTCAAATCGACGAAATCGCTTAATTAGCATCCTCAAAAAATCATTTGGTCAATAAATCATTATTTGATGAAGCCAAGTGACAAAAATTTATTCTATCATTTATCAATCACACCTATAAGTTCTAAGTAGCAAATAGGTCAATATTTCAAGAAATCATGGCACACAAAAAAGGTGTTGGTTCGTCGAGAAACGGACGTGAATCAGAAAGCAAACGTTTAGGCGTAAAATTGTTTGGTGGTCAGGCGGCTATCGCTGGCAACATCATCGTACGTCAACGTGGTACAAAACACAATGCAGGTGTAAACGTAGGTATCGGTCGTGACCATACTTTGTTTGCATTGACTAATGGTATTGTTTCGTTCAAAAAAGGACGCGACGGAAAGTCATTTGTAAGTGTTGGTGCGGAAGCTTAATTTAGTTTTGACGGGGTCTTTAAAGTTATGAATTCTGAGTTTATAAATAAACTCAAAATTCATTTACTTAGCGTTCTAGCTAAAAACTTATTAAAAAAACCTGTCATTCGTGACAGGTTTTTTTATGCCTTATTCAAACTAATTTAGTCTTATATTTGTTAAAAATAGGTACAATTATAGAAATATTTAATTTATCACATGAGTAAATAACTGATAATGAGCATTTTATTGCTGTAATAAAACAACTCAAAACTCAGCACTCTAAACTCAGCACTCAAAAACCCATGTTGCAACGCCAAACAATGATTTATACAGAGCTTAGTCCAAATCCAAATTCGATGAAATTTGTATTGAACTTTGAGCTTGCCCCCGAAGGCCTTACATTCGATTATCCATCTTTGGCCTCGACAGCCGAGGAGTCAAAAGCCTCTCCTTTGGCTGGTGATTTATTTCAGTTCCCTTTCGTAAGACGCATTTTTATTGCTTCTAATTTTATCACGATTACAAAAGATGATGAAACCGAATGGGAAGATATAGTTTACGATATTAAGAAGTTTATGAAGATATTTTTTGAACAAAGCAATCCTGTATTTGCTCAAAAAACCATTGATAAAAATACGCTTATCGTTGATGCGAATGATTCGGCAGTTATTGCAAAAATCAAATCAACACTTGACCAATATGTACGTCCAGCAGTAGAATCTGATGGTGGAGCAATCAATTTTGCTTCTTTTGACGAAACAACTGGACAAGTAAAAGTTTACTTGCAAGGTTCATGCAGCGGTTGTCCTTCATCGACGGTTACGCTTAAAGATGGTATCGAACGTTTGTTGAAAACGATGGTTCCTGAAGTAAAAGAAGTTGTAGCAGAAGGCGTTTAACTCAATTATCAATAAACAATTATCAATTAATAAAGCCAATATTAGCTAACAATTCTTTCCGCTCGTATTGCCGTTTCAATTAATTCTCGATAATTGATAATTGATAATTGATAATTGACAATTGACAATTGATAATTGAACAAATGATAAAAATTGGCGTAATTAATGTTTCTGACCGTGCTAGTGCAGGAATTTATGAAGATATTCCGGGAAAAGCAGTTGTAGAAACATTGAAAGAATATCTGATTTCGGAGTTTGAAACGGTTTATAGAGTGATTCCAGATGAACAAGATTTAATCTCAAAAACACTCATCGAAATGGCCGATGTACATAGTTGTTGCTTAATCGTGACTACGGGTGGCACTGGCCCAGCTTTACGTGATGTTACGCCCGAAGCCACCGAAGCAGTCTGTCAGAAAATGATGCCTGGTTTCGGAGAATTGATGCGTCAGGAAAGTCTGAAACATGTACCAACCGCCATTCTTTCTCGCCAAACGGCAGGTATTCGGAATCATTCTTTGATTCTAAACCTTCCTGGCAAGCCAAAGGCGATTCGACAATGCCTTGATGCAGTTTTTCCGGCAATTCCCTATTGTATAGATTTGATTGAAGGCCCTTATTTGGTCTGTAATCAAGAGAATATTAAAGAATTTAGACCGAAGGCTTAGTTAGCAGTTTTCAGTCAGCAGTATGTAGTTTTTAATCTTCAGAAAATACATGTAGCATAACAAAAAGCCTCAATTCTTTGTAGAAATGGGGCTTTTTGTTGAATCAATTTGTTGATTACAATTTACTGTCAGCTTTCAAATATGTTTTATTACCATTTGAATTGATATAATATTGTCCACCACGTGGGCCTTGAAAGATTGAACGACCTTTTTCGTCTTTACCGATTTGCTTGTCTGGGCCAGCCACTTTCTTTTTAGTAGAAGCATCAGCTTCTTTGCCGTCATCATTTTTTGGTTTCGGAGCAGGCTTTATGGTATTATCTTTATCGGCCGCTTTTTTCTCTTTCTTATCTGCTTTTTCAGTAGATTTTTCTTTTTTATCAGTCGCTTTTTCTTTTTTATCTGCTACTTTTTCTTTCTTGTCAGCAGCTTTCTCTTTAGCTTCATCTGACTTACTTTTTTTGTCGGCTGCTTTTTCTTTCTTGTCAGCTTTCTCTTTCTTATCGGCCTTTTCTTTCTTATCAGAGGCTTTCTCTTTCTTATCCGCAGCTTTTTCTTTTTTATCTGCCGCTTTTTCTTTTTTATCTGCTTTTTCGGTTTTTGCTTTTCCTTTCGAACCGCTCTTTGTGCCTTTTTTATCGTCCTGAGCAGTTGTAGTCAAAACAGCTAAACTTAAAAAGCACATAAATAATAGTGAAAACAAGTTTTTCATTTTGTTAATTGGTTTTGTTTTTTGGTGAAATACTTAGATACTTAAATTTTGGAACGACCAATAATTTTGTCAAATGTAAGTAAACTATAAAAAAAGATGCAATACTTTTAAGCATATTTTTATGTTTAGACGTTAATAATTAAAGATTTGTAACAAAATATATGAAGTTTAACTCCTTTTTAATCTTATTATTGTTTCCGAGCATAGTTTTTTGTCAAGGATACACTTCAATTTCGGGAAAAGTAGTAGATAAAAATACTCAAAAAGGAATCTCACATGCTTACTTGAGCATTCCTTCGAAAGGTTTTTCGAGCGAAACAAATACCCTTGGCGAGTTTAAATTTTTCTTTCCAAAAATTAACCTTAATTCAACCGTTATAGTTTCAGTAATAGGTTATAAAAAAATTTCGAAAAAGGCTTCAGATTTTGATTCTACGAACGTAATAGAACTCGAAGTTGCCGAACAATTACCTTATGTCCAAGGCGGCGACCCTAAAACTAACATTAAAGAAGCATTTGCCAACGTTAAGAATACATTCCCCACTTATGCCAATTATCAGTCGGGCTATTATTTAGAAACTGTTGAGTTGGATAAACTGGGTTTTGTGAAAGTAAAAGAAGGCATCATAAGAATCGAACGCACACACACGCAAAAAAATATTGATATTGAGCCTGAAAAAATAAAGTTACTCAAATCTCGAAAGTATGAGTGGACTGAGCAAACTGCCAAACTAAACGGATGGGGCTTTAGTAATGGAGCGGCAATCGCAACTCGTTCGCTTGAAACAAGCATACCTGATTATTTAGATAAAGGCAATATCAACGATTATGATTTTAAGATTGATTCGTTAATGACTTATTTTAGCGATAGTTTGGTTTATTCTATTAGTTTTAAACCTGTTAGTAAAAGAGTAAAAGCTGGGCGAAGCGGCAAAATTTATCTGACCCAAAACTCACAGAGTATTGTCAGGATTGAGTACCAAATGACTCCTGAGGGCATTAAAGATATCTTTAAGGGAAATATTATTGATAAGACAAAAATTGAAGGCAAAAGCGTAAGTGGTTATAACCAATATCTACCAATGGGTGGACTTTGGCGACTGCAAGACACTAAACTGGTTTTTGAGGCAAAATTTGAGGATAAACTCGAAAAAAAATTTACCACTGAAGCTACATTGACATTGCAATTTATGGCCAATGAAAGCCTAAAAATGGGAAATCGGTCGACGATTCAATTGGGAGAAGAATTATTAACAACCGAAAGTTTTGTGAGAGGAGGAAAACTTGAAGAATCATTCTGGAGAATATCCAATTATTTAATTCCTACAGCTGCAATGTTAAAGATTGCTGATAAAAGATGAAATTAGGGGTTGATAATTTTCAACCCCCAATTCCTTTTCTATACATTAAATCTGAAGTGCATGATATCGCCATCAGCAACTACATATTCTTTTCCTTCTATACGCAGACGACCCGCTTCACGACAAGCTGCTTCTGAGCCATGTTTTACATAATCAGCATAGGCAGTTACTTCAGCCTTAATAAATCCTTTTTCAAAGTCTGTATGAATTACGCTGGCAGCTTGTGGAGCTTTCCAGCCTTGCTGAATTGTCCACGCACGTACTTCTTGTACACCTGCGGTGAAATAGGTACGTAAATCAAGTAATTTATAAGCTGAACGAATCAAACGATTTAAGCCTGGTTCTGTTAGACCGTATTCTTCCAAAAACATAAGTTTATCTTCAAGATCTTCGAGTTCGGTGATTTGGGCTTCAACCGAATTATTCAAAATAATCATTTGGGCATTTTCGGCGTCGGCAACTTTCTGTAATGCTTCCGAATATTTATTGCCTGTGTGCATTGAAGCCTCATCAACATTGGCAACGTAAAGTACAGGTTTGATTGACAATAAAAACATATCAGTAATAGCTGGCATTTCTTCTTTTGTTAGACCTAAAGACCTAATGCTTTTTCCTTGCAACAACCACTCTTGGCAACGCTTCAAGACATCAAATTCAGCTTTGGCCTTTACATCCCCACCTACTTTTGCTTGTTTTTCAGTTTTTTGGATTTTCTTTTCTACGCTATCCAAGTCTTTCAACTGAAGTTCTGTATCAATGATTTCCTTATCACTTACTGGATTTATATCACCTTCCTCACGCAAAATATTTTCGTCTTCAAAGCATCTCACTACATGAATGATGGCATCAACTTCACGGATATTTCCTAAAAATTTATTTCCCAAACCTTCACCTTTACTTGCTCCACGCACTAAACCTGCAATATCAACAATCTCGATTTGTGTTGGCACAATTTTATTAGGTTTCACGAGTTCGGCTAATTTGCTCAAACGCTCGTCTGGTACATCAACCAAGCCTACATTTGGGTCGATTGTACAAAAACGATAGTTGCTTGCTTGAGCTTTAGCACTATTTGATACTGCATTAAAAAGTGTTGATTTACCTACATTGGGTAAACCAACGATACCGACTTGTAAAGCCATATTTGTATTTCGGTTTGGCTAATTCAATCAGACAAGCCTTTTGTTTAGTTTATTTATTAGAATGAGGGTGCAAAATTACGACAAAACCCTTAATTTTCAATTACAGGGTTTGTTCATAAAAAAAGATGGGGATTCAAAAAACTGATATATTTGTTTT
>JAFEIL010000447.1 GCA_017495105.1 Emticicia sp. | reverse complement strand
GTCCACACCAACTTGCCCAAAAATCAATATAAACAGTTTTGCCAAGAAAATCTTTAAGGGAAACTTCTTTACCATCTATATCTTTCAGTTTAAATGGTTTTGCGGGCGAGCCTTTGGCAAGCGTTTTCGAGAAACTTACTTTTTTAGATAGATAATTTTTGTAGACTCGGTTGGTGGCGGTTGCAAGAAAATCATCGACCATTGACTGAATTTTCGGTGTCACATTTTCAGCCTCAATCATGTTTTTTAGTTTGAATGCCATTACTCGTTCTATCAATTGAAAAGAAAAATATGCTCGAGAATATGATGATTTGATGAGATTAATTTCTTCGAGTTCGGTCAAATCTTTCCGTTTTCTTAAGGCTGATTTTGCCACAAACAAATCCATGAGATTCTGAAACATATTGCCATATTCAAGCGAATGTGCCTGCACTGAGTCTGGAAGTTCTTCTATTTTCAATAAACTTTTTACTTTTTCTTCGGTCCAAGAAGTATATTTATTTCCTGATAGAAGGTTTACCTTATAATTTTGTAATGTTCCAATAATGTCGGCTCTACGAGATTGAATAAAGTTGTCGGAAATATAAGGTGTTTTCTCCAAAAACGTTATTTGTGTTTGTTGCTCATTATCTAGAAAATCAAAATATTGTTCTTGTCGGGCTTTGCTTAGAGCATCGGCTTCTTTTTCAAAATCTCGTTTTTCTTCAAATTGTTCTTGCTGTTTTACATAGTAGTTTAATTTATCAGACCCCATTCCTGAAAATTTAAGCGATTGCCAAAAGTTTTTTGGAGAAAACTTCATCGAAATGTCATCTTCTGGCTCGATAATCCAATAATGAAAACCTTGGTCGGCATAATAAAAATCAATATAAGCTACATGGTTGATACTCGTGCTGAAACTAAATTGGTTTTTATCATTGAGCTTGATTTCGTATTCTTCTTCGTCACCAACCCAATCTCTATATAATGTAATTAGTACTTTTCGTTCAGTAGGGTTTTGTACTTCGCCTGATAGTTTGAATATACCTTGTGCCGAACAAATATTTGATAAAATAACAAACAAAAATAATAAGCGAATCATAGCTATTTGATTTATGAAGACTGGCTTTCATAATAGTTTTTTTGGAAAACGTAAATAGCCAATGAGAAATTGACTAACGCCATCAAAATTACTGGAATTTTGAACATTATCAATAGCAAGAAAAGAATTCCTGTAAAAAATAACCGTTGTAAGTAAGTATCTGCAGAAATGTCATTAATATACTGCGTATGATGATTGAGAAATATCATCGAAAGCACAAAAATAACAAGTTGAAAAGCGAAAAGATAACTAACGCCATCTGGTAGATTTCGGAGTATAACGATGAGTTCAGGTATAAGTAGAAGAGAATAGGTGAGTAAGTAACCTAAAATTCGCTGTTGTAAACTCAGTGGAAGATTGCGATTAAAAGATAAAAACTGGTTTTCAAAATAATAAAACTGCTGACAAAAAACAGTGTTCCCAGCCGCAGCAATGAGACCGCCGATTGCCAAAAGACGTTCGTCATAAATATCGGTAGGGTAGAGGCTACAAATCCCGATGAGAATTAGGCAAGTAAAAAGTTTACTTAATAACATCAAAACAGGTTGTTTGGCAAATAAATATCTGATATAAAAAAGATAAGACGGGGTTCTGAAACGGCTAAGAAGGTTTTGGATAGGTTTTGGCGAAACTCGAACAATATTTGGATGCTTGATACGGTATTCGTAGATGATGATTCCTGCAATTATTAATAAGATATTGAAGCCAATAATAGCTGAGGTTTCTAAAATTTTATTTTGTTCAAAGCCAATTTTTATCATCCAAAGTGAATAAAGTATGGTGAGTTGAAGCAAAGAAAGCTGCATCAAACCCAAAGCTAGATAGCGTTTTAGTGGCGAAAAAAGTCGAATATTATATAAAAATTCATTGTTTTTTGATTCAAACATCCGGAGACAAAATAAAATCACTTTTAGAGCATGCAATGCCCAACCAATGAAAATTAAACTTAAAAGTGAAGGAAGATTTAAAGCACTTTTAATGATGGTTTTATGTTCTTCGGCTCGCAAAAACCCAAAAGAAAGCATCATGACGGCGAATATGAATATCGTATTTTGACGATAATACTCTTTTGTAATCGTTAAGCTTAATATGCGAGAGATTGTTTTCATAACTGCGTAATAGTTTGATTTTGAACCAAATACATATTCTTTATGGTGAGTTTCTCAAATCTAAAATCTTGATGTGAAGAAAGTAAAAAACTCACTCCTAGTTTTTCGGCATATTCTTTCACGAGTTCATATACAATTTGTACCGAACGGTCATCAATCGTAATGAGGGGTTCGTCGAGCATGATTAAGCTGGGTTTTCCGAGAAATGCAGTCAACAATGATATTTTTTTTAACATTCCACTTGAATAGGTTCCGATGGCCGATTTCCAATAGACATCTACACCCAAAATCTCGCTAAGTTGTTTGAGTTGTGAAGTATCCGCTTTTTTTGCTGCTGCAAGAAAACTTAATAAATCATAGCCCGATATATAATCAGGATAGAGTGGGTCGGCTTCGCTCATGTTTACTTGCATACGATAGGGAACGGCATCTTTTCTGATATCAAGATTTTTCCACGAAATTTCCCCTTCGAAAGGAATGATTCCTGCTACTGAACGGAAAAAAGTTGATTTCCCCGAACCGTTAATTCCTTTGAACCAATGAATTCCTTCGGGAATTACTAAATTTTCAACCGCAACGATTGTATGGTTATTATAGCTTTTTGAAAAATTTTTGATTTTTAACATCTTGAAAAATGATATTTTTTTGAACGACGATTTACGATTTTTTTGATTTACCACCAAAATATTTACATAAACGGTATTTCCAGAAAAGTCTAAAGCCATATTTATTAAAATATAGTTCTACATAATCTTTGAAAAAGAATATTTGGTAATAATGGTTAAAATCGGTCAAAAAAACGGTTTTTGTATTATTATAAGGAAGTATTGTAAACTGATTCGAGAAAGTGATATTTTGACTTTCCTTTAGTCTATTTAATTAATAGGATTATTCGACTTTTCTCTTGAAGTATTTCAAAAATCATTGTAATATTCTAAGATTCTTCTATAATTTTAAAACAACTTTCAGGAATTAATGATTTCTTAATTGACTTGTATTCAATTACTTACATACATTTGTAACACAAAGGTTTTCAAAGGAGACGAATAATTGATATGACTTTTTTTAGTTTTAACTTTTTAAAATTTTACTCCAATCGAAACGAAATCAAAGAAAATTATGAAGAAATTAGCATTAGTATTAACACTTGCCGTAACAATCGTCTCGGCAACCGCCACACAGGGTATGGCACAAGCGAAAGCTGCCGCAGGAACGCCTGCCGCAGGAACGCTTGCCGCAGGAACGCCTGCCGCAGGAACGCCTGCCGCAGGAAAAATTAGTTCAACAACTAATTTTACAAATCTGAGCGTTAAAGACATGGGTAGTCTTCAATTCAAGTTAGCTTTTGAGAACCCTTTGCGACAAAAGACAAAAATATCTTTAATTGACAAGGAAAGAAATGTGTTGTTCGACGAGTACATGCACGAAAATACACAATATGTTAGAGCTTTTAACCTTTCCAACTTAGCCGATGGAGAATACACTTTCTTGGTTGAATCTGGCAAGGATAAAATGAAAAAAGACTTTACAATCAGTACCAAAACTCTCCGTGGTGTTTCTTTGGTGAGCAATTGATTGGACTTACAATTTTATACTCAAAAGGTACATAGTTGCAAAGGTTCAGAGGCGACCGTCGTTCGGTGCAAAGTGTTGAAAATGAGACAATTATATATTTGAATTTTCACAAACCATTTTTGGGTAAAAATAAAACAATAAACAGCATTTAAACAATTAATAAAATGAACAAGAACACAAAAAATATCATCAAGGCGATTGCAGTAGTATTTACACTAGCAACTGCTACAACACAAGTAACGGCTCAAACTAAAGTTGCAGCGGGTAAAGTTACTTCAACTGAGAAAAATTCTTTGAGCGTACAAGACTTAGGTAGCCTACGTTTTAAATTGGCTTTTGAAAACCCCTCTAAGCTAAAAACAAAAATTTCTTTGATTGATAAAGAAAACAATGTATTTTTCTACGATTATCCAACAAATGATGCTCAATACGTAAAAGCATTTGATTTATCAAACTTGCTTGATGGCGAATATTCTTTTTTAGTAGAATTAGGGACCGAGAAATTGAAAAAAGATTTTGTAATCACTACTAAATCTTTCCGTGGAATTGCATTGGCAAGTGACCGCAAATAATATGGAATATTGTCAGCAAAGTCCAGACAAAATTCGTCAATGCTAAAAACCTTTGTATTTGATTGTCAAGCCGTTGCATTGCAGCGGCTTGACTTTTTTATATTGCCACAGGAGCTTTGATGCCTGGATATGGGTCGTATTCTGAAAGGGTAAAATCTTCAAATTTGAAATCAAAAATGCTTTTTACATCAGGGTTTAAAGTCATTTTTGGTAGTTTTCTTGGTTCACGAGAAAGTTGTTTTTCTACTTGTTCCAGATGATTTGAATAAATGTGCGTGTCGCCGCCTGTCCAAATAAATTCATGTGCTTCGAGTCCGCATTCTTGTGCAACCATCATCGTGAAAAGTGCATAAGAGGCTATATTGAATGGAACGCCCAAAAACACATCGGCACTACGTTGGTATAATTGGCAAGATAGCTTATTATCAGCCACATAGAACTGAAAAAAAGCATGGCAAGGCATTAATGCCATCTGTGATAATTCTCCAACATTCCATGCCGAAACGATGATTCGGCGTGAGTCGGGTGATTTTTTTAATTGATTCAAAACGTCTTTCAATTGGTCAATTACTTGTCCATTTGGAGCTTCCCAACTTCGCCATTGTTTGCCATAAACTGGCCCTAAATCACCATTTTCATCAGCCCATTCATCCCAAATTGAAACCCCGTTTTCTTTCAAATAAGCGGTATTAGTTTCGCCTTTGATAAACCAAAGTAACTCGTGGATAATAGATTTTGTATGTACTTTCTTAGTAGTAACGAGAGGGAAACCTTCTTTAAGATTAAAACGCATTTGGTAGCCAAAAACGCTAATAGTGCCAGTACCTGTACGGTCGGTTTTTTTTGTACCGTTGTCGAGAATATGCTTTAATAAATCGTGATATTGCTTCATTTGGGGTAAATTATTGAAGTATTTTGGCAAAGATAATACATAAAGGTTCTTTTTCCATATAAAAAAGTAAACCCGTAAAATCTTTACCAAATGAAGATTTTTGGGTAAAGAAAACAAAAGCTATCAAGAAATCTTATGTAGTAAAATCTGGCGTTTGTGCCATGGCATTGAGTATATCTTTCCAACTTATTTTCGAAAAAAATCACGTCGACGTTGCTTCCGAAAATACTTCTTGAAACCCAAGTAAAGAAATAAAATAGCAGCTAAGCCAAAAAGAAATGAAAGAGAATTGAGCGAAACCAACGCGAGCAAAATAGCAATACCAAAGATGATTAAGCCTGTATAAATTGTAGAATTTAGAGGCACTTCCTTTGGATTGCGTTTAAAGAGTTTCTTGTGATAATTTACGGCAATTGGAGTGTTTTTACTGTAAAAAGCAATATTTTGATGCTGAATAATCCTTTTTTTGATATTACTTTTATCGAACTCTTCTACATTTATTGGATGAGCCTCAATAATAAGATTCTCTGATAATTTTGGTTCGGTTGAAATTATTGTAGCATTATCAAGAGAAGCACTTAGCTGGATATCAGGCTGAATAATGT
>JAFEIL010000243.1 GCA_017495105.1 Emticicia sp. | reverse complement strand
GTGTAATTTCACAGGTGTTTATACGGATTTTTTTAATGAGGGTTTTTTATCCCTTAAAGATTTGAATTACCTTTTTGGCATTGAAAATCAAGTGGTCATTGAGAAATATCTCGATGATGTGGTTTTTACTAATTACCCCAATATCGCCAATAAGAAGAAAGCTCTTGTTGCAGATTTTAAGGTGATTCGAAAATTTCAAGCTGAAAGCTCTATTTTCTATTTTAAAAACACTAATACCGAAGGTGTAAGTGTGTTCTTTTACCCTATAAGGTCAAATGGAGAGGATGAATATTTGTTTTCAGAGGGAGTTGAGAATGATGAAAGATTCTATTCTTTGGTCGAAGAAGAAAGTAAATATATTATGCTTAATCTTCTGGAAATCAACATGAAAAGAGATAAGCCCAATATCGCCTATTTTAATTGTTTGGGAAATCGCTTTATTGAGGAGCATCCGTTGACGGCACAAGCCTTTAAGGATTTGTTTGTAACTGATGATAATGAAATTCAAAAAAGAAAACAAAAGCAAAAAGCAGTACAGGATAAATTCTTGGCAAACATTGGGGAATTAAACGCATTGCAGCCACCATCCATGATGGATTTCTGTAACTTTTTTATTACTAAAGGGTATGTGATTTGTCTACAGTCAGAAAGCTTCAGCGTTTTTGATTTACAGGAGAATATTAACCTAACGCTTCACGAATATATGTTTAATGAAGAATTAGAACCATTTACTGCAGAAAAACTTCTGAATATGCTACAATCAAATCATAAGTTAAGACAAGAACGTTTTTTTTATGACTCGATGCTCAATAAAAAGATTGAAAATATAATAAATGAGCCTACTAATTATTATCAATTAACTGCCCCCGTAAGGCCTAATAACGAAGAAGAAGTAAATCATCCCAGTACAGTAGTAGCTGAAACCACTGTAGCAATTAAAGAAGTAGATCTTAATCCTAGTCCAATAATAGCAGTACAAGAAACTACTGCTCCAGCAGAAGAATCAAACGAAGAACTAACCCAAATCACACTAATAATGAAACAAATAGAAAATTTATTAAATCCCCAGCAATTAAAGCAGATTTCCAAAATGAATGTGAATGATAAAATTACCTTTTTTAGAGAAATTCATTTTGAAACAGAAGAAGAAAACCAAATAGTTGAAAACCAAATAATAAAACTGGAAAAATTAACAGAGGTTTTAAAAATGAAAATTTTTGAAACACGCAAAAAAAAATTAACTGATAAACTTCAAGATGATAAACAGAAAGAACACCTTGTTGAAGAGCACTCAAGTTCGGAAGATCCAAAAGAGTTAGATTCTTAGAAAAGTAAAAACTCAAAAAACCATAGATATAAGCATTTTTTTAACATAAAATAAGAAGACAATGAATGAAGAAAATATAGAAGATAGCGTAAAAGATAAAAAAAGAAAAAATCTAAGTAATGAAGCTGAGTTAAAAGCAGCAGGACTTTTAAAAGCTCTGAAAGATTTTTTTAAGCCTTACAACTTAGGCATTGCAGAAGACTTAGCAGTCATTTCGGCAGGGTATATCGCTAATAAAGCCCTTGAAATGAAATGCCATTTGAGTAATGAAAATCTATTGAAATTATTGGAAGGTAAAAAAACGGATTTTGTTTCACATCAGGCAGAAACGGTTGATAATAAGCCGTACATGAAACAAAGTATGTTGCAGTTAGAAAACCATTCAACCCTATCATTGCCCGAGTTTATTTACAAACTGGCTTATGAGGATGATAAAGTAAATATCCCTTTATTGCCCAAACTAACAGAAAGGATAAATGCTTCAATTGAACCCAATTCTACGCTGAATTTTTATAAATGGGATGAAAAAAAAGAAGTAAAGCCAAGTAATATTTTTTCTGAAATACTTACTGAACAACAAATTAAGGAATTAAAAGAGTTTCACCATTTGGTTGAACCATTAAGTATGCAATTAGGAAAAGAGACTTCTCCAAGTCCTTACAAGGTATTTGTTAATGAAAAAAGTGGAGAAATTTCTGCGGTAAAATTTAATCCTTTGGTAGATAGATTAGCAAACGTATTAATGAACTACCCCCAAATTGGACAAATAATAGAAGCTACAGATACTTTAGAAGAGAAAGCATTCAAAGAGCAAGCAAATAAAGACATCATCATTGAATTAATGGCAGGAAAAACCATTACTTATATGAAAGAGGACAAAGAAGTTTCCATGTTTTTTGACCCCATTAAAAATCGTATTGAAGCCCCTTTTACAACTGTATATAAACAACAACACTTTAATGCTTTTGTAACCGAGCAGAAGATAATGAGTGAAGATATGATGATTAACAAGCATCAAGCTTTGCAATTTACTATCAATAATGATGGAATAAAGAGTGAGTTATTTTTTGAACCACTCAATAAGACTAGTCCTACTAGTGTCAATGAGTTGTATAATATTATCCAACAATCTTCAAAAGGTAAGGGCTTAGGGATTGATAAAATAGCTATTCAAGATGCAAACCAAAGTCCCTTGCAAGTAGAACTGAGGGTGGTTGGTAAGGCTTTATTATCAGCTAAAATGCACCGTGATAGGTTTGTTGTTGATTTTAATGATACTCAAAATCTTACCGTAGAACGAAAGTCATTACATGAAGCCAAAGAGAATATTCAAAAAACAGAAAGAGAAATTGAGCTTGATTTGCACTTGGGCAGCCCTACTGATTTAATCAAAACTTTGTCTATAAATATTTCTTCGCCTGAGTTATCGGTTGAAAAGGCCCAAGAAATAACTAAGAAAATAGAACCATCCACCGCTGTGAAGGTAGAAAAAGCACCTAAACAGCCAAAAATAAGCATGAAATGACAGCCGAAGAAAGAAAAGAGCAAAGTGCCAAAGAAGTATTGATTCTAAAACAAACCATTGATATAGTGGCATTTTTAAATTACATAGGATTACAAGCACGTAAAGATAAAAGTTCTTCTAATTGGCTTGCCTATGATTTCCCTACAGCTTTGGATGGGGAATTTAGAATGTTAATTCCACGCTCAAAAGGGATTCATGATTATTTTATTTCGCCTGATGGGTGTGTTCCTAATTCAGATAGAAAAGGAGGTGGCGTTGATTTCTTGGCAAAGCTTTGGACTGGTGATTATAAAAGAGGGATGGATTTATTAAGAGAATATGCAAATATGCCTATTGCTAAAGTGAATACACTTCGCTATTCTCATGAATCTACTGCTTCTTCGAAGGTCGAACAAATGGTTTGTCAAGGTATAATGCTTGAGTATAATCAATACAAACCACTCGATGGTTCTTGTAAGTATTTGCACGAAAGGGGTATTAATGATTCGTTACTCCAACATCAAAATTTACAAAATCGAATTTTTCAGCAGGTAAACGGTTGGAATAATGTAGCGTTTCCGAGCTTTAACGAAGCAGATGCCATGATAAGTTTGCAGGAACGTAACCACAAATTTAATAAATTGGCACCTTATGAACTTGGGAATTCTTTGTGGAGTTCTAAACCGCCCGAAGCAAATTCAGAAAGAATGCTAAAGTGTTTAGTTATTGGTGAGTCGCCCGAAGATGTTTTATCTTATCTGCAATTACACACAAAAGAGAGTGATTCTTTTTATGCCCTTTCTACTTTTGGTCAAATGAGTGCGAAACAACTCATTAGATTGACTAAAATAATTTTAGAAACCAAAAGCGAAAGTGTAAGGCTTGTTCATGATAATGATATTGCTGGCTATAAATATCGCATCAATTTGAATAGTAATATTATTAATTCATTTGAGCCTACGGTCAAATTTGACGTTGATAATAATTATTTCTACTTGCAAGCCGATGGGAGCAGGGCTGATGCTTTTAATAATAGTGTTTTTGAAAATTGTCTAAAGAACATAGACCATGAGGATATTGTTTTTTCAAACGAAATACAATACATCGTTCCTAATGGCAAAAAAAATGTTTTCCAAGCCAAACTTCCTCTTAGTTCAGAAGGTATCACTAAAAGCCTTATAGGTAATATGCAAAGGATTATCAATAGACATTTTCCCTATATCAATATTGTGTCTGCGTATCCAATAAAAAAAGATTTCAACGAAGATCTAAAGTGTACAATACCACCTATTTCTGAAAAACCTTCAAGTAAAGTAATGGTTAAAATTTGATTAGTATTCACTTTTAAACAAAGGTGGCGACCAAACGCACACAAATGAAAGCAATAATAATGGCTTTATCTGTCATTGTTGGCTGTGGTTGTTTTGATAATGCTCAATCTCAAATGATTGTCAATGACCCCGTAAACGGGGCAATTACAAAGGTTTTAGATATGCTTAATCCAAAGTTGACCCAGCAAATACAACAGGTTAAAAGAGCAAAGGAACAGCTTCGGGAACAGGTTGCAATTACGACTGCCACCGAAACTAACGCAAATGCCAAAATGGCAGAAATTGATTATAGTAGTAATGTTTCTAAGTTTTCCGCAAATTTTGCCGTTCAAGGATTAAAAATCAAGGACAAGGAAGATAAAAACGTGGCTCTCTATAATACTGGTGTAGCTTTGATTGGAAAAATTTCTTCTCAAAACTCCAGTCATATTGCGTATTACTCGAAACTTTATACTGAAATAAAGAATGCGATGGCCGCTTACAGCAAGCAAGCAGAGTTATTGGGGTATAAATCATCAGGTTCTACAACTATGATTGACAATGTTTTTAGCGGTTCACAAGGTGGACTTGTGAATACTGGTAGTTCATCGGCAGAAGAACAAGCTTTTGTAGATGCAAAAAATAAAGCGGACGAACTGGCTATTCAGTATAAGGAAGACATTAATAGTGCCAATAATACCTATCAGACTTTGCTTGATAGATTGAACAATCCCCCTTCTGGAGGTTGGTTAGGTAAGCTTTGGAGCGGAGTGGCAAATATTGCTTCTTTAGGGCTTACAAATGCTCTGAAAGATAAAATTGAGGAAAAAGGCAAGTCTGCTCTTGAAGAATGGTACGCTGATCAAACCAAATCACTTGATAAAAACTTTAATTCAGGAATGAGCTCTTTGGGTTTTGGTGATTTGCTATCTGCTTCATCTGGAGCTTTGGGCTCACAATTAGGAGCAGGAAAATCGGTTAAAATAGACCCTCGAAATGGGTTTATGGATGATGCAGGTAAAATAATGTTAGGGTATAACATCGTTGAAAAATACGATGATATAAGCAATATTTTAATTGCAAATAATAACGCAATTTCTACTTTGATAGGAGAAGACCTTTATCGACAAACTGTTTCTCAATTAACTAATGGACAATCAAAGTATTCTTGGAAAACAAAACAAGAATCTTTAATTGCCCCTAAACAATCCACTACTGGATTCTACTAATATGACAATTTTAGCTGCTACTTTTCTTGAAGAAATTGCAAGGTATCAATATGAACTCTTGGAATCGTTTGGGGGGCTTACACAGGTAGCAAGAGGTATCTCTGCCCTGGGGGCGGTGCTATATTTGGGCGGTTTAATTACCGAACAAATCGCCACGGCCAAGCGATTAGACGAGCGAGCATTGTTGAGACCTTTCATAATATTATTGGTTATTTTATTGTTTCCCCTTTTTAGGGGAACAATAGATGCCATTCTTTCTCCTATTGCTGGTGCAACTACTGCTATGCAGGAATCCGCAGAAAAAGCCTATGATGCCAAGCAAGCTCAAATCTTGAGGTTAGCCGATGAAGCTAATAATACTACTCCTGTTGAAGCAAGTTTTAGTATAGAGGCAATTGGTAATTACATAAAACTTATCTTTTCAAGGTTGGGTGTTTTTTATATAGTTACGATACCGAGCGTAAAGCCCCTTGCCTTTAGGCAGGGGATATAAGCGATTGC
>JAFEIL010000375.1 GCA_017495105.1 Emticicia sp. | reverse complement strand
TACTATGAGTATTTTGCTTAATGATTTCCTTCAAAATTAAGGAAATAACAAAGATTAAAAATTGTATTAAGAGGTTTTTAGGGGGTAGTATAACTTGCTATCCAAATCTCAATTTTTCATTTATGATGCTTTTTGAGAATATACTGCTAAATTTGCAGTCCAAAAAGAGAAACGAATGGCAAAAGATAATTATTTAGAGAAACTTAATCAACCACAACGTGACGCAGTAACGCACCCCGAAGGCCCATTGATGATTATTGCTGGTGCAGGTTCGGGCAAAACCCGTGTGCTTACCTATCGAATTGCGTGGCTGATTGAGCAAGGAGTTGATCCCTTTAATATTTTGTCGTTGACGTTTACCAACAAAGCAGCCGGAGAAATGCGTCAACGTGTTGAGTCAGTGATTGGAAGCGATGCCAAAAATCTTTGGATGGGAACTTTTCACTCAGTTTTTGCCAAAATCTTGCGTTTTGAAGGAAAAAGACTTGGTTATACATCCGATTTTACGATTTATGATACTGATGATTCAAAATCGTTGATGCGGTCGATTATCAAAGAATTGGCTTTGGATGATAAAACTTACAAAGTTAATTACGTGCTAAACAGGATTTCGAGTGCCAAAAATGCTTTGGTTTCTTGGGAAGCTTATGCTACTAATCCAATTTATATGGAAGATGATAAAGCCGCCCGAATGCCCGAAATTGGTCGTCTTTACAAAATGTTTGTCTTGCGTTGTTTTCAAGCAAATGCTATGGATTTTGATGATTTGTTGTATAATACAAATGTACTTTTTCGTGATCATTTGGATGTTTTGAACAAATATCAGCATAAGTTTAAACACGTAATGGTTGATGAGTTTCAAGATACAAACGTATCGCAGTACTTGATTACTCGAAAACTTTCGTCGGTGCATCAGAATATCTGTATCGTGGGCGATGATGCACAAAGTATTTATGCGTTCCGTGGGGCAAATATTCAAAATATATTGAATTTTAAGTCAGATTATCCTGATTTGAAAACCGTAAAACTTGAACAAAATTATCGTTCGACCCAAAACATTGTCAATGCTGCCAATTCGGTCATTGCACGAAATAAAGAACAATTGGAGAAAAATGTTTTCTCTGAAAACGAAGAAGGAAGCAAGATTGATGTCATAAAAGCAGCTTCCGATAATGAAGAAGGTCGATTAATTGCTACCAATATTTTTGAAGAAAAGAATAATAATAGTTTAAAAAATACTGATTTTGCTATTCTTTACCGTACAAATGCTCAATCAAGGGCTTTTGAAGAAGCTTTAAGAAAACTCAATATTAAATACAGAATCGTTGGTGGATTGTCGTTTTACCAACGTAAGGAAATTAAAGATTTGTTGGCGTATTTGCGTTTTACGATAAATCAGAGCGATACCGAGGCTTTCAAACGTATCATTAATTTACCCAAAAGAGGTATTGGCGATACAACCGTTGCAAAAATTGTGGTAACTGCTGCTGAAAATAATAAGTCGGTTTGGGAAGTTGTGAGCAATATTAGTCAATATATTGCTGGACGTGCCGCTCAAACGATTGATGATTTTGCGACGCTGATTAAAAGTTATGGCTTGCTAATTGAAGAAGGTAAAGATGCTCATGCAGTAGCTTCATACATTGCCAAAACTTCGGGACTTTTGAAAGAATTGTATGATGATAAAACCGTCGAAGGTCTGGCTCGCTATGAAAACATTCAAGAATTACTCAACTCGATTAAGCAATTTGTTGATAATCCTGAGAATGAAGAAATTACGCTAAGTGCTTTTTTGCAGACGGTTACGCTTATGACCACCGCCGACCAAGAGGATGAAGATGGCGACCACGACCGCGTGACCCTTATGACGATTCACGGAGCAAAAGGTTTGGAGTTTAAGTATGTATATATTGTTGGTTTGGAAGAAAACCTTTTTCCATCGCAAATGATGCTCTCAAAACGTAGTGATTTGGAAGAAGAACGCCGTTTGTTTTATGTGGCAATCACTCGTGCCGAAAAGAAACTAACGCTGAGTTATGCCGAAAGTCGCTATAATTATGGACGTCTGAATTACTGCGAACCAAGTCGTTTTTTAGAAGAAATTGACCCAAAATACCTGCAAATTTCAAAAAGTAGGGTGATTTCTTACGGAAATAGTGAAACTCGAAACGATCGCCCAGCTCCGAGTTCAACTAAACCAGTTTTGCCTTTTTCTAAGAAAGAAAGCATTATTTCCAACCTGAAACCTGTTGCAAAAGCTACACCAGTAAATCATATACCAACGGGCGATTTTGTGGCAAGTGATACTTCTGTACTAAAGCAAGGTGATAAAGTAGAACATCCAAAATTTGGCTATGGAACTGTCACGAAAATGGATGTTAATGGAAATGACCGTAAAGCAACTATCAAATTTGATGCTCAAGGACAAGGCGAAAAAACGCTGTTATTGAGTTTTGCGAAATTGAGAATTGTGGAATGAGAAGGTTTTTTGTGAGTAATTTAGATTTTTAGTCATATTTTGTATATTTGTTTCTATATACAACTCAAATTAAGCATTATGCAAGTGCAGATAGATATAGGATTTGACCAGTTACTGAAAATTGTTAAAACTCTGTCAATGGTGGAGTTGAGACAACTTAAAGCTGAAATTGACAATGAATCAGGAAAGCATGAATCTAAATCTGATTTAGAAAAATTACTTTTGAATGGCACAATAGCAACAAAAGAGCAATTAGAAGTAATTGAAAATAACAGAAAAAGAATTAATCAATGGCGGAATTGATAATGATAGATACTTCTATCTTAATAGATTTTTATAGAAAGTCAGACAAAACGAATTCGGTATGGTATAAGTTAGTGAAGCAAAATTATGTGTTTGCGTTTTCAACCGTCACTAAATATGAAATTTATGCAGGTGCTACTGAGAGTCAATTAGAGTTTTGGGATAGTGTGTTCAAAAACATTACTATTCTTTCTTTTGACGAAAAAACTACAAATGAAGCAGTAAATATTAATGCCATTTTGAAAAAGAAAAATAAACAAATAGCTATTGCGGATTTATTTATTGCCGCGACTGCTGTTGTCTGGAGTTTACCTTTTGTAACTTTAAACAAAAAGCATTTTGAAAGAATTGATGGTCTTGAAATGATTGATTGAGACTGTTACAAAAATCTTGTTTTCAATTCGGGTGTAGGTATTCGACAGGCATCAGTTCTGCCAAAAATTCGGTAACGATTACGAGCTATCAAATCATAAACAGGATTTCGTAGAAAGGCTGGAATGATTATGAAAACATAAAAAATCTTCCAAATTCCATCCATTCTACGAGCAATTTCGAGAGCCGCATCTGATTTTTGATAAACTTTATAGCCATCAATGGCTACAATACTATCAAAAGTGCGACTTTCCGAATCGTTGGTTTTTAAGCCAAATTTTTTGAGTAATTCTTGACCAACTTCCGACTGTAAGGCCGCAAATTTGAATATGCCTTTACTATCTCTGTCAATAATAAAGTTGATAGAAGCATTACAAAAATTACAAACACCATCGAATAGAATAGTCATTTTTGAATATTTAACAAACTCAATAAGGGCTTATACGATAAGCCCCTACATATTATTTTACTTCATCGAAACAGCTTTTGCTGGTTCTTCGGCTTCTAAACCTTTTTGATTATTGTATTTCGATGGGCATTTCAATAAAATTTGTTCAGCTTTGAAACATTTATTTGCTAAGTCCATTTTACCAACTACCACCAATTTTTCTGATTTATCTAAATCAGCAGGTTTTGGCTGATTATAAACGACTTTCGACTCATAATTTAATGAATCTATCATCGTAAACTCAAAATGATTGGGGTCAACCGAAGGTTCGTAAACCATTCCTAAATAGTTGCCAGAAGCGTCTTTTTTTAAAGTTCCCACTACGTGCATTGATTTTGTGCTACCTTCTTTGGCAACTTGCTCGGCTTCATTGAAACCTACATAAGTACTGGCATCCCCAACCGTTGAAATGATGATTGCAATCGCAACGGCAATAACTCCTAGTGCTATAATATGTGATTTTTTCATATTTTTGAAAGTCCACGGTCAATTGACCACAGACAATAGTTTTATTTGAAAATAATGTTGCAAATCTTGTTTTTACTATCTACCGTTGACATCCGATTATAGACTTTTCTCAATCTTACTTATCTTTCTATCTAACAAAACTAAATAGGCAATAATTCCGACAAAAACGATGGCTATTACAGCAACAACTACCCAAATTTTGCCATCAGCACGCATTTGGTCGGCCATTTGTACTTCTTCCTGAGCAAATGAATTGAATGAGGTAAGAAGCACTACTAAAAACGATATAATTTTTTTCATTATAGTTGAAAATTAAAGGATAAAACAAAAATTTAGTTTGAACTCAATCGTTCGATAACTCGCAGGCGAATGCGTAAACTCGTAATCCAAACGCCCAAAAGCGTCCAGCCGATTATAGCAGGGTAAAAAACCATTCGCATTGCACTGTCCATGTCGTATTTTCCGAATGCTGGATTGCCGCCGTTTCCTGGGTGAAGGGAATCAGTAAGTCTCGGTAAAATCCAAACCAATGGAATGAATGTCGCAAATGCAAAAATATTATAAATAGCTGATAATCTGGCTCTTCTTTGTTCATCTTCAAACGAACTTCTTAGAATGAAATAAGAAGAGTATATCAAAAGTCCAACTTCAACAGCGATGATTTTTGGGTCTTTCGGAAGCCAATCTCCCCAAGTAAATTGCCCCCAAAGTGAACCAGTCATAAAGCCCAGAATTCCAAAAAAGATAGCAACATTGGCAAATTCGACTGAATATTCATCATCTGCAATGTTTCCATTGCGTAAATACTTTATCGCAAACCACATAGAAGCGGTCATTAATGTCATCATTCCAAACCACAACGGAACGTGGAAATACACATTGCGAATTGTTTCATTTAATATCGGCTGACGTGGCACAATTCCACCAAGTCCCTGAATAATTGTGTAGAGAAGAATAACTACACACAAAATTTTCCACCAAGTTTTTTTCATATAAACCACTGCTCCCCGATGGGGATTTTTTAAGTTAGGAATATTCAATCATTCACTAAATCATTTATTCTCTCATTGGTTTTAACTCCTCCACAAAAAAGGAAAGAGTAAATAACTAATTGTTATAACAATGGCATCAATTGCCAGTAAAATCAAAATTTCGTCGTAACTAGTATTCCATTCTAAGCCATCCATTGCATTTTTGGAGAGCCTAATAAGCATCGAAAGCATTGGAAGTATAATTGGAAAACTCAAAACTGCCATCAAAGTAGAAGTATTTTCAGCTTTTGAAGCAATTCCCGCTACCATAGTCAAGGTCGAAGAAAAACCAATTGCTCCGAGTACTACCGCCGTCAGGTACATCAATAAATTCTGTACCGGATTTCCCAAAAAAACAATATAAATAAACAATCCGATTAGAGAAAGAGCTAATAACAATACAATATTATAAATGATTTTCGAGAGAATAATTCCTTGTGGACTTGCCAAAGTGTAATAATAAAGTTGTCGGCCTGCTCGCTCTTGCGTAAAACTTTTCGTGATTGAATTTACGGCCGTAAAAAGCAAAATTATCCAAAAAAGGGTGTTCCAAGTGATGGGTTCTATGCCTTTGGCTTTCAGAGCAAAACTCATATAGCAGACAAAAACCGTACTTACTATATAGAGAATCATACCGTTTAGGGCGTAGCGTTGTCGCCATTCCAGTCTGATTTCTTTTTCGATAAGTGCTTTGAGTTCTTGCATGATTTACTTTAGGCTATATGCAGTAAGCTTTATGCTAAAAAAACTTAAATTGGCAGCTTATGGCTTATAGCCTAAAGC
>JAFEIL010000424.1 GCA_017495105.1 Emticicia sp. | reverse complement strand
TTCGTAAACGTACTGACAATCAAATTATTATTACAAATATAACTGGAGAAGAGGGGAAACTCACCTACGATGCTTCAAAAAATGCTGTAACGGTGCCGATAATAAAATTCCTCGAACAAGTAGGGAGCAAACAAGGTTTAGAGATTGAATTACATAAAAAAATGCCACTTGGAAGTGGACTAGGAAGCAGCTCGGCAAGTTCGGTTGCAGGTGTATTTGCCGTGAATGAATTACTAGGCAAACCACTTTCAGCTAAAGAATTATTGCCATTTTCTATGGAAGGAGAGCGAATTGCCTGTGGTTCGGCACACGCCGATAACGTGGCTCCTGCCCTATTAGGTGGCTTTGTAGTGGTGCGTAGTTATGAACCGCTTGATGTCTTTAAAATTCCAACACCCGATGAGCTTTATGTAACTATCGTACACCCAGATATTGAGGTAAATACAAAAGATGCACGTCATATTTTGCGAAATGAGGTTTCAATGAAAAACACCATTGCTCAAATGGGAAATGTGGCAGGTATGATTGCTGGCTTAATGCAAGCTGATTATAGACTGATTGCGAGTTCGATGGTTGATTTTATTATTGAACCTGTACGAGCAATTTTGATTCCTGAGTTTTGGGAAGTTAAAAATGCCGCTTTAGGAGCAGGTGCATTGGGCTGCAGTATTTCGGGAGCTGGCCCCTCGATTTTTGCTTTTAGTAAAGGACGAGATACTGCCGAAAAAGTGGCGATTGCCATGAAAAATGGATTTGAAAAAGTAGGTATTCATGCTGATGCTTATGTTTCGGGCATAAATCAAGATGGCCCGAAAGTTATTGGATAATATGGGTATTTGGAAATGGCTATATTGATTATTGGAAAAATAGTCACAGATTACACCATAACTATCATAAATACCTTCCATTTTACAAATTTATATGTACACCTTTAACAAGTTTCCCGATAATCCAATATCAAATAACTAGTAAAAAATGAAAAGAATAGCTCTTATTACAGGTGCAACATCAGGAATCGGTAAGGCAACAGCTGAGGCTTTTGCAAATGCAGAAATTGACTTGATTCTGTGTGGTCGCCGTCGTGAAGTTTTAGATGAATTGAAAGCATATTTTTCGGAAAAAGTAAAAGTTACGACGCTTACTTTTGATGTTAGAAACATAGACGACGTAGCAAAAGCAATTGAATCTTTACCCGAAGAATGGAAAAATATTGATATTTTGGTCAATAATGCCGGAAATGCTCATGGACTTGAACCAATTCAGGATGGAAATATTGCTGACTGGGATGCCATGATTGATGGAAATGTAAAAGGTCTTCTTTATGTTTCGAAAGCTGTCATGCCAATAATGGTGGCCCGTGAAAAAGGTCATATTATTAATTTAAGTTCGGTTGCAGGAAAGTATACTTATCCGAACGGAGCAGTTTATTGTGCATCAAAATCAGCAGTTGAAGCAATTAGCGAAGGGATGCGTCATGATTTGACAAAATATGGAATAAAAATAACAAATATTGCTCCAGGTGCCGTAGAAACCGACTTTTCGTTAGTACGTTTCAAAGGCGATGTTGAGCGAGCAAAAAAAGTTTATGAAGGCTTCGACCCAATTCAACCCGAAGATGTAGCCGATGCAATTTTATACGCCATCAACACTCCCGACCGTGTAACCATTGCCGATATTGTACTTTATGCAAAAGCCCAATCCGCTCCTACTATGATTCATAGAAAATAATATTTTAGAATCAAGATACTGGATATGAGATTCAAGATTGTGTTACTTTTCTCAAACCTTATATCTCAAATCTCATATTTTAACATGGACAACCTACTTCAACGTGTAAAGGAAATTGATATTCGGCAAGTAGCTCGTGATTTAGGCTTTGAGATTGTACAAAGCCGACGCATGAAATGCCCTTTTCACGATGAAGATTCGCCTTCTTTAGTGTTATATCCGCCACCACAAAACGAATTTCATTGTTTTGGCTGCGGAAAACACGGTGATGTGGTAAATCTCTATGCTGATGCCTGTCAGATAGATTTCAAAACTGCACTTGAAGAACTTGCCTCTCGTTATACTCCTACATATTACGGTGTTGGGCAAAAAACTGTTCGTAAACTCGACATTAAAAGAGTTTATACCAATAAACCACTTCCAGAAAACCAATTTGAATTCAAGCCAATTTACAGTGATATATATGAACGTTTTCAGCAATTTTGCATAAATCAACCATCCACCGAGTATGCTCGAAAAGCTGCTGAATATTTAGGTGGACGAGGAATTGATGATTGGACAATCAGACATTTCAAACTTTTTGTGATAAAAAACTACGTCGTTGCCAATGACTTTCTGAAATCAACCTATAAGATTGAAGATTTAAAAGCTTGTGGCATTATCAATGATAAAGGCAATTTGGTATTTTTCGTGCATCCTCTCATTATACCTTATTATAAAGATGGTAGAATAGTATATTTACAAGGTCGAACAATTGAAAATCCAACTGATGGTACGAGCAAATATCATTTTCTTTCTGGAGTTCCACGCAGTATTTTTAATATTGATTCTATTAAAAAACTTAGGCCAAACTCTGAGGTATATATCACTGAAGGTGCGTTCGATTGTATGACATTAGTAAAAAATGGCATGATGGCTGTGAGTTTGGGAAGTGCCAAAATTTTCAAGAAAGAATGGATGAAATATTTCAAAAAATGTAAAATTCTGATAAGTTTTGATAACGACACAGCAGGTATCAATGGAGCAAATGCCCTAATCGAAGACTTTTTGATGGCAGGAATTTTGGCTGAAAAACGAGACTGGAATAAAGGCTATAAAGATATAAATGAATATTTCGGCACACAACAATAGAGTCATTACATGCAAGGTCTTTTCACATCGATAGACACAAATTCTTTTACCCCACTTGTTTTTTAACAAATCCTACCGCATCTTTGCAACATCAATTCAATTATACTACTCAAGTAGCTGATTGATTGATTTATATAGACGAGGGGAGAGAATAGGCTCTACGAACCTCGGGCAACCTGTCCCGCTTCAAGCGATAAGGTGCCAACACCTACCGAAATGGCGAAACAATTCGGACTTATAAACCAATCATACGACAATCGTTTTCAAATTGGTTTTATTTTTTGTGTAGTAAACCACTCTGTTTTACTATACGCTTGTTTCGCTACAAATTCACTTTTTTTATTTAAATTTAAAACAACAAAACCAATGTCAGAACTACGCTTTGAAACACTTCAGCTACACGCTGGACAAGAAATTGACCCAGTCACTCAGTCTCGTGCTGTCCCTATTTATCAAACTACTGCCTATCAATTCAAAGATTCGGCTCACGGTGCAAACCTTTTTGCTTTGAAGGAGTTTGGTAATATTTATACCCGAATCATGAATCCAACCAATGATGTTTTTGAAAAACGCATTGCGGCTCTTGAAGGCGGTGTGGCTGCTCTTACGGTTTCTTCAGGACACGCTGCTCAATTTATTGCAATCAATAATGTTACTACCGTCGGAGATAATTTCGTTACGACTTCTTTTCTTTACGGTGGTTCGTACAATCAATTTAAAAATTCGTTCAAAAACATTGGCGTTGAAGCTCGCTTCGCCGAAGGAAATAATGTAGAAAGTTTTGAAAAATTGATTGATGAAAAAACAAAATTAATTTACGTAGAAACCATCGGAAACCCTGGTTTACACGTGCCTGATTTTGAAGCGTTGGTTACTTTAGCAAAAAAATATGACTTGCCTCTTTTTGTAGATAATACATTTGGTGCAGGTGGAGCAATTTGCCAGCCTCTCAAACACGGTGCAAATGTAGTGGTAGAATCAGCTACCAAATGGATTGGTGGACATGGTACTACTATGGGAGGAGTGATTGTTGATGCAGGAACTTTTAATTGGGGAAATGGCAAATATCCGCAATTTACAGAGCCATCAGCGAGTTATCATGGTTTGGTTTACGATAGTGTTTTTGGAATCGGTGGGCCTTTTGGTAATATTCAATACATAATCCGTTGCCGTGTTGAAGGATTGAGAGATTGGGGAGCGTGCCAGTCACCATTCAATTCTTTTTTATTGCTTCAAGGACTTGAAACACTTACTTTGAGAGTTGAACGCACTTGCGAAAACACGGCCGCTTTAGCCCAATGGTTATTAGATCATCCAGAAGTTGAGTCAGTAAATTACCCAGGTTTAGCCAATCATCCAACCCACGAACTAGCTAAAAAATATTTACAACGTGGTTTTGGTGGCGTACTTTCATTCAAACTCAAAGGTGGACGTGAAAGAGCCGAGAAATTTGTAAATAGTTTGAAATTGATTTCGCATTTGGCTAATGTTGGCGATGCTAAAACTTTGATAATTCACCCTGCGTCAACAACGCACTCGCAATTGTCAGAAAGTGAGCAACTTTCGGCTGGCGTTGACCCAAATTTATTGCGAATATCGTGTGGTTACGAACATATCGAAGATATTAAGGCTGATATTACACAGGCTTTAGTCTAATTTTTCAAGGTCGAAGATTTTTACTCGAATGAGTTTTATCTTCGACCTTGTCAATCAAATTTCGTAAAAATAAGGCGGTGATTAAAATCACTGACAAGAAGAGTAAAACAAAAAACTGATAATCAGTCGATTACGAATTTTAATGGAGAACAAAACATTTCATCACGACGAACCTTTTAAACTTGAATCGGGTGCATGGCTTCCCGAATTTGATTTAGCATATACAACTTATGGAACACTCAATGCAGCAAAAGACAACGTTGTATGGGTTTGTCATGCTTTTACAGGAAACGCCAACCCTTCTGATTGGTGGAATGGGCTAATTGGAGAAAAACGTCTTTATAATCCTACCGAGCATTTTATTGTTTGTGCTAATATTTTGGGTTCGCACTATGGCTCAACAAATGCACTTAGCAAAAACCCAATTTCGGGCGAGCCTTATTTCCATGATTTCCCTTTTATAAGTATCCGTGATGTAGTAAGGGGAATTGATTTATTACGTATTAATTTAGGTATCGTAAAAATAAATACATTAATCGGTGGCTCGTTGGGAGGACAACAGGCACTCGAATGGGCTATTTCACGGCCAGATTTGATTGAAAACTTAATCCTTTTTTCAACAAACGCAATTCATTCGCCTTGGGGAATTGCATTTAATGAATCGCAAAGAATGGCAATTGCAGCCGACCCAACTTGGACTGAACGCCACCCAAAAGCAGGCATGATTGGCATGAAAGTTGCCCGTTCTATTGCTCTTTTATCTTACAGAAATTATGCCACTTACGGCCGCACACAATCTCGTGATGAAGGTCAAGTTGATTTTTTTAGAGCAAATACCTACCAAAATTATCAAGGAGAAAAACTCGGTAAACGCTTCAATGCTTTTTCTTATTGGACACTCTCAAAAATGTTCGACTCTCACGATGTAGGTCGTGGGCGTGGCAAGGTAGAAGATGCACTAAAACTTATAAAAGCAAAAACTTTGGTCATTGGCATTACATCTGATGTATTATTTCCGCCCGAAGAACAAGAGTTTATTTCAAAACATATTCCCGAGTCAAAATACGCTCTCATTGACTCAATATATGGCCATGATGGTTTTTTGATTGAATTTGAAGCAATGACAGATACGATTAAGGAGTGGTTGTTAAGGGAGGTTTAAGTATCTGTGAAATTTAAATTCATAAGTAAATTCAAGATTGTCTGTTGGTATTCAAACCAACTTTAATAGGCCAAACGATGAATATTCAACAAAATTATTTTTCAAATAAATAAACACCAAATGAAACATTGAAGATTTTGATAAATGCTGGTTTAACAATAAACTCTAGGAACAAATTTGGATTCTATTAAGTTGAAAAATGGATGATAATAATAAATAGGCTCCCCTTTGGATCTGTAACTAACTGATTATAAGAGACTTATCTGAA
>JAFEIL010000104.1 GCA_017495105.1 Emticicia sp. | reverse complement strand
CTTCTGGTACATTCTCAAACTTCACTTTGATTGGTGCTAAAGGCTCGGCGGCTACTTCAATCAGCCCATTATTCCAAAATGCATTCCATTTAAGAAGAAACAATAAACTAAAAATTCATAACACATTTGCAACTGGATATCCAAACGGCGTTTATATTGACGGTGCAACTACTTCTACAAATGCTGAAAAAGGTGATTTAGTATTGAAAAATGTAGTGTTGGCTGGTGTTGAAGGTTGGGGAACAAATGGTTTTGGTCAAGGTTTTGCTTCTGAACCACGTGGTTTTGCAGTACGTGACGTAAACACTGCCACAACTCCTGCTCCTTTGGCAATCGGCACACAGTTACCATCGGTTTGGTTTTTAGCTCAAACGGGTAACAAAATTGTACCTAATTATGTAAACACGGGTATCAGTCCTTCGTTGTTTCAGGTTGGTCGTCCATCATTTGCAGTAAGCGGCACGGCTTCAGCTACAATTGCAACTGGTGGTTCAGTAACTGGTCTTAGTTCGTTTTTCACTGCTGTTACACACATTGGTGCATTTGGAACAACTGACTGGACAGCTACTTGGGCTGAATTTAGTCCACAATCAGTAGTTTACATCAAATAATAATACCAAAAAGCTATAATTAGCTTAGTAATAAAAAAAGAAAGTTCTCTGCTTCGGCAGAGAACTTTTATCACCAATATGAAAAAAGTATTTTTAGTTTCATTGCTCGTAGCAATAATATTTTCCTGCCAATCAAAAAAGTACAGTGTCTCAACATATTTCTCTGATAATGAACGAGATACTTTACTTACAAATATTATAACTTACGTTTTTGTAAAAGCTCCAAATGCCACAACTGAAAACCGTTTTGATACCCAATTTAGACAATTTTATATAAATTTTTTGCCGAAATTTCGCATCGAAAAATATCACCAAACACCAGATGGCTGGAATTATTTTTTTATGGTTCGTCCAGTTGGAAATAGTCCAAAATATAAAAGAGGAGTTCTCGGAAAATTTAGATTGAAGAAGGATTCACTTTTGCCCGAAGCTTTTGAAGAAGTAGTGAACACTCCACATTTAGAAGAAAAAGTATTAATAGAAAGAGGCAATTTTCTTTTTCACGAATTAATAAAAAATGGAAATCTCGACAAATATTTAGCCATGAAACATTATATAGAATGGCCTGATGCGAGGCTAGTGTATGACAAAAATATAAATGAATGGGTGGGGAGAAAGCAGTCCACAGTTGACAGTCCTCAAAAGTTAAATAACCCTTAACTTAAAGATATTTGTGAAAACAAAAAGATTATCAGCTTATGGCTGAGACTTGAATCAACTACTTCGGTAGTTCAATTGATTCATATTGGTGTTAAAATCAGAAAAGTCAGAGGCATTGCCTCTGACTTTTTCTTTTGAGTCATATTTTTACCTAAACAATGTAGAAATCAGAAGGATGCGACAGAGTGTTTCCAAGGCAATTGTTCTATAATATTAGCCTTCCTGATTCGCCAAAACCTCGGCCAACGGCTTAAAATTGCCACTTTTCAAGATTTGCTCTTCCGGTTTTTCATAAGGAATAATTTCCAAAATATTCGTAATATTTATATCCGTAATTTGGTAATCTTCAACTGTACCGAGTCTTTCCGAGATTAATTGGTAAGCCAATAAAGGATTATCAGCATTGATAAGCATCGTAAAAGGTGTAAGTTTTTCTTTTTGTGCTTTTTCATCAAAACTAATGAAATTTACTTTCACTTTATACCAAGTTTCTGAACCATTTTCCACAAAAAATACTTCGTGAATTTTCATTCTTGAAAGACCAAATAACTGAAAATCTGGTGTGTTTGAGGCAACCGTCTGATATACACGAGCTTCGGCATCGGTATATGAAACGGCATCCACTAAATATACTTCAGTGATTTTAATTGTTCTATCTTTTTCATCTACCTTTTGGTAGCGAATTTTCCCTTGATACCAATTCGACATCTGTAACGGTTTTTTATAGTAAGCAAAAAATTTTACTTAGCAAAGGTAAGGGCATTCGGGCAGAATAGAAAAAGTAATTATCCACGACTTTTACACCGAAAACTAACCTAAGCATAATACTCGCTTAATTATGAGTTTATATTACTTCTCGAAATTTGCAAATTATTTAACCCATAATTCATCTTGAAGAATCTGCTTAAAAAGTCTGAAATTCTCCTAACAATTTGGTGCATTGTAGCAGCATTTGGCACGTATTTTTGTATGTATGCTTTCCGAAAGCCATTTACCACTGGGCTTTATGAAAGCTACGAACTTTGGGGCGTCGGCTATAAAACTATTTTGATAATTTCGCAGGTTTTTGGATACATGCTTTCAAAAGTCATCGGAATCAAGGTGATTGCTGAATTAAAATCAAAAAAGCGTATTTTATTAATTATCAACTTGATAGTAATCGCTGAAGTCGCTTTAGTAGCATTCGGATTTGTGCCGTTTCCATATAATTTCATATTTCTGTTTTTAAATGGCTTGCCTTTAGGCATGGTTTGGGGGGTAATTTTTAGCTTTCTTGAAGGTCGAAAATTAACCGAGTTTTTGGCTCTTGGTTTGAGTTTAAACTTGGTAATGACTTCCGGGGTTTTGAAAACTATTTATCTTTTCCTACAAGAAACATATCACATTTCAGAGTTTCATTTACCGTACTCAATTGGACTATTTTTTCTGCCACTATTTTTGTTTTTTGTCTGGATGTTAGCACAAATTCCGCCACCCAATAACGAAGATTTAAGCCTAAGAAGCCAACGTGTTGCCATGAAAAACACTGATAAAACCTTGATAATAAAGGAGTTTGGTTTAGGACTTTTATGCTTTATTGGTGTATATCTGCTGTTGGCAACAATGCGAGATTTTAGAGACAATTTTGCGATTGAAGTATGGCGAGAAATTGACCCAAAATTTAGCAAAACCATATTTTCAGAGGTAGAAACTACAATTGGTTTGGTGGTTGTAAGTTTAATCGCCTTGAATGCTTTTATCAAAAATAATTTTCGGTCTTACCTAACATTCTCGAGCATGATGCTCGTTGCAGTATTGCTTTGTGGTGGTAGTACTTGGGCGTTTCAAGAAGAAATGATTTCAGCTAAGGCTTGGATGTTGAGTTTAGGAATTGGCTTGTTTTTGCCTTATTTATTGATTCAAACAGTGGTTTTTGAACGCTTAATCGCACTTTTTAAAACTCGTGGAAATGTAGGGTTTTTAGTTTATATCTGCGATTCGGTCGGTTATCTTGGTAGTGTAGTTTTATTGATTTATCGAGAGTTTTTCTTGAAAAAAACATCATTTCTCAATATTTTGATGACATTCAGCTATGTCATTTCATTCGTTTGTTTTATTCTTCTTGTAGTACAACTTTTCTACTTTTCGAATAAATATCTAAAAGGAAAATTATTATGAGAAGTTTAACAAAGGGTTGAGAGAAAAACTGTTTTATAAATTGTAGAGACGTAATATATTACGCCTCTACAAAGACAAATCTATAAAAATAATCGCTGAATATTTGATTCAGAATAACCTGCACTAGTAGTCATTCCTTTACCGCCAATTCCTGTGAAAATATGAATATTGGGTGAAATGTTATACTCAAAAATCTCATCGGGATGTTGGGCATAAAAACCTGCCCATGTTCGTGCAATTTGATTGACAGGGAAACTTACGATGCGTTCTGCTTCTTTTAGCATAAGTTTATTTACGTAATCTTTTGTATCAAAACCCAGTTCGTCGGTCTTGCCGACAGGTGCATATTCGTGTGAATCGCCGATGATTATTGAGCCATCAATAGCTTGCTTGAAAAGAATATGAACACCCCATTTTTTAAGTTCTACGTAGTGTTCGGGTATTGTACTATTTTTATAAGATGGGCATTCCTCAAAAGATTCATAACGACGAATTGAAAGTCCTGTAAGGATATTTCCTTTCAGCGAAACGTTCTTCATCGGCACTGTCTGCAACATTTGAAGTTTGCTTACAATCAGTCCACTTTTAGCATAGATTTCGGGGAAAAGCAAATTGAAAACGTATCCGCTACAAATAATTACTTTTTCGGCTGAAAACTTTTCTTTACTTGCAGTCATTACTTCAGTTTTCCCATTAATTTCTTGACAATCAATAACGGTTGTATTGGATTTGTATGCTACTTTATATTGCTCTTGTAGGTATTCTAATATTTTATAAATCAATAAGTTAGGCTCTACGCTCACTTCGTTTGGATAATAAATTCCACCTCTTACATACTCACTTTTGAGTTCGGGATACTGCTCTAAACATTGTCTTTTTGAGAGTAAAACGCTATTATAATTTTTGTTTTGGTGAATATCAAAAAGTTCGTTGGCAAGTGTCCATTCAGTTTCATCAGAGGCTACATAAACAGTTCCGTTTCGGCGAACTGAAACATCAAACTTTGACTGAATATCTTGGTAGATTTCCAAACTTCTACGCCCAAACTCAAACCATCTACCTGATGAGCCAGATGGAACAGCCTGACCGAAATTCCTTACTGTAGAACCAACCGGAAAATTATCTTTTTCCAAGATTAATACACTTTTGCCAAGTTTTGCCGCATGATAAGCATGAAATGCTCCCATGATGCCACCGCCGACAATTATTAAGTCAAAATTTTTCATTATGCTTCGTTTAAAACGATGATATTTTCAACAATTGGTTTGAGTTCTTTTAAAGAAGTAATTAAGCCATCATTTCTGATAAACTTGAGTTGGTCGTGGCTATGAGTGCCGTTCGTAACGCCAAGCGAGAGTCGACAACCAGCTCTGACGCCCGATTTAAGGTCAGAAGGAGTATCACCAATATTTAGAACATCATAAGGGTCAGCTACACCAAGTAACTTCATTGCTTTTTGAATCATATATGGCTCGGGGCGACCTTTTTGTACTTCATCGCTAGCAACAGAAACATCAATCATAGATTTTCCAGAGATATTCAGATAGTTTAAGTCTAAGCCATCGAGCCAACCTAGTTTTTCAAGAATAATATTGGTTACTTTTCTGTAAAATCCAGTGGTTAAAGCAATTTTTATGTTGTTTTTACGCAAATAATCAAAGATTTCAACACAACCATCAGTTGGAAAAACATCACTAGCTTTATAATGATCTTCCAAAATCATTCGGAAATAATCATAGGAATATACAACGTTTTCGTTGTATTCAGGATGAGATTGTCCGATACGTTCTTCCCAAAGGAGCCTAAAAACTTCAATTTTTGAGTAACCTTGCAAGGCCAATATTCTTTCTTCTGATACTTGAAGACCCGTTTCGGCACAGGCACGGGCAAAGCAAGTTTCAACTTCTTTTTTGTCTTGCACCGTTGTGCCAGCCATGTCGAAAACAACTAATTTGATTGGTGACATATTGATAAGGTTTTAATATGATATTGAGTTCACGTTCAATAATCGGCACTTTATAATTGTATTAAATTAAAAAATACAAAAAGGCTCAGATGCTAAAGGCCAATTTATTAGACACAACAAAGTAAAACTTTTAAAGTTAGCTTGGTTTTATGTAAAAATGAATTTTTTGTTACGTAAATAATAGCTTTTAAAAACATTTAACAAATACTTAATAATGAATTAGAATTTTGAGGATAAGAGAATGATAATTTTGAAGAAAAAATATAGAATGGTTTTAACACAACATGATAGCAGATTTTCTCGAATTACTGACAATTATTTTGACTACTATTTTGAAGAATTAAAGCACTTTCTTGCCCCACTTTTTGATTATAAGCAAGGAAATTGCCATAATATAACACATTTTGCCTCGATGATTTTGAAAAGTTATGGTGTGCAACATAATAAAATTTGGATTTATGCCCCTACTCGTTACAGAGAAGATTCAAAACTGACCATACAATTGCCTGACCCCAATAATATTTCGCCTAATGGTATATTAACTTGGGGCTATCATGTGGCATTATTTCTGCAATATGCTGGTGAAGAA
>JAFEIL010000503.1 GCA_017495105.1 Emticicia sp. | reverse complement strand
ATATAAATAAATCAGTAATCAAATATTAATGAATTATTACTAAAAAGAGGCTTTATTATATTTATATTAAGGTAAAGGCTACAAGACATTGGTGCTTTTTATTTTACCTAATTTTGTTGATAAATTATATTTTCAAATTATGATTCATAAAATCACTTTGGTTGTTTTGTTCATTTTTCTTTCATTTCAAGTGTTTGCTGGTACAATCAAAGGTCAGGTAAAGGATGTTAAAACTGGAGAACCACTAATTGGAGCAACTATTTTAATCAAAAATACTAAATTAGGTGCTGCAACTGGATTAGATGGATCATTTCAAATTAAAAACATTCCATCTGGAGAATACCAAATTCAGGTTAGCTATATTTCTTATAAAACATTAAACATAAAAGTTAAGGTTGAAAATAAAGAGGCAATTGTCAACATTGCTTTAGAAGAAAATTCTCAGGAAACACTTAATGAAGTTGTTGTAACTGCATCTGCCGATAAATCAAGCGAAAATATAGCCCGTCAAATTGAAAGAAATGCGAATCAATTGATGAATATTGTATCGGGAAAAGCCATTGAAATTTCACCTGATTTAACTGTTGCCAACCTTATCCAACGAGTTTCGGGTGTATCTATTGAGAGAAATAGTAATGGCGATGGACAATATGCCATTTTAAGAGGAATGGACAAACGGTATAATTACACGCTTGTTAATGGCATAAAAATTCCAAGCCCAGATAATAAATACCGTTATGTTCCTTTAGATATTTTTCCTTCAGAACTTTTGGGACGTTTGGAAGTTACCAAAACTTTAACTCCTGATTTAGAGGGAGATGCCATCGGTGGGGTTGTAAATATGGTGATGAAAGATGCACCTAATCAATTAGAAATCCGAGCAAATTTAGCAAGTGGTTACAGTGAGCTTTTTATCAATCGAGGATTTACTAATTTCAATAGAAATCAAATTAATAGCCTTTCACCTTACGAAATGAATGGCAGTTCGTATGGAGCAACAGTCAATGATTTTCCGAAAGCTACTGCAACAACGCAAACAAAAAGTCCTTTGCCTAACTTAGTCGGTGGTTTATCTATTGGAAACCGTTTCTTACAGAACAGATTAGGAGTGATTTTGGCTGCGAGTTATCAAAACATTTACAGGGGTAGCAATAGTAGTTTTTTCTCTTCGACGGTATATGATACCGAAAAAACCTCTCGTATAACAAGTCTTTTGGAACGCCAATATTCTGACCAGCAAGCAAGGCTCGGACTTCACTCGAAAGTAGATTTTCGTTTAAACAAAAACAATAAGATTCAATGGTATAACGCCTACATGAACCTTGCCAATAGTCAATTAAGAGATACAAAATCAACTGAATTTTCGAGTGGTGGCTATGATTTGGCAAAAGGAAATGCCGGTTTAAGTTTTTCTACAAGGTCAAGGTTAACGCAACAACAAATAATCAATAGTACGCTACAAGGAAATCACTCTTTTCTCGAAAAACTAAAACTCAATTGGTCGGCGGTTTATTCAATTGCCACAAACAAAATTCCAGACAATACATCTGTGAGTGTTTTGGGAAAAAGAGAAAATTTCATAGAAACAAAAACCTTTGCTTCTTCAATGAGTCGTCGTTGGGAACATAATTCTGACCAAGATTATGCAGCTTATTTGAATCTTGCCTATTTAACTTCATTTGATGATAATACCTTAGAAATGAGCATGGGTGGACTTTACAGGGATAAAAGCCGAGAAAATTTTTATAATAATTATCAGTTTCAGCCTAAAAATGCTTTTACTCAGTTCGGAAAAGATTTTACAAACAATTCTGATATTAATTGGGTATTAAATAATCCTCGTGGGTCGGTAGCTTCTGCTCTTACATATGATGCCACTGAACAAGTTGCGGCTGAATATTTAATGGCAAAATTACAAACCAAAAAATGGCAAGCCATTGGCGGACTGCGACTAGAACAAACCAATCAAGACTACGAAATGTTGTTTCCATTAGGTGAATTAAGACCAACGGGTCGGCAAAAGTATACAGATTTTCTACCGAGCCTTAATCTAAAATACCAGTTAAAAACTACCCAATTTTTGCGAACTTCTTATTTTCGTTCACTCAATCGTCCAGGTTTCTTTGAAATTGTTCCAGGAAAAGTCGTGAATGAGGAATTTCAAGAGCGAGGAAATCCTGATTTGAAAAGAGCGATTGCAGATAATTTTGATATTCGATATGAAGTTTTTCCGAATCCTACCGACCAACTCATGCTTGGTTTATTTTACAAGTATATCAAAGACCCAATTGAGTATGCCCTAAGTGTTGATGCTACGCGTGGCCAAGATGTTTTTTATTCGCCTGGTAATTATGGTAATGCTACAAACTATGGTTTAGAGCTTGATTTTATTAAATATTTTCAACGAATTGGCATAAAAGCCAACTATACTTATACAAATTCATCAATTACTACACAAAAAATCATCCGAGAAAGAGATGTTAACGGTAACCTTTTCTCAAAAAATGTTTTACAAACTCGCCCACTTTATGGTCAGTCGGCTCATGTTGGAAACCTAACCTTGCTTTATAAAGATACCAAAAGTGGTTGGGATGCTCAGTTAGCTGCCTCATATACTGGTGAGCGAATCAATACTGTTTCGCAATTTTTGGACAATGACCTTTGGCAAGAAGCATTTATTCAGATGGATGCCTCACTCGAAAAAAGCTTAAATACGAAATGGACGATTTTTGTCAAAGCAAATAACCTGCTTGATACACCTTTGCGAGTAATCATCAAAAACACAAATCCAGTGAATAAAGATATTTATCAAGATGTAAATTCAAAAAGCAACACTTTGATTCGTCAAGATTTTTATAAAAGGTCATTTGTTGTAGGGGTTCGATTCAAAATGTAAAAACAAATTTTCAATATAAAACTAAAAAAACAATGAAGAATCTTTTATTTTTAACTGTATTTGCTACAATTTTTGTGGTGGCGTGTACAAAAGACAATACAACTGATGTAGCACCAGTTTCAAAACCAGACGAATTAAGTGTTTCAGGTGAAGTTTCAGGAACATGGAAAAAAAGCTCAATTATTACGGTGAAAGGTGATATTATTATTCCAGTAGGGAAAAGTTTGACAATCGAAGAAGGTGTAAGTATTGTAATGGATACGACCAGCAAACCAGAAGTAATTGTAAACGGAAACCTTTATGCTATCGGAACAACTGCAAATCCTATCAAATTCTCAGTTCCAGAAGGGGCTAAAACTGCAAAATATAAATTTGGACAATTGTGGGGTGGAATTTTAGCTGCCAAAACTTGTACTGAATTAGTGCTTGATAATGTAATCATGGAATATGGTGGAGCTGTAACAACGGAAGCATCAACATCTGTAAAGTTAGGATTGTATAAAGCAGTAAGTGGTGAGTTTGACCCGGCATTATGGTTTTCGAATACTACTGGTAAAATGGTTGTAAGAAACTCAACTATACGCAACTGGCGTGACGATGCAACGTATATTGAAGGAGGTAGCGTTATTTTTGCTAATAATACTTTTTATACAACGGGTATGAGTGGTGGCGAAGGTATCAATATCAAAGCAGGTGTAATTTGTGACGCAGCATACAATCTTTTTTATAGTACAAATACTAATGCCTTTAAACTTTCAAATACTGGCGGACGCACACCACAAGCTTACATGGTAGCTTATAATAATACAATTTTGAACACAGGATGGAGAAGACCAACCATAAAAGGTGGTTCGTTTTGGTTAGAACAAAGTGTACAAGCTGATTTATATAATAATCTAATGGCGAATTGTCGTTTTGGAATTAAAAGAGATACGAAACTTCCAGAAGACAAACGTTCAATACTGAGTAACAATTATTATTATGGTTTTGCACAAAATGCGGTTACTCAATTTCAACCAACGGCCGAAATTATGGCGGGTAAAAATGATGTTATTGGCACAAAAGCTAATGACAATGACCCTAAATTTGTAAATTATCCAACCAATACCGATGTAATGAATGCAGATTTTAATACTGCTTGGGATTTTCATTTGTCGGCAGGTTCTCCTGCTTTGGGTAAAGGTATTACTACATTTACAAGAAATTTCAAAGATGGAATCACAATTAATGGAGTATTATACAAATCACCAGAACCTTCAACTTATGTAGGTGCATTCGGTACAAAATAATAAAACTTAAGCCCTGAAAATTGAACTAAAACCACTTGAAAAATAGTGGTTTTTTTATTTTATAACAAAAAACTTTGTTTCATGAATACTAAATTATTGACTATTTATTTTATCACTTTCTTTGGGTTTCAACAGGCAAACGGTCAAATCAGCAATGAAAATAGTTTACCAATTGCTCCAATCTTTATTTCAGATAGTGTAAAAAAAGATTCTGATGATCCTGCTGTTTGGATTAATAAAAAAGACCCAAGTAAAAGTCTAATTATTGGCACCGACAAAGACATCGATGGTGCATTATTTGTTTTTAATTTAGACGGAAAAGTACAAACGGACAAGGTAATAAGAGGCTTGAAAAGACCAAATAATGTTGATGTAGAATATGGCTTAAAACTCAAAGGCATTTCGACCGATATTGCGGTAACTACAGAAAGATTTACACATAAACTTCGTATTTTTTCTTTACCCGACATGAAACCTATTGATAATGGTGGTATCGATGTTTTTGATAATGAAACAAACGCCGGTTATCGTGATTTGATGGGAATTGCTTTATATAAAAACAAAAAAGGTGAAATCTATGTCATTGTTGGTAGAAAAACCGGCCCAACGACAGGCGAATATCTTTGGCAATATCTTTTGAAAGATGATGGATTTGGACGAGTAAAGGCCATATTAGTGCGAAAATTCGGCATTTATAGTGGTAAAAACGAAATAGAATCTATTGCGATAGATGATGAATTGGGCTATGTCTATTATTCAGACGAAGGTGTAGGTGTGAGAAAATATTATGCTGAACCAAGCAAAGGGAATGAGCAATTAGCACTTTTTGCCACCACAGGCTTTGCAGAAGACCATGAAGGGATTTCTATCTACAAACTTTCAAAAAAGACAGGTTATATATTAGTTTCTGACCAAGGAGCCGACAAATTTCATATTTTCACAAGAGAAGGCTCTAAACAAAACCCAAATGAACATCAACTTGTGAAAATTATAAAAGTTAAAGCACATCAAAGTGATGGTTCAGAAACCGTTGCATTATCGTTTAACAAAAACTTCAGAAAAGGTTTGATTGTAGCCATGAGTGATGATCGCACTTTTCATATCTACCGATGGGAAGATATTGCAGGAAAAGAACTGAAAAGTATTTCGGGGAAATAATAAGATATTTGAAAAAAATTTTAACTTTTTTTATTTTAAGTATTGAGGTACAAGAATCGATATGTAAAATTCAGGATGGTTCTCCCCAGCGATAAAATTTTGATTATCAACAAATTAATAAATATATTTTTGTTGCTTATTTATGAATATACCTATTTAAATACAAGATATATACTTCCATATTTAGAAAGAAGGAAATTATTAGGCAAGTAATAAAGTTACGAATGCAAATATGAGAAAAATTGCAAAAAAATTAGAAATTTCAGGTAATGTACTTACATATTCCGCTCGACACTCGTTTGCCACTATATTGAAGAAAAGTAATGCTCCATTATCTTTTATACAAAATGCTTTGGGCCATCGAACTCTTACAACAACTCAACTTTACACTGATTCTTTTGAAGATGAACAAGTTCATGGGTATTTACAAGCTTTGATTTGAGAAAATTGATTGAGTTTCGAGTCGGGACGTAGTGAAGGCTAGTGGTTTTTTTTCTATTTCTCGTAATTTTTGATTCACACTGTGAAAAAATATGCGTGGGGAAAATATAATACAGTCCGCTTCCCGCTGGGTCGCCAGTCCGATTGTACGTTGGCGAAAAAGGCTCTTTGGCAGTTTGCTTTTTCTGCAAGCTGTCAATGTGC
>JAFEIL010000301.1 GCA_017495105.1 Emticicia sp. | reverse complement strand
CATAAGCACCTTTAAGTTTTGATCCATCAACTGTGTAAAAGGCATCATTTTGATCGTAGATAAATTCGGCACCGAGTTTTTGAAAACCAGTAAAGTGAGTATCCAACGGACGACGACCAATTTTATCTCCGCCTGGGCGTGGAGCTTTCCCTTTGCCAAAACGTGCCAACATTGGCCCCAAAAGCATAATTGAGCCACGCAATGAAGCTGCTTTTTCTTTATATTCTTCGGTTTCAAAGTAAGAAAAATTCACTTCATCGGCTTGAAAACGATAAGAACCTTCGCCAATTTTACTGCGACGAACGCCCATATCTTCGAGTAATTCCATGAGTTTATTCACATCACGGATATTGGGGATATTATGAATCGTTACGGGTTCTTTGGTCATCAAAACTGCACATACAATCTGTAATGCTTCGTTTTTTGCTCCCTGCGGAACAATCTCACCTTTTAGTTTTAGTCCTCCTGTAATTTTAAATGATGCCATTTTTTTGAATTCTGAATTATGAGTTCTGTATTCTGAGTTTTAAGCGGTTTATTGCTAAAATACCAAGTTCTAAAATGTTTTGAGAGTTGTTTTTTCAACTCAGAACTCAGAACTCAGAACTAAAGAATTATCTCGGTCTGCGATTATTATTATTTTTATTATTATTATTTCTATCGATACGGTCGTTACTTGGTTTATAACCTCCGCTTCCGAAATTTTTGTTTCGGTCGTTTCTATCTCCACCACTACGATTACGGTCACGGTTATCACGATCTCCACCACGATTATCTCTAAACTGGTAGTTATTATTTCCGCCTTGCGATTGATTATGTTGTGTACGTTGACGATTACTACTTCCATCTCTCGGCGAAGATTCCATTAAACCGTCACGGCGAAGGTCGTCGATTTCTTGTTGAAGTTTAAAGCCAGACAATTCAAGAATCTGCTGTAAACAGTCAGCTGTTTCGATAGTGTCTTTATTCCAAACTTGAAAAAAACTCTTCATCAAACGAACCATATACGAAATAAACGCTTTGCGTTCATCATAATCTTGCGTTATTAAGGCTTTTACAACCAGTAATTCCAAATTTCGGCCATACAAACGGTGCTTCAATTGATGCTGATTGTAGGGAACGGTCATTGGCTTTTTACCCAAAATTTCTTTTGGTGGTGGCGGAAAAGGACTATCAACATCCAAGTCAAAATTGGCGATAACGTAAAGGTCATCCCAAAGTTTTTTTGAATAGTCAATTCCTTCACGCATATTTGGGTGTATCTGACGCATCAATTCAATCAAAATATGAGCATATTTTGTGCGTTGTTCACGTTCGGGCAGACTCACGATGTAGTCTGTTAATTTTTGAATATTACTTCCGTATTCTTTCACAGGATAAAATGAATGAGTGAAGCGGAACGCCGCTCGTTTTGAATGAGTGAATTTTAACTCAAAACTCCTTATCTAAACTTTTACTTTCAGATAGAATTTCTAAAAACTAAATGAATGTAGCAAAAGTAACAAAAAATAACCTTTGGGTTAAATTTTTCTCTAATTTTGAACAAAATTTACAAAAAAGTATTTCAATGCACTTCAAAAAAGCTGTTTTTTGCTTAATAATCTACGCTTTCCTTAGTGGATGCAGTAAAAAGGTTACCCAACAGATAGTTTCAAAACCGGCTGGCCCAAAGCGTGAATTCCGTGGGGTTTGGGTGGCAACGGTTGATAACATCGACTGGCCGTCTCGAAAAGGTCTTAGTTCTGAAACGCAACAACAAGAATTTAGAACCATACTCGATAAACAAAAAAGCTACGGTATGAACGCCGTATTGGTGCAAGTTCGTGCTGCTGCCGACGCTTTTTATGCCCGTGGCAAAGAACCCTGGTCCGAATGGCTTTCGGGCGAACAAGGAAAGGCACCCGAACCTTATTACGACCCAATGGTATTTATGATTCAAGAAACTCACCAACGAGGTTTGGAGTTTCATGCGTGGCTCAATATGAATCGTGGTGTGCATAAGGCATCAAAAAGCATCATGGACGAACATATAACGAAAACCAAACCCGAATGGTTTTTGACTTATGGCGGCTATAAATTATTCAATTTGGGTATTCCAGAAGTGCGAAATTATATAACGGACGTAGTGGTGACAATTGTACGCAACTATGATGTTGATGGTATTCATTTCGATGATTATTTTTATCCTTACACCGAGCCAAATCAGAAACTTCGTGATGAAGATACTTTCAAAAAATACAGCAATGGCTTTAAAAATATAGAAGATTGGCGACGATATAATGTAGATATGATTGTAAAAAACGTCAGCGAGGCCATTAAACGTGAAAAACCAAAAGTAAAATTTGGTATTAGTCCATCGGCAGTGTGGCGAAATGCTTCAACTGACCCAATTGGTTCGGCCACACAAGGTGGACAACCATCGTACGATAATTTATATGCCGATACCCGTAAATGGGCAAAAGAAGGCTGGCTCGATTATATCACACCCCAAATTTATTTTAGTTTTGAGTTTGACAAAGTTCCATACAAAGTAATGACAGATTGGTGGACAAAAAACTCATTTGGTCGCCATCTTTATATCGGACATGGTGTGTATCGAGTAAAGGCTGGTGGCAAAGAAATTGGTTGGAATAAAGTCAATCAAATTCCTCGTCAGATTCGCTATAATCGCACAAAACAACAGATTTCTGGCAGCATATTCTTTAGCTCTAAACAACTGATTAATAATGAGTTATCGGTCAATGATTCTTTGAAAAAACTATATTATTATCCTGCACTTATGCCCACAATGCCGTGGAAAGACAAAATACCACCGAATGCTCCGCAGAATCTTAAGATTCGTAAAATTGCAGATTTGGGTGTAGTTATTATGTGGGAATTACCTTCAGCTCCACCCAAAGACGGCGACGAAGTAAATGCGTTCGTAATTTATCGTTTTGAAGACAATGAGCAAATAAACCTCGAAAATCCTGCAAAAATTTTACAGATTGTCAGAAACGAAGGCATTTTGAGTTTTACAGATAAAACCTTAAATCAAGAGAAAAACTATATTTATGTAGTTACGGCTCTTGACCGTTTGCAGAATGAAAGTGTGATGAGCAATGTGGCTAAGTTGAAATGATTTTCGGGTACTCGGCTCCGCTCGGACACCGAAAAACCTAAATACTCCGCTCGGACACCGAAAAATTAAAATGACTCCGCTCGGATAACAAAAATTGAGCAAAGCCTTAGTCGGTGCCTGAGCGTAGTCGAAGGCCAACTAAGGCTTTCTCGTACTCCAAAAGCTTGCTAAAAGCGATCCATTGGTGTTCATAATCGGACCAAAAAGTGCAGGAGCAATGCCGACCGTAGCAAGTTTTCCCATTGCTTTGGCCAAACCTGAAGCCAAACCTGCATTTTGTAAGCCAACTTCGATTGCTACCGTTCGGCAATCTTGTTCGGGTAGTTTAAATAATCTTGCTCCCCAATAGCCTAAAATAAAGCCACCTACATTATGCAAAAAAGTGGCAAAAACTAAAGCCAAACCAACGGTTTGCAATGATTTTTGACCTGCAGCCGTTATGATAACAATAATCAAGGCAATTCCTGCCATTGAGATAATTGGCAACACTTTCTGTAACCATTCGCCTCTTCCTCTAAGCAATTTTGTAAGTAAAAAACCAACTCCAACTGGTACGATTATCATTTTTGAAATATCAAGTGTCATGCTCCAAAAATCAATTTCGATGAATTGGCCACCGAGCATTTTCATCAAAAATGGTGTCATAATTGGTGCAAGAAGCGTTGCGAACGAAGTGATTGTGATTGATAAAGCAACATTGGCTTTGGCAATATACGACATCACATTCGAAGCCAGACCACTTGGTGAGCAGCCAACTAAAATAACTCCAGCGGCAATTTCGGGAGGAAAATTGAAACTTTTGGCGATATAAAAACCCAGAAATGGCATAATCGTAAACTGACAAACAAGCCCTACTACAACGGCTTTTGGCATTTTTATTACCCCTAAAAAATCTTCATAAGTCATGGTTGTTCCCATACCAAACATAATGACTTGTAACAGCGGAATTATTAATTCTTTAAGCTTAAAACCATTGATTTCAGTAAAATATTGCGGAAAGAAATAAGCAACAGTAGCTGCAATGACGATGCAAAGCGTATAAGTGTAATTTTTCATGAAAATTTGTAGGGTTGGAAAAAAAGTCCACGGTCGACGGTCGACGGTATATTAAAATTTTGATTATAAATATTCTATCTATCAATGAAAATAACAAAATTTAAGTTTAATCCATCCTAAAAACAAGTTTTTAGAAGTATTGGACTGTTGACAATCAACTGTGTACTATAAAACTTTATAAATCCAAACTAGCCAATTGTCATCTTCTACTTTTGACAGCAATTTTAAATGCTCTGATGGGTGATTGACTTCAACTGCTGATAAAATATAACCACACTTCAATTGCTTCAATTTATCGAAATTATAATCTAACTTTTCAGTACAACACTTTTGTTTTTTCAATATACCATCACCCGCAATAACGGCTTCATTATCAAACAAATAGCATCTACTGCCCCACTGTTCAAAATAGTTTTTAATGAATTCATTTTGGTTCAATTCGGGTTGAATAATTGATTGAATTTGATGTTTGTAATCCAACGAATAAAGAACTACATAGCCATCTATTGTAGGAATTTGGTTATACTGTGCCACCGCGGGATGAAGTCCAACCATTCCTACACGCTTATTCCGATTTTTGTCTTGTTTCAGTATAGTTTTTACCTTTGAAAAAAGGTCTTCGGCATAAAATTCTCGATACGAAACATAATCGCGTGTGTGAATGACTTTCTTGATATAATCTTCTACCAGTTGATTCGAGAAAAACACAATCACGACTTGAATACAGGCTAAAGCGATTGCTATTTTAATTGATAATTCTCTGATTATCAGCATAAAAACACTAAACCAAAGAATTGGATAGAGCGAATAAAATCGATCAAGTTGAATAGCTTTTAAAATTGGCAATTTATCTTTTAACGTCTCAAAACCTACGAAATTCCAGAAACCGTCAATTACTGAAATAATTCCTAGAATAACGAGATAAAAAATAAAAGTTATAAGTTTCTTTTGTTTTATAAATCCGTAAATCAAATAAAACAAAACCAGCGGCAAAATCAAATAAGTATGAAAAGAAGGGAAGTGATTTTGCCCACCTAAGAAAGAGTTTTTGGCAGCTATTAGACATTCTGCAAACGTATTTCCTTGCATAAATTCAACACGATGTGGTATAAATCCCGCAGGTGTTCCGATTTTAAGAATATCTAAAAATAGGCGATAATCGACTAAAATGTAGCCAATAGTAAGAATAACCAACGATAGAATCCCAGCACCATAAGCAACTTTACGTTCTTTTTTAAGAAAATTAAATCCCAAATACCCTGCCATCAAGACCATCATAAATAGCCCCGATAAAATCAATGAAGAATAAAAAGGGAATAATATAAATATAATCCAGTCAATGGCAGAATTGTGTTTTTTCAAGATTCTATCAAAACTCCAAAATAGTAAAGGCTGCCCCGCCGAACTAAGTCCACCTGAAAACCAAAAGGGCAGTAAAGCAAAACCCAGAGCAACAAAAGGAGCAATTTTAGGAGAAAGCTTGAATGTATCTTTTGTAAAAAAAAACGTGCCAATAAAAGCGACTAAACTCATCAGAATCACATTGATATTGTAGGCAACGATTGGTTTAAACCACACAAATAACCACGCAATCAAACTCCATTCCGAGCCAAATGCAATACGTGGGGCTTGCATAACGGTTTCGTTGGGCGTATAAGAACTTACCAAAAGCAAATGCTGATCAGCCAAAGATTTATACCAAGCAATGTTTGCCTCCAGATTATCATGCACCCTGACTGAAGCATCTTCGCCTAAAAATGTAATAAAAGCGAAAAATATCAGAAGCAGTAAAAAACTAATAATGAATGATTTATTAAAAATAAAAGGCATTTATACTCAAAAGTAATTGATTTGCAAAAAAAGCGATAATTTTCTAATTTTAT
>JAFEIL010000052.1 GCA_017495105.1 Emticicia sp. | reverse complement strand
CTATTATTTGAGTATTAACATTTATCAAAAAATAAATTAACAAAGTTAATTTTATTAATTTTGAGACTTAATCCTTAGTTTTGTGTTTTAATTATAGCCATTTTACTCATAGCTTGCTACAAAATGAATCAAAAAAAACATCTCATTCATTCAATAAGTAGATTTTCTCTTTTTGTTTTTATAAGCCTTTTAGGTTTTTCAAGTGTGTATGCACAAAGTGTTGATGAACTATCGGATGACCAAATTCAGCAGTTCATGAATCAAGCTCAAGAAAGTGGAATGAGCGAAGATCAACTAATGGCAGCAGCAGCAGCCAAAGGTTTTGGTTCGGCCGACATTTCTAAGTTCAAAGATAGAATGACCAAACTCCAAGCCGATAAGAAAGGGCCTATCAATACAAATACTACTGATACAGAAAGAAAATTAAACGATACAACTTCTACCAAAAGTGTAAGACAACAAATCAAAGAAGACAGCTCGGCTATCAGAAGAGAAAAATATTATGGACTTAATTTGTTCAATAATAAAAAGATTGTCTTCGAGCCTAATTTACGTATCCCAACGCCTAAGAACTATGTTTTAGGAACCGGCGATGAGTTAAATATTTCAATTACAGGTTTTGCTGCACAAACCTATAAAGTTAAAGTTTCTCCAGAAGGAACTGTGCAGTTAGATATTCTTAGCCCAATTTATGTGAGTGGACTAACCATCGAACAAGCAAGCGAAAGAATCATTAATCGATTAAAAAGTCGTTTTGCTGGCTTAAATAGTTCGGGTGGCGGACTATACGCAGATATTACTTTGGGAAATATCAGAAGTATTTCGGTGACTGTTATTGGTGAAGCACTTCAACCTGGAACTTTCACCATACCATCGCTCGCAAATGTATTCAATGTTCTTTACGCTTGCGGAGGCCCTTCAGAAATAGGTTCACTCAGAAACATAGAAGTATTTCGTAATGGAAAGGTTATCAGAACATTAGATGTATATGATTTCCTTTTACATGGCGACCAAAAAGATAATATTATTCTGCAAGACCAAGACATTATCCGCATCCCTTATGTTGATACACGTGTATCGCTTTTGGGAGAAGTTAGAAATCCTAAAATTTTTGAGGTAAAAAGAGGCGAAAAATTGAAGGATGTTTTGGCTTTTGCTGGCGGATTTAAAGAATTAGCCTATTCAAAAACAATTTCATTAGAAAGGGCAACACCCACCGAAAAACGCATCGTTAGTATTGACCAAAACGAGATAGCTGCCTTTACTCCTCAAAAAGGAGATATTTATACGATTGGTAAAATATTGAGCCGATTCGAAAATATTGTTACCATCAAAGGGGCGGTTTACAGAGAGGGTAATTATGAATTAGAAAAAGACATTACCGTAAAACAATTAATTGCTCGTGCAGAAGGTCTAAAACAAGATGCTTTTAAAGAAAGGATTTTATTAAAAAGAGAAAGAGAAAACCTCGAACCAGAAATCATACCGCTCAATTTATCTAAAATTTTAAAAGGTGAGTCAGAGGATATTCGTTTGAAATTAAAGGATACATTATTTATTAAATCATACAAGGATTTACGTGAACGTTTGACGGTGTCGATAAGTGGTGCTATCAACAAGGCAGGAACCTTTGAGTTTGCTGATAACATGACGGTTTCGGATTTAGTGACAATGGCAGGCGGCTTTTCTGACGGAGCATCTGCTTCAAAAATTGAAATTGCCCGAAGAATCAAAGCTGATACATTTGGGATAGCTAAAGAGCAATCTATCAAGATTGAGACCATAGATGTGGACAGAAACTTAATAGGGGCTGAAAGTGGAAAGTTATTACTAAAGCCTTTCGATAGAGTGTATGTACGAGTTTTACCTCGATATGAAGAGCAAAAAAACGTTATCATTGCAGGGGAGGTCTTCTATCCGGGGCCTTATGCTTTAAAAGATAAAACAGAAAAAATTTCTGATTTGATTATCAAATCAGGGGGGCTTAAAAGCGAGGCAGATTTAGGGAGTGCGAAATTTTCAAGAGCTGGAAAGGTAGTAGGCTTAGATATTGTTAATATTATGCAAAACAGAGATGATATTAATAACTTGGTGCTGAATTCGGGAGATGCTTTAGAAATTCCTCGAAAGAAAGAAACGGTTACTATTACTGGACAAGTATATAATGCAACAACAGTACCCTACTCAGTAGGATTAAAGTTTAAAGATTATATAAATTTAGCGGGTGGTACAACTGATAGTGCTTATGTGAAAAATGCCTACGTAAAGTATGGTAATGGAAGACTTGACCGAACAAAAAGTTTTTTAGGTATTAAAACATTCCCTAAAGTCGAAAATGGTTCGGAGATTATTGTTCCAGTAAGAAGAAAATATAGATGGACACCTGCTGAAAGGATAGCTATCAGTACAGCTGTAGTGTCTATTGCCACATTATTATTTACTATTTTTAACGCAACAAGATAGTTAATCATTATCTCATTATGGAAGAAGAAAAAGATATCATTAGCATTGATTTTAGTGCTTTTTTTAAAATAATCTGGAAAGAAAAAGTTTGGGTAATTTTAATTACCTTATTGTTTGCCTTGGGTGGCGTTTATTATGCCTTAACAGCTCGTGAAGAGTATGTTTCAACAGGCAAAATACTTCCTGAATACCAGTCGAAAGCTGGAGGACTAGGTCAGTTATCGGGTTTAGCAAGTTTAGCGGGTATTGATGTTAGCAGTGCTGCTGGAGGTGGGTCGGATGCAGTCAGACCCGATTTATATCCAGACGTTTTGAAAAGTACACCATTTTTTTTAGAACTCCTCAAAATAAAGGTGCGTACGAAAGACAATAAAGAAATGCTCTTTAGTCAGTTTTATGATACTTTTGTTTTAGATAATAAAATTGAGGAGAAAAATACCAAAATTAAATTTCCAGCGAGTAATCAGTATATTGCAGTAAGCTATCAGACTGAAAATAACTTGAAAGATTTACGAACACGTATTAGTGCTGTCATTGATAAAAAGACTGGACTAATTACTGTAACGGTTAAATTGCCTGACCCTGTCGTGGCAACACTCATTACTGATTATGGTATGAACTTTTTGACCAATTATATCACAAATTATCGTACAGAAAAATCAAAACGTGATTTGAACTTTTTAGCTGAAAGATTAGATGCAGCAAAGGGCAAGTATTTTAATAATCAAGCTAAAAAAGCACAATACAGCGACCAATATCAGCTCTCAATGATGAAATTACAAACGGCAGATTTGCAAAGAGAGCGAATAGAGTCAGAGTACAAGATTTCATCAACTTTTTATAATACTTTATTACAAAAATACGAAGAAGCAAAACTGAAAGTGCAGCAGGAAACACCTGTAATAAAAGTTTTAGAGCCTCCGGTTGTACCAAATAAAAGAAGTGAGCCCAAACGCACAATTATTGTTTTGATAGCTACTTTTTTGGGAGGCATTTGTGGTATTATTGTTGGATTAATTAGAAAGAAAAATTATAAATTAGTAATCAAATAAAGGATTTTATTGAGACACGAGATACGAGACAAAAGACACGAGACGGTGCGACGGTTCGCCGCAGCGACGGTTCGCCGGTTCGCCGGTGCGACGGTTCGCCGAAGTTACTGTTCGCCGTTGCGATATATAACAATAAAATCAATATTTACATCATTTCAATTTATCGATTAATATTGCCTTTTCACTTATCAAGTATCTCGAATCTACGTATTTAAATTATATTTTATGAAAGGAATAATATTAGCAGGAGGTTCGGGTACGAGATTGCACCCCCTCACTTTGGCAGTAAGTAAGCAACTCATGCCTGTGTATGATAAACCGATGATTTATTATCCACTTTCTATTTTAATGTTGGCAGGTATCAAAGAAATATTAATTATTTCGACACCACACGATTTGCCGCATTTTCAGAAATTATTGGGAGATGGCTCTCGTATTGGATGTAGCTTTAGTTATGCTGAACAACCAAGTCCTGATGGTTTGGCTCAGGCTTTTATCATTGGTGCTGATTTTATCGGAAATGATAGCGTAGCCTTGGTTTTAGGTGATAATATTTTTTATGGGAGTGGTTTAAGTAAATTATTGCAGAGCAGCACAAATCCAGAAGGCGGAGTTGTATTTGCTTACCAAGTGCATGACCCCGAAAGATATGGTGTAGTAGCATTTGATGAAAACTTAAAGGCTATTTCAATTGAAGAAAAGCCAGAAAAGCCAAAATCAAATTATGCTGTGCCCGGTTTATATTTTTATGATAATCAAGTAGTAGAAATAGCTCAAAATATCAAGCCTTCACCACGAGGTGAACTCGAAATAACCGATATCAACCGAGTTTATTTAGAACAAGGAAAACTCCAAGTCGGTATCATGAATCGTGGCACTGCTTGGCTTGATACAGGTACTTTCCAATCTTTAATGCAGGCAGGGCAGTTTGTTCAAGTGATCGAAGAGCGTCAAGGCTTGAAAGTTGGTTGTATTGAAGAAGTAGCTTACCGTATGGGTTTCATTGATGCTCAACAACTCGAAGTAATCGCTAAACCATTAGTAAAGAGTGGTTACGGTGCCTATTTATTAAACTTGATTGCTTGAGTTGATTCCCATACAAAACCCACATATCGCCATTATTGGTTTAGGTAATATCGGCTTGCCTTTGGCCATAGCATTAGGCGAAAAGTACCGAACGATTGGCTTTGATATTGATACTTCAAAAATAGAAAGATTAGCAAGTGAAAGCTCCTCAGTTAATCTTTCTTTCACAAATACGATACATACGCTCTCAAACTGCCATATCTTTATCATTGCGGTTTCAACTTCGGTTAATCAAGAGGGAAATCCCGATTTGCATCATTTATTAACGGCTACTCAAAGCATCGCTTTTCTTCTTAAAAAAGACGATTTAGTTATTTACGAATCAACGGTTTTTCCTGGCTGTACTGAAGGTCTTTGCGTACCAATTTTGGAGAAAATCAGTGGATTGAAGTTTAATATCGACTTTTTTGTTGGCTATTCGCCCGAAAGAATCAATACTGCTGATACGATTCATACTTTAAAAAATACCATCAAGATAACGTCTGGGTCAAATCCTGAAACTGCTCAAAGAGTAGATGAACTGTATCGTTCGATTGTTGAAGCAGGTACTTATTTAGCTCCATCTATTCGTGTGGCTGAAGCGGCTAAGCTCATCGAAAATGCCCAAAGAGATATTAATATCGCTTTCATGAATAATGTAGCCACGATTTTGACTGAAAATAATATTTCGTTTGAAGAAGTTTGGCAAGCGAGTAGCACGAAATGGAATTTTTTGAAGTTTTCAACCGGACTTGTAGGCGGTGACTGTCTGCCTTTGGCATCTCAATATTTGAATCATCTTTCTGATAAAAAAGACAATACGCTTTCAGTCGCTCGTCAAATCAATGATACTTTGCCACAAACGATTACAAACCTTGTTTTTGCCAAACTACAAGAGGTTTTTCCACAAAACGCAACATTCAAAATTTTGGTTTTAGGAATCAGCTATAAACCCAATACTCCAAGTATAAAAGGCTCATTAATCATTGATTTAGTAGAAAAACTCAATAAAAACAAGGCTCAAATAGCTGTTTTCGACCCAGTTGCCGAGCCAAATGCTATCGTAAATATTAACAGCCTTTCGAATAATCATCAGTATCATCTTATCATTAAAGCTACCAACCATCAGATTTTTGAAAATTTGAATTATCCCGATTTTGCCCCTCCAAACGCCCTTTTGTTCAATATCAGTACCTTTTCCTTCAGTTCCCTCAGATAGCCCCGTTGGTCGAGATTTTCAATCTTCGACCAAAGAGCATTGGATTTGTAATCCACGTATTGCTACGTAAATTCTTCCTCCACAGGAGAAGGATTTAGGATGAGGTTTAAATGTAGATTTTAACGCTAAAAAAACCTCACCCCCGTTGGTCGAGATTTTCAATCTTCGACCAAAGAGTAGTGGATTTGTAATCCACGTATTGCTACGTAAATTCTTCCTCCACAGGAGAAGGATTTAGGATGAGGTTTAAATGTAGATTTTAACGCTAAAAAAACCTCACCCCCGT
>JAFEIL010000023.1 GCA_017495105.1 Emticicia sp. | reverse complement strand
TGATAAATAGAGTAGCGAAAGCTGAGTTGCAGCATCAACTGTTACTGTCGCGAGTAAGTTATTACTTGCATTTAGGGCAAATAATTGTTTACTAAAAATAGTTAAGTCTTTAAATTGATTATTGACACAATTGAATGTTCTTAAATTGAGATTTCGGCTCAAATCTATTTTTGTGAGAAGGTTTGAAGAGCAATCGAGCGACTCTAAAAAGATATTTTGGCTCAGCTCAAGATTTGTTATTTGATTTAATGAACAATCTAGGTAAGTAAGCGATTTAAAACCTTCAATGCCATCTAATGACTTAATTTGTAGGTTTGGTATGCTCAAAACTTTAACATCTTCAGCATCTGACCTTTTGATTTGACCATTGATTGTGCTGTCAGTGTCAATTTTTTGAGTAATTAAGGCTTTCTCCAAATTGCTATCTTTGATAAGAATAATGTTGGGGTCAATTTCTATGGAGCGAGAACTACAAGCTACCACAAATACAACAGCGACCAAGCAAGAATAAAAATATTTTTTCATCTTTTTGTATTTTAATTGCAACCATTTATTTTGGCTTCAAATTTTGAACCACTATTTGGCGTAATTGAAAGGCCAGGAAGTAAAACAATAGAAGTAGCGGAATTTATTTGCACCGAAAGTTTATTGCTACCAGTAGGATTTATTTTATTACTTAAATTGACAACATTATAATTAAAATATTGAAACAATCCGTTAGAAAGGTCGTTTGAAGGCGAGGTAAGATTCAAAATCGTAGTTCCACACTTATAGATAGTTAATTTGAGCTGTGCTGTATTTGATACATATTTTGCTGAATTTTGATAGGTATAACTCATCGAAACTGTTCCTGTAAAATTAGCTACTGGTTTAAACCAGACCAACCCAGTACTATCAACCGAAAAAGTGCCATTTGTAGTACTAAGACTTTTTTGTATTCCTGCAAGATTTATATCAATATCAAAGGTTGCATTATTGAATGCTACTTTGGGTAAATCATTGACTTTGATGTTACACGCCACAGAATCTCTGTATGGAAAAGCGAGTGAATCAGCATTGGCAATTGGTAGTAAATTACTATTATAACCATCAAGCGAGTATCTCCACATCGCACCAGTAAACCCTAAAAGATTATTCGTACCCATTCCGTAGCCGCTAAACATATAAGTGTGCGAACCAGTCGTTAGATGATTAAGCACATTTACAGAAGCACCAGGGATATTATTGGAGTTTTCGATTAGTAGTCCTGACGAAACAGGCACTTGATTAATCAATGAATTATCAATTCTGACTGCTTCCCAATTCCCATTTGTAGGATTTATTCGCCAAATATCTCTCAAAAAATACAAATATTGTCTTAGACCTCCTGTCATGTATAATTTATTGTCATTTCCTACCCAACAATAAGGTGCATTTCTTGAGCCTGGATTTGTAGTAGTTTTTAGGGTATTTAAGGCATCATTACCCGAAATTAATGTCCACGCCTTGGTTGTAGGGTTGAACTTCCAAAGGTCGCCATATTCATCAGAGCCGTGAGATTCGGCATAGCCACCGTAAATCCAAATATTACCGACAGTATCTTTCCAATAACCATAGTCAGACCTTGCACGTGGGAAATATTGCGTTCCACCAGTACCAACAATCGCTGGATATGACCCATTGGTACAGTTTTTACAGTAAGGTTGATTTTTATTGCCACTTATAAACGTCCAACTTTTATTTGTGGTGTTAAACATCCATAAATCGTTATAAGAAAGAGAACCACCTGGAGTGTCAACTGCACCACCATACATCCACATATTATTTGCATTATCGAACCATGATCTGGCTCTGTATCTTTCACTCGGTTTTATCTGCGAACCTGCATACTCATCATAATAAGTAAATTTTCTTGTTTTGGTGTTATACATCCACAAGTCTGAACGTGTAAATGTTTGATAAGTATTTTTATCATTATATAGCCCACCAAACATCCAAATATTGCCATTATTATCAACAGCAGAAGCCATCCTGTTTCTTCCACCTGGGTGAGCGGTTGGGCTTTCTTGTCCAATTATACCACCAATAACTTGCCAGCCTAAATCAGAAATAAAAGCCCATTTTTGTTGAGAAATATCGTAAACCCAAAAATCCGATGAGAATTCAGACTCCAAAGAAGCACCACCGTAAACATAAATTTCATTATTATTGGCTATTCCTCCACCAGAATGTTCTCTCACTGAAGGTTTAACAGTACTGCTCAAAGTCCACGGCGTGCCTCTTACACTCAATGGAGAAGGCAAAGGACGAGGGGAAATCCAACCTGCATCACTCACTAAATATCCTGACACCCAAGTCCATTGATTTTGAGCAAAACAATTTATCGAAATGACTGATAGAATTATTAAAGGATAGATTATTTTTATACGAGAAAGTACAGTAAAAGCGTAGCTTTTAAAGTTATACATTTTGGTTATAGGAAAAATTAAAATTAGCGAGCTATAGATATAATAAGAATAAACGTTTTTGGGAAGTTTATAATTGTCGAAATCTAAATTAAATTATAGTAAAGTGCGTAAAACAAAGATAATAGGTCTTTAAATAAGAAGCAATCATATGATATTAAAAGTAGCTTAAAATAAAACTAAGTATCCTTTGATAAATTTGACCAAAAAACTGTTTTTATAGAATTATTATTCAATCTTTACGCTACGCCTAAACATGTATTCTAAAATAGTTGCTCTAAAATATGGTTTTCAAATCTATTTTCAAGGTAATAATCAACAAGGATTTATACTTCTGATTAATTCTACTATCTTTATGAAAAATATCCTAAATGAAATTAAGAGTAGCTTGCCAGATTGATTATGAATGCCCCGAAAATATCCCTTTGATTTTAATGCTTCGCCCGCAAAGTGGGGCTGCACAGCAAATTTTAAACGAAGATTTTTCTTTCTCACCTGATACAACCTTTTCAGAATACAAAGATATCTATGGCAACCTATGTCAGCGATTAGTTAGTCCGATTGGGAGTTTTAGAATTCAATCTTCGGCACTCGTCGAAACTTCCGACAATATTGATGTAAATTTGGCAGCAAGAGCTTTATCAATTGAAAAGTTACCTGATTTTACTCTTATTTATTTGTTACCAAGCAGATATTGTGAGTCAGATAGGTTTTTATACATGGCTGACGAAATCACTCAAAATTTTCAAACGGGTTATGCTAGAGTCGATGCAATATGCCAGTGGGTGCGGAGCAATGTGGTGTATGAATACGGTAATAGCTCTTCATCATCTTCGGCATGTGATATTAATCTGAGTCGTATTGGTGTATGTCGAGATTTTTCTCACCTTTGCATAGCATTATGCCGAGCCGTAAACCTTCCGGCTCGTATGGTGGTAGGCTATTTATATGGTCTGAAACCGATGGATTTACATGCTTGGTTTGAGGTTTATCTCGAAAATCAATGGTTCACTTTTGATGCCACACAGGTAGAACCCAAAGGAAATCGAGTGGTGTTGGCATACGGGCGTGACGCTAGTGATGTAGCTTTTGCAACACAATTCGGAAATATTTTTCTCAATAATTTGCATGTGTCGGTAGAACGAGCCTTGTAAAATACTCTGATTAGGCCTAATTTACATATCATCTGACTATAAAACATTTAAATTTTAATCATCAGAAATAATTAAGCTACTAAATTCGTTACAAAAACGTAGCATTTTTATTATCTTTGCACCCATGTTTTTAAAAAGACCACATATCGCCCTGTTGTTTGTTAGTATTTTGTTTTTTTCGGCTTGCTCAAGTAAGTTTATGAAGCTTCAAAAGAAAGGTACTACTGAAGAAAAATATAAAGCTGCTAATGATTATTATAAAAAAGGTGACTACTACAAAGCAGGCATACTTTTTGAAGAAATCATTCCGTTGTTGAAAGGTGACTCGCTTGCCGAAAACGCACAGTTTTATAATGCTTATGCTCAGTATCAACAAAAACAATACAGCATGAGTGCTTATTTGTTTAAGAGCTTTTATGCAACTTATGCCAATAGCCCAATGGCCGAAGAAGCGTTTTATATGTACGCCAATTCGATGTATCGAGATTCTCCAAATTTCGATCTCGACCAATCAAGTACACTTACAGCAATTGATGCTTTACAGACTTTCATAAATTCTTTTCCCGAAAGCAAGTACTCAGAAGGCTGTAATCAAAACTTGAAAGATTTGAGACATCGTTTGGAAGAAAAGGCGTATGAAAAGGCTAAACTTTATTACAAAACTAGTGGCGTAACGATTGCAAATTTCAAAGCGGCAGTTGTGGCAATAGATAATTTTCAGAAAGATTTTCCAGATTCGGAGTATATCGAAGAATTATCATTCTTAAAAGTGCAATCTCAATACGATTTGGCTTCGGTAAGTTTTGAAAATAAACAAAGGGAACGCTTTTCTGATGCCTTGAAGTTTCATGAAGAATTTATTGATAAATTTCCAAAAAGTAAATATATCAAGCAAGCTGAAAAAGTATATGAGGGTGCTGGAAAAGGTTTAGAAAAAGCAGTTAAATTCGAGCAGGAAGTTAAAGAATTAAAAGCTAAAGAAGCCGCAAGAGTTGCTAAAGAGAAAGAGGATGCCGCAACTAAAAAAGACGAAAAAGCTGGTAAAAGTTGAATTGACAAGTGTTTTGTAAATATAGATTTTAAGTAAATCAAAAATAAAGTTCCTTTGAAAGTAAGGGGCAAAAATAAAAATATGGCAATAAATCCTTCAATCATTGCAAGAGACGTTGATAAATTAGCTGCTAAAACAGGTAATGTTTATGAGTCGGTATATATTGCATCGCAACGTGCTAGACAAGTGGCTGTAAAAACTAAAGAAGAATTAACTCAGAAATTGGGTGAATTTGCTTCAAATATTGATAATTTAGAAGAAATTTTTGAGAACCGTGAGCAAATCGAAATCTCAAGATTCTATGAGCGTCAACCAAAGCCAACTTCAGTTGCCTTGGAAGAATTCATGGAAGATAAAGTAGAATATCGTTGGAAAGACGCTGAGTAATATCAGATAAAAGGGTTTTCTAAGGAATCTTTTAAGGAAGACTTCACTTAAAGTGAGGTCTTCCTTTTTTGGTTTATTGGTAAATCAGAACGGATAATCGACAGCAATATTCAGAATCAAATTCTGTTTTCGCCATGCTTTCTCAAAGGGTTTAATATCTTTCATTACCCAACGCTCGCCTTCGGGCAGCCACGGTTTGCAAAAGGGACTGGCAAGGTCAAGGCGGAGTTTTACAAAGGTAAAGTCAAGGCGTAAACCAACACCTCCACCAACTGCCAATTGTTTATAAAAATCCTTGCCTAAAGTGCTACTTTTCGGAAAACCAGAATCTTCGTAATATTTTGTTAACCAAATATTACCGGCATCAATAAAGGTCGCTAAATTAATGATTTGAGTTACTTTTATGCGTAGCTCACTATTGAGTTCGAGTTTCACATCTCCATAAGCAGTCGTAAAAATAGAGGTACTATCGCCAATGATGTTATAATCACCAGGGCCAATAGATCTTGCTCTAAATGCTCTAATACTATTGCTACCACCAACAAAATATTGTTTTACCTGATTAGGTAAATTCTTTGAATTTCCGTAAGGCAAACCATATCCCAGAATTGCCCTATTGGCCAATCTGATGCTTGGTGTAAGGTCTATATAATAACGAGTCTCTAAATCGAATCGGGCATACTGCTCAAAAACAGTTTTAGCGATTTGTTTTGAGCCATCAGCTTGTTTTTTTGTAAGTAAACCTGCAATATTCCCTGCAATATCAACTCCTGCATTTAAATAGAAATAATGCCGACTTTTGGGAACTTGAATTGGTGTATAAACGATATTATATTGACCACCTAAAATTAGTCGAGTTTCTAAAATCTTTAAATATCTAACTAAATCTGGAATATTTCCAGCATTAATACTTCGATCTATTAGTAACTGAAACTCTTCACTGATATTTTTAGGTTTAATTAAATTAATGGAAAGTGGTGTGAAATTATGTTCAACAGCCGCGTTTTTCCTCAAACTATAACTTAATGAGCTTCGGAGAGAGGTAATAGTGTAT
>JAFEIL010000389.1 GCA_017495105.1 Emticicia sp. | reverse complement strand
CATAGCTTACACCAACAACAGGATAATTTCTAAAACGTGGATGATGTGAATATTCAAAACTACCAATATTCAAATTAAAAGTGGAATCTATTAATTGAGATTTATAAAATTCTTGAGAAGAGTCCCTTTTAACATAAAACATATACTCCAACCAATTCAAATTAGTTATTTCAGTTTCATCAATAAAAACACTATCATAAAGTAATTGGCAATTAGGAGGATTAATCATCCAAAATTCTTTATCCCTAAATTTTATTTTAGAGGATTTTTCTGTCTGACCAAAAGTAAATACAGTATTTAATGTTAATAATATAAAAAAAACGAATTTCATAATTCAAACAAAGATTAGGTAGATTTATAGGTATTTGATAACGTTGGGAGGGTTCAAAACCCTCCCAACGTTCACTACAAAACCCCTTTCGTACTTGGAAGTGAATTCATCTCGTTCAAATTTCTCTTCACTGCCATTTTGATAGATTTTGCGAAACCTTTGAAAATTGCTTCAATTTTATGGTGTTCGTTATCACCTTCACATTTGATATTAAGATTGCATTTTGAAGTATCCGAAAATGATTTGAAGAAATGATAAAACATTTCTGTGGGCATTTCTCCGATTTTTTCACGTTTGAAACTAGCATCCCAAACCAACCATGGACGACCCGAAAAATCAATGGCTACTTGAGCCAAAGCTTCGTCCATTGGTAGCAAGAAACCATATCGATTTGTGCCTTTTTTATCTCCTAATGCCTTCAAAAACGCTTCACCAAGTGCCAAAGCTGTATCTTCGATAGTGTGGTGTTCGTCGATATGTAAATCACCTTCTACAAAAATTTTCAAATCAGTACCCGAATGTTTGGCTACTTGGTCGAGCATGTGGTCATAAAAACCTAGTCCTGTATGAATCTCAGATTTTCCAGTTCCATCAAGATTTAACTCAATTTTAATTTTTGTTTCCTTAGTATTTCGCTCAATAAAAGCAATACGTTGCGGAAGTTTCAAAAACTCATAAATTTCGTCCCAGTTGTTTGTTACTAATTTAGTTGTTTCTTTTTGCTCAGGTGTAAAGCCTTCAATTAGATTATTGGTCAATCCATCAGTAATAAAAATCGCTTTCGCACCTAAATTTACTGCCAACTGTACATCAGTAGCTCTATCGCCAATTACATAAGAGTTTGCCAAGTCATATCGGGAGTTTCCACTCTTTTCAGCATCAAAATACTCACTTAATAAAGCCGTTCCAGGTTTACGGGTTGGCAGATTTTCGTGCGGAAAACTTCGGTCAATGTGGATGGCTGAGAAATGAATGTTTTCATTTTCCATTGTTTTCAACATCTTATTATGTGCAGGCCAAAAAGTATCCTCAGGGAAGGATTCCGTTCCGAGTCCATCTTGGTTTGTTACCATAATAAACTGATAATCCGTTTCTTCGGCGATTTTACGAAGGTTTGAAAGTGCTTTCGGAAGAAATTCTAATTTTTCGAGCGAATCAATCTGAAAATCAGTTTTTGGCTCATCTATAATTGTACCGTCACGGTCTATAAAAAGGAGTTTTTGCATTTTCTCTTGTCAAATATTTAAAAATCCAAAATTAGGGAGGAATTTATAGAAAAACTAAAATATAATATTTTGAATAAATGATAATAATAAAACATTCAAAATATATTGAAAAATATATATTCTAAAAAATCCGTCATATTTTTTAGAAAATGACGGATTGTTTTATTACAAATTCCCTTTTTTCATTTCTTTCACTGCATAATCTGCCGCACGAGCAGTCATTGCCATGTAAGTCAATGATGGATTTTGAGTTGAAGTTGATGTCATTGAAGCTCCATCAGTTACGAAAACGTTTTTACAATTGTGTAAAGCATTCCACTTATTCAATATTGAAGTTTTAGGATCCTTACCCATTCTTACGCCACCCATTTCATGAATATCGAGACCTGGAGTACGGTTCGAATCGTTGGTTTTTATATTTTTAAAACCAGCTTTCGTAAACATTTCACTCATTTGTTCGAAATAATCTTTGGTCATTTTTACATCGTTGTTGTCATAATCGACCGAGATTTTTAATTGTGGAATTCCCCAAGGGTCAAGCAAAGTTTTATCTAAAGCTACAAAATTACTTTCTTTCGGAATCGTTTCGCCCATCATGTGTGAACCAACACTCCAAACATTATTTAGGTATGGGTTTAAAATACCATTTTTCAAGTCTTCGCCCAAAGCACTTCTATCGTCACGTTGATAGCGACCTGCCGAAAAACCTGCGGCGTAACCACGTAAAAAGTCAGTTTCTTGCTTAAATACATTGCGGAAACGTGGAATATAAGGCGAATTCGGGCGACGACCGTCGGTCATGCTTTCTAAATAACCTTCGTATTCAGCATTTATTGTTGCACGATAATTATGGAATGCTACGTATTTGCCCAATACTCCGCTATCATTACCAAGTCCGTTCGGGAAACGACTCGATGTAGAATTCAGTAAAATAAGATTTGAATTTAGAGCTGCGGCATTTACAAAAATGATTTTTGCATAATATTCAATCATTTCCTTAGTGTTGGCATCAATTACTCTAACGCCCGAAGCTTTGCCGTTGGCGGCCCCCGCCTTCTTTTCATCATAAATGATAGAATGAACAACCGAATTTGGGCGAAGTGTCATTTTTCCAGTACGAGCTGCCCATGGTAAAGTAGAGGAGTTACTACTGAAATATCCACCATACGGACAGCCACGCTCGCAAATAGTGCGGTGCTGACAAGTGCCACGCCCTTGGTCGAAGTGAATTTGCTTGGGTTGAGTCAGATGAGCCGCTCTCCCCATAATGATGTGACGATCCTTATAGTTTTTGGCTACTTCTTGACTGAAATGCTTTTCAACGCAATTCATTTCGTGAGGTGGCAAAAATTCACCGTCGGGCAAACTTGCCAAACCATCTTTATTTCCAGAAATACCCGCAAATTTCTCTACATAACTATACCACGGAGCAAGGTCGGAGTAGCGAATCGGCCAATCAACGGCAAAACCATCACGGGCTGGGCCATCAAAATCAAATTCTGACCAACGTTGGGTTTGTCTTGCCCACATCAATGATTTACCGCCAGTTTGGTAGCCACGAATCCAGTCGAAAGGTTTTTCTTGTACGTAAGGATGTTCGGCATCTTTCACAAAAAACTGCTCTGTTCCTTCATAAAAAGCGTAACATTTGCTGATAATTGGGTTAGCATCACGTAATTCTTTGGTGATTTGCCCACGATGTTCAAATTCCCAAGGTTGTTTCATGGTAGTCGGATAATCGGTTACGTGTTTTACTTCACGTCCACGCTCCAATACGAGTGTGCGTAATCCTTTGCCAGTTAGCTCTTTTGCTGCCCAGCCGCCACTTATTCCCGAGCCAATGACAATGGCATCGAATGTTTGGGCTTTTACTGAATCTATATTTATGTTTGACATTTTTAGAATCTAATTTTGAATGAGTGAATACTTTTAAAGTTCACAGTTTTCAGTTGGTGGTTTAGGGAAAATTGCGTTTATTCTGCCAACTGACGACTATAAACTGTCTACTTTTTGACAGGTACACAGCCGTGATAGCGAGCTGGGGCAAATTCAAAAATTCGTAGCTTAGTCATTACGTATTCTGAGTTGAGGTAGCCTTGAATCGTGAGGTTTTTTACTAAACGTACAAAACCTTTTTCATCGCTATTTTCCGAATTAGACATTTTATTTAAAATATCTAATTTTTGTTTGCCATCACATTCAATGAAAGTTTTTGAGAAATCTCTTTTTGCGGCAACATCAACTAAATCAAAACCTTTCGAGAAAGTTTCTTGCGATTTTTTATCGTAGCAATCGGCTACCATCTTAATTGTGAACTGTTGCACATTGAGGTCTTTTGCTCCGAGAGTATCTGTTTTGGGAATAATCGTTTCGACGATTTCTGCCAGTAGATTTTCTTGCGATGCTGAAATCTTTAAAGAAGTATTTGCGATAGCTTCTTTGTTCCATGCGTTTGCCCACGAAGGTAGCACTATTGTACCACCAATCGTTAGGGCAATATTTTTTATTGCCGAACGTCTTTGCATTTTGAGTAGGGTTGAATTTTAAACGGATACAAATAAAACAATTTTCTGCGAGAAAAAGTATGCCATATTCGTGGGAAGATAAAATTATTTTAAGTTTAGTTATTTATGTATTAGAAATTGGTATTGGTATGATTGAAATTAAAAACAAAACTCCCAAAAAAACATTAAATTTTTGGGAGTTTTAAATCGATTCAAACTAGCCTACTGGATTTTTTTATTACAGATGATTCCAGCCCTGTGCTTTGATAGCAGCAGTTCCTCCGCTATTGAGTGCGAGTAAAACTGCGGTATCTTGTGTCATATATCCAATTGGTAAAACATCGCTCATATTCTTAATTATATCAAAATCTGATTGTTTTACGGTAAACAATAGTTGATAATCTTCTCCGCCATTAAGTGCCGCTGTAATTGGACTTACATTAAATTCAGTAGCTGCGAGCATCGTAATATCTTCAATCGGAAGTTTATCTTCAAAAACCATCGCACCCACGCCTGACTGCGTACATATATGCAATAATTCGGAAGCCAAGCCGTCAGAAATATCAATCATCGAAGAAGGTACTACACCCTTATCGAAGAGTTCATGAATGATGTCGGTGCGAGCTTCGGGTCTAAGAAGTTTTCCAACTAAATATTCTTTTTCGGTGAGTTCGGGTTGCATATTTGGGTTTGCTAAATACACTTGTTTTTCTCGCTCTAAAGTTTGTAGTCCAAAATAAGCTGCACCCAAATCGCCAGTCACACACAGAATGTCGTTAGGTTTTGCACCGTTTCTATAAGCAATTTTATCTTTATCAACAAAGCCCATAGCCGTAATCGAAATCACAAAGCCCGATGCCGAGGCACTCGTATCGCCACCGATTAAGTCAACGTTATAGTTATCGCAAGCAAATTTTATTCCTTCGTAAAGTTCATCGATGGCTTCAACCGAAATTCTATTGCTTAGACCAATAGTTACAGTAATCTGCTTGGCAATGCCATTCATGGCTGCAATATCCGAAATGTTTACGGCAACTGCTTTATATCCCAAATGACGTAATGGCGTATAAGAAAGGTCGAAGTGAATGCCTTCAAAAAGAATATCTGTCGTAACCAACATATATTTATTGCCAATGTCGATTACGGCGGCATCATCGCCAATACCTTTGATAGTTTCGGCGTTTTTATTCGTAAATTTTGATTTGATTCGGTCGATTAAGCCAAATTCGCCAAGTGTATTTAGTTCTGTTCTTTCCATGGTGCAAAATTGATGAAGATTTTAGAATTTATTTAGCAAAAATTCTAAAATCTTACGATAATTAACATTTCTATCGAACGATGCTCAACTTCGTTCGACAAAAAAAGGCGAACTCTTCAGCTCACCTTTCTTCTAAAATATTTTGATATTTTTTTATTGAGTAACTAAATTATAGTTATTAATCGTTCCACCTGTTTTTTGGCTGGTAGTTGTACGAGTAATATCCAAGGCTGTATCTGTTACAGAATTGATAGTAAATTCGATAGTACCACCCGTACCTGTTGGAACTGGCGTAAGGTTTTTCAATACTAATTTTGTGTCGCCAACTAATTCGTACTGACCCGTAAAAGTATTACCATCAGCTTCTTTTAAAGTAACTGAGGGAGCGATAAGTAAATTTAATGTAAACGACGAATAACCAGGTTTTGTGTTAGATGGGGCACCTTTTGTGAAAACCGTAGCACTTCCTTCTTTAATGATGTTGGCTGTCCATGTTTTCTTGATTTTTTCAGAAACAGGTACAACTTGTTCTTTACAAGAAGAAACAGCAAGAGAAAAGAAAGAAACAAATAGAATGGCAATTTTTTTCATGCGAATATGTTTGTTTTATAGCTTAATTGACAATGTAAAGAAGTATTTTTAGCAAATTTGGTTTAAATATAGATGAAAAAAAAATGTCATGTGCAAGCTAATGATATTTTTTTATAAAAACGTTGTAAACGCCACTGATATTATTTCTTGAACCTAAAAAAATACTAAACATGATATTGGTTTATTTTTCCATTTTTTTGCGGTAAGTTTTAGGGTTATTATT
>JAFEIL010000064.1 GCA_017495105.1 Emticicia sp. | reverse complement strand
TGGAAGTTAATACCAGCAATTTTTAAGTAAGTTTATTTTTATGAACAAACCCTGTTTTCAATTATCAAATCATAATTAAGTAGATTGTTTTGGTTATTGAATGTTAAAAAGCTTGAAAATTAAGTATAGTACCTTAAGAAAATGGAGAACATTTACTCTTATTCAAATAAAAAATATCTTTCTAAACACCTCGACTGAAAGGCATTTAAAAAGATATTTAAGTGAATGAGTAGAGTGCTGCTCAATCACAAAAAAACTGTTACAGAGATACTATTCCCACTTTAGGTCTGAGCCACTACTTGCATAATCGTCATTTCCAGCATTAACGGCTTCGGTGTTAGCCGTAATTTCATCATGCTTAAATTGGTCGAAATCATAGTCAGGCATTAACTCGGCTTTGATGTGGTCAACGGTTTCTTGAAGAGCTTCGAGAAATTTGTTAAAATCCTCTTTGTAAACAAACATTTTGCTCTTTTCAAACACAAATCCACCATCTTTTTGAAAACGACGGCTTTCAGTAATAGTTAGGTAATAATCACTCGAACGGGTGCTTCTTACATCGAAAAAATAAGTACGTTTGCCCGCTCTCACACGCTTCGAGTAAATTTTGTCTCTGTCTTCTCTTTCCACAATCCTTTTAGGTTTTAGAGTTTAGAATGAATTTCAAATATATGATTTAATTACTTTTATGAAAAATTTTTATAACGTTTTTTAGTTAAAAATAATATTATTTATATTTCAAATAAAACAAAACCAATATTGATGAATGTTTTTTGTGGTAGAGCAAAATCTTTTTTTGTTTCTGAAATTGCAAAAAAATTCGTAACTATGCAGTTAGCAACCAATTTCAGAAAATAATGATATTGAAGAAAATAGTCTTTTTTTTCCTATTTTTCGTAGTAAAACCTCTATTTTTATATAGTCAAACCCCAGTTTTAGGTTCCGAATCGTTTGGAAAAGCTTCATACTATGGCAATAAATTTTATGGTAGAAAAACTGCCAGTGGTGAAATTTTAAAGAAAAGAGGGTTCACTTGTGCCCATCCGTCATTGCCTTTTGGTACGATGCTTGAAGTAACAAACTTGGCCAACAATAAATGGTGTATTGTTAGGGTTAATGATAGAGGTCCTTTTGTTCGAGGTAGGATTTTAGATGTCTCGCACGATGGAGCCAAGCAACTGGAAATGTTCAAGACTGGCACCGCTAAAGTAAAAGTAATGGTAGTTGGTGATAATGGGATAGTAATGATTAATCGCCCTGAAAGTATCATCGAAAACTCAACGGAACTGATTGGCCCTCCAGAAGAAGAGGATAAAATCACGGTCATAACTCCGCCAATTGTGTCGAAAAAATACACACCAAAACCAAAAAAGAAAAAATCGAAGACAAAAACACCTATCCAATTGGGGGTGAAGAAGAAAAAAAATAGTTAAGCCGATGCTCTTCACAGCTATCAAAAACATACGAATAATAAACAGAGATTAAAATAATGTTAGATTTAGCGAAAATACGTGAGTACGGCAATGTCGAATTTTTGGCAAAGCAGTTGGTTGAAGGCTTCATTACTGGTCTTCATAAATCACCATTTCATGGATTTTCGGTTGAATTTGCCGAGCATCGTCTGTACAATACTGGCGAAAGCACTCGCTATATCGACTGGAAGGTTTTCGGAAAAACCGACCGTTTATATGTTAAGCGTTACGAAGAAGAAACTAATTTAAGATGTCATATTTTGATTGATACGTCGTCGTCGATGTATTATCCCGAAAAAACAAATGGTAAAATAACCTTTAGCACGATGGCGGCGGGAGCATTGGCCTATATGCTCCAAAAGCAACGTGATGCTGTGAGTCTGCTCACATTTTCAGACGGAATCGAAATTCAGACTCCAATCAAATCTACACCTTCGCACATTCATAAGATTTTTATGGATTTAGAGACCCTCTTACAAAAGCCTAAACCACAAAAACGAACTACGGTAGTTGAAACACTTCACGAAATTGCTGAAAAGATTCACAAACGCTCATTAGTAGTGATTTTCAGCGATATGTTTGATGACATTAATAATTCGGAAAGATTGTTTTCGGCGATGCAGCACCTTCGCCACAATATGCACGAAGTTTTGCTCTTTCATGTGACAGATAAAAATACCGAAGAAGAGTTTAATTTTGAAGAACGTCCGTACGAATTTGTAGATTTAGAAACTGGAGAAAAAGTAAAAGCCCAGCCATCACAAGTAAAAGAGCAATATCAAACCGCTATCAAGGAGTTTTACCATGATTTGAAACTCAAATGCGGACAATATAAAATTGATTTCATTGAGGCAGATATCAATCAAGGCTTTGACCCAATACTTTCGGCATTTTTGGTAAAACGTAGAAAATAAGTTAATCCGACTCGGCAACTCATTCTCGCATTTTTTGAATAAAAAATACCACTTCAAAACTTCATTGACAAAAAATCAATGAAGTTTTTTTGTTTTATAAAATTTGTTGATAATCAGATTATACTATGATTTTTTATTTATATATCAAATTACTTCTGGACAAGCCGTATTTGGCACGGTTTTTAACCAAATGAAAACGTAATTCGATTGTGTTACGAAGTTTATGTTATTTCTATTATCAGAAGTATTTTTCTCAGAATACCTTCTTGGCTATAAACTTATTGGACTCAAGCGTGCGATTGTCAAATTTCCCATAAATATTAACTCTTGTCATGGCTATCAATAAAACGTTTTGCTTATGTATGATGATAACTTTTACGATTGCATTGCATGAAAACACTATATTTACCCAAAGAAAAACTGATTCTTTTTTTCAAAAAATCGAAAAGCCTACTAATCTTTTAGCCTCAAATAATAGTTTTGCTATTGAGAAAGATACATCAGAAATGTCGTTTTTTTCATTTGAAGAAGGAGAAGCAGTCCCTTATTATCGCAAATTTGTGAATACAGAAGACTCAAAAACTTCGACGGCATATGTCTGTGAAAATAACAATATCGTACTTTCGACGCCTGATTTTGGGCAAGATGCTATCTATTCGTGGAAGGGTCCAGCAGGCTTCACTTCGCTTTCCCAGCAAATTAGACTCGAAAAAATAACTCCTTTTCAGGCTGGTTTCTACAATTTCACTATCAAGAAAAACGGCTCGACAATAATCGGAAAAGTAAAGCTGATGGTCAAGGAAAAACCCAAAGCTATAGCGATAGGTGGACAATTTTGTTTTGGGGAACCTGTGAAACTAAAATCGGCTGACGCTGAAATTGGAGTAATGTATCGCTGGACACTCCCTCCAACCGATTTTACTTCAAACTCACCGGAAACAACTATCAAGGATTTGACAGTAGGACAATATACTTATTATTTAAGTGTAATTAAAAATGGCTGTAAGTCAATTGATACGGCCAAAGTTGAAGTAAAGAATATATCAGGAAACATTGCCAGTCATGCAAAAATTAAAGTTGGACAAACGGCTAAGTTGGAAGCCCACGACACAGGAAATTAAGCCCTATGTAATTAAAAATGGTTTTATACTAATCCATTAAACGATAAAATTACTACATTGGGTGAGTTTATTGAGGGTAAAAATGGGTAAGAATTGAAAGTGCAAAAAAATAGATTTTCGTCAACAAATATTTCTAAAGTGGTAGCACAGAAAGACGATACTATGGCATCGACTAAGAACGAGTAGCAATTTAATAAGCACAAAAGGCCAGTTTACAGACTAGCCTTTTTTTGTTTTTTCAAAAGTATGATTTAAAATTCACTTTTAACACACTGAAAAAAGTTGTATTGTGATACTGCAAGCTCGACAATTAAAGCCTGATTGTGAAAAATACAACAAATAAACATATCCATGTCGGACAATAGGACAATGCTAAGGCCAAATTTATTTTCTAACAGAAACTAAACCATATAGGACGTGCTTTATAGTTAAAATCTAAAACTTTTCTAGTAAGTTTAAGTTAAACTGTCAATAAATCCTCAGTAAACTTCTTTTAAAATACATCGCAAATAGAAAAAGCCTGATAATAAATTCGTTATTAGGCTTTTTCTATGAAATCAATATTTTATTAACTTCTCTTATATTTACTTAATAAATCGGTTCTTTGTGTGATAATCATATAGCCAAAAATAAAAACAATAATTGGCACGAAGCTCCACATACAACCTATTTTATAATCACCATTGATCACATTTGACCACGCCCACCAATAACTTCCAGAAACTACAAATGGGTATGAAAAAATCAAAAATATCAAGAACCAAGGAAAAGCTTTTTTGATAGAGCTAGGTCTATCAAAAACCATAAATGATAAGCCTGATATTATAAACCAAGGAATAAAAGTCAATCCACCACAGACTTGTATGATAATAATCAAAATACGCATATAATAGCTTTTTTGCCAGATTTCACTCAATAATTAACAAAAAACAATCTTTTGAGATAATTCTTATTTAATGGGTGAAGTACAAAAAAAGTGCCATAATATATTTTAATAAAAAAATCCTGTAAGTAGTAGATTAAACCGCATAATTGGGCTAATTAACATACTTTTGGTTGAATTAAACTTTACATAGCCAATTCTCGGATTGCAAGCCAAGACATTAAACCTGGGCCTATTTCGAGAGCAGCTTCATCAATATCAAAAGTTGGTGTATGAACTCCTGATATAATTCCACGAGCTTCGTTACGAGTACCGAGTCGGTAAAAACACGAATCAACTACTTGCGAGTAGAAAGCAAAGTCTTCGCCTGCCATCCAAAGGTCAAGGTCAATTACATTTTCTTGCCCCATAAAAGTAGTGGCTTCGGCCTTAATTCTACGAGTAAGTTCTGGGTGATTTTTTAAGAAAGGATAACCTTTCACTATTTCAAATTCGCAAACACCGCCCATTGCTTCGGTAATACCTTCCGCCATTTTTTTCATTCTACGCAAACCATCTTCTCGCCATTCTTCATCCATACAACGGAACGTTCCTTGAATTGTAACTTCATTCGGAATTACATTGGTTACGCCATCGGCAATAAAACGCCCAAACGATAGCACCGACGGGTTAGCTGGCTTACGATTACGTGAAATGATTTGTTGTAACGAAACTATGACGTGCGAGGCAATCAAAACTGGGTCGATAAGTTGGTCAGGCATTGCACCATGTCCACCCTTACCTTTGATGGTCATATAAATTTCGTCGGTACTGGCCATGTACATTCCTTCACGAAAACCAATTTTCCCAACTGGAATGTTGGGGGCTACGTGTTGCCCAAGCATGCTTGCAGGCGAAGGATTTTCAAGCACACCTTCTTTAATCATAATTGATGCTCCTCCCGGAGCTTTTTCCTCGGCTGGCTGAAATATGAGTTTTATTGTTCCTTCAAAATCTTCTCTTAGTTGATGCAAAATTTTAGCCGTACCAAGCAACGATGATGTATGAGCATCATGTCCACAAGCATGCATGACACCTTCATTTTGCGATTTGTAGGGCACATCGTTTTTTTCAAAAATCGGTAAAGCATCCATATCTGCACGCAGGCCGATTACTTTGCTCGAAGGGTTTCGGCCTTCAATAATGGCAACTACTCCTGTATTGGCGATACCTTCATGCGGAGTCAGACCAATATCTTTGAGTTTTTGTGCCACAAATTTGGCCGTGTTATATTCTTGAAACGACAGCTCTGGATTTGTGTGCAAATAACGTCGATTGGCCACTACCTCAGCAGCATAATCTTTAGCAAGTTGCTTTATTTTTAAGTCGATTGACATCTTATTTTAATGAATAATTGATAATGAAGAATATTTTTTCGAGTATCCCCAACTAAATCGGACCGCCGAGGCAACAAGTGATACTTGAATCATTCACTTTGAAATGATCACAAAATTACCACCTATTGATTCACTAAAAAAATTATTATTGATTATATATGGCTTAAAATAGCTAAAACCAATTAATCAAACACCAAACAAACGATTTAACTCTCGAAATTCGTTTAAATTCAAGATGAAGTAAAGTAGTTGTTGGCGTGATATTTGATACAATATTTCCATCAATCTCATTAATTTTACACAATGAAACGTTTTCCGATTATTGGTTTTCTATTTTTTGTTCATTTTGCTTTTGCACAAAGTAAAGATAAAAAC
>JAFEIL010000225.1 GCA_017495105.1 Emticicia sp. | reverse complement strand
TGAGACCGAAGACGAGTGTGGCCGCCTTAGTGTCGGGCTGAAAGCCGAACCAGCTCTGAAAGGCACCCAGGTTGTCCAGCGCCTTGTAAACCACCGACAGGCCAATGATGGCGTCGATGATGTAGCTGCTGATGCCAATGCTGAAGTACACGCCGAGCAGCATCGTGGTGGAGTGTCCGATGGCAAACAAGCTCACATAGAGGGCGATGTCCTTGAACCTATAAAGAAAGAAGATCACTCCGAACAGGAACAGGATGTGGTCGTACCCCGTCATCATGTGCTTGGCCCCCAAGTAAGTGAAGGGCAGCAAATGCACGCCCGAGATTTCCTGGATGTAGCCCTTGTCGCCTTGAGTGACGGCGTGGGCAAAGACGTCAGGTGAAATCAGTAGCAGAAGGGCCAACGCCACTAGGTTGGCAATGGTGTGGTCAGAACGCGCCCATGGCGCGACCCACAACCGATCAAGAAAAAAGCGGTGCATGAATACTCCGAAAGAGAAATAGGAGAGGACAGGCAGCAACCGCCGCCCGGACCCGCAAAAATCGCCAAGAATCAGGCGCGCGGGGGGCGATCTAGACCGTCGAGCGACGGCCAAGTAACGGAATCAATGGGCCTTGACTGCCAGATTCCAGCCGGCCCACTCAAACTGGGCAGACCAACAGGCAGGGCGTGGGCGTGTTCATGGGAATGATCGCCCCCGTGGTGAGCATGACTGCTCGGGTATTTCTGGTCGTCTTCTTCATGACTGTGTCCATGATCGTCGTCCCCTGACCAGGCGTCACCGTGGTCAAGCGCGGACACTGCGGCCAATCCGTGCGAGTTAACTAGCCCCAAGGGAGTAACCAATGCACCGAACAACAGGACCAGCGCGATCGCCATAGCTAGCATTCGTCCTGCTGGAAACCAGGCGGGACGGGTAATAGGCAATCGGTGGGATTGAAACATGGGATTGAGGCAAATCTATCAGCTCTATTGTATCCTGAGGGGGAGGTTTATCATCTCCTTTCAAGTTCATTCACCATGCACATCCACGACACCCACCCCGCTGTGATCAAACGCCTGCGCCGCGCTGGCGGTCATTTGAGCAGCGTTGTGAAGATGCTAGAAGACGGCAAACCCTGTTTGGATGTCGTACAGCAGTTACAGGCGGTGGAGAAGGCGATCACTCAGGCGAAGAGAACCCTCGTTCAGGACCACATGGATCAGTGTCTGACGCATATGGTGGATGCCAAAAGCACGGTGCAGCCAGCATCGCTGGAGGAATTCCGCGAAATCACCAAGTACCTATGACCGCGAGCGTCGGCTTTGCCTTGGGGGCGGCGGTCCTGTTTGGGCTGAGTACCCCACTGGCCAAGCAGTTGCTGGGATCGGTGCCACCTGTGCTGCTCGGAGGGCTCCTGTACCTGGGCAGCGGCATCGGTCTGATCACTCTCCGGCTGCTGCGAGACCGGGGATGGCAGGCCACGGGCCTCCAAGCGGGTGAATGGCCCTGGCTCGCGGGTGCAATTCTCTTCGGGGGTGTGTTGGGGCCCGTGGCCCTGATGGTGGGACTGCAACAAACTGCGGCCTCGACAGCATCCTTATTGCTCAATCTGGAAGCGGTGATGACCGCTGTGCTGACCTGGGTGGCCTTCAAGGAGAACGCTGACCGGCGGATCGTGCTGGGGATGCTGGCGATTGTGGCTGGGGGAGTCATACTCTCGTGGCCGGGAGGCTTAGCTGCATCCGGATGGAGCTGGGGTGCAGGATGGATCGTGCTGGCCTGCCTGTGCTGGGCCGTGGACAACAACCTCACCCGCAAGGTATCGGCATCGGACGCTCTTTTCATTGCGGGAAGCAAGGGTCTGGTGGCGGGTGTGGTGAATGTCGCCATCGCGTTGGCGCTGGGAAATGTAAGGCCAGAATCCTCCACGATCCTCGCCGCGATGGCGGTCGGCCTGCTGGGCTATGGCATCAGCCTGGTGCTTTTCGTACTGGCCCTGCGGGGGTTGGGCACGGCCCGGACGGGAGCGTACTTCTCGGTGGCGCCATTCGCGGGCGCGCTGGTGTCGGTGGTGTGGCTGGGTGATTCGGTGGGCCTCGCCTTCTGGATCGCCTGTGCGCTGATGGGCTTTGGTGTATGGCTGCATCTGTCGGAGCGGCATGAGCATGAACATACTCATGAGACCATGGAGCACAGCCACGCCCACGTACACGATGAGCACCACCAACATCTGCACGACTTCCACTGGGATGGGCACGAGCCGCATTTGCATCAGCACAGGCATTTGACGATCACGCACAAACATGGGCACTTCCCGGACATTCACCACCGGCATGTCCATTGACTGGATTCGCGCACTGCATGCCCGCATCGCACTTGTTGGAAGTGGTCGCAGTGTCGATGAGTCTTCTTCTGGTGGGAAGCGCCATCTGTTGGGGCCTCGTACGCTTTGCGAACACCACTTCAAAACGGACCGGGAGGACACTGGCTGTTAGCTGCTCTTAGGTTTGCGGGCAACTCAGCACCCTAGCAGGCAATCCATGCCAGATCATCTCCTTACCCGGTCATCCAGAGCGTGAAAACAACGCGCCGTGGAGCGTCTGGTTTGTAGAAGGTTGCTAAGGAGAATGGTTACCGTAAGATCTTTGCATGTTCGTGAGATTTTAAAAACTGGTTATTCTCATAATCCATGAAAACACGATTGATTTCTATAAGTCAGACTTTGCATGACCTATGAGAACCTACAGTTCTCATAAGTCGTGCAAATTTTCTCAAGTTTGCAAATAACCAAAAGCCCGGGATTCCGGGCTTTTTACTGCTAAAAATTATTTCCTTAGTTTAAAAATGGCGGATTCGAGACTGACTGAAGGGGGTAATTGCACAAATGTAAACCGCAGTGTAAACTGTCAGATCGAAATAATGAAGGTATTCAAACGATGGGAACCCCACTCAAGAATCCGCCTGTCTATCTAACGCTCGCCCAGGTGAGGTTCAACCCCATTTTGAAGCTTGGCGATTTCTTGCCCAGCATCCAAGAAAGCCTACGTCAGGCTGGCTACCCCGACTTCGAACGTCAAAATATCATCTCGATCCAGATCACGGCCCAGGATGGACAGCCACCAGCTCCAACGCCTGTGCAACAGGAAAGATTCCTATTCGGCAACGTTGAAAAGACTCATACGTTCATCCTTGATGGGCAGAGCCTCACTCTTCAGTCAACCAATTACGGCCATTTCGAGGCTTTTTCGACCTGTTTCCTGGATGCACTGAGCATCGTCGATAACGCAATGAAGCTCGCATTCACTGAGCGTGTTGGACTCCGCTATCTGGACCGAGTAATGCCGCAAACTGGCGAAACGATAGAGCAGTACCTCGTCGATCAAGTCAAGGGGATGAATTCACGGCTCACCGGACGCCCAATCTATGCGTTTACTGAGGCAATGAACGAAATCGAGAACATTAAGCTGTTAAGTCGAGTCGCCATTCAGGAAGGCCCGCTAGCATTCCCTCCGGACATACAGCCGGGGAATATGCGGATTTCGGAAAAATTTACGTCTTATATTGGAAACAGCGCCATCCTCGACAACGATGGGTGCGTGGAGGGTAGAGAAGTATTTTCCAAGAAGGCCGTGGCCGAACACCTTGATGCGATCCATAAGGTCATCGGCGCTGCATTTAGGGCAACGGCAACCCCTCACGCGTTTACAACTTGGGATAATTGATCATGCTCGGACTTGCAATTCCCGTTGCGGACCTCAACGCTTATCCTCACTATCGATCAGTCCCGGCGATTCACATTCGCGCGACCACAGCTGAAGGTCGCCCTTTACCGTATTTTGGAGGAAGCGGCACTGGTGGGGTCGAAGGCGTGCAATTTGTAATGACACGACAAGGTTATAGCCCTTTCGCGATTCTGAAGATTGGGCAGACGACTGCGCAGAAAATCTACGCCCCGTACACGGAACTGATGAAGGAAGTCAAAACTGGTTTTGATCGGACCATGTCCTACTTGCCTGCAGTGTTCGGTGTATCACGTCAAACGCTCTACAACTGGCTCAACGGTGAAGTCCCCAAAGAGCAGCATCAAGGGAAACTTGTACATCTGGCAGCAGCAGCACGGGTGTTTATTGAAGCAGGGTTCAAGCCAACCACTCTGTCGCTTGATCGAACCGTCGCCAATGGAAAGTCATTCATTGAACTCATTGGGCAAGGTGCCGATGGTAAGGAAAGCGCTGAAAAGCTCATTCGGTTAGAGAAGCGTGGGGCATCCGCACGGGCAAAACTTGATGCTTTACTAGGCGACAGATCCTCCTCACGCCCTGATGTTGCAGAGATGGGCCGTCCTGCCCTCAATGAGAATGTCTGAGCGAGATGGGAGGCGCGGAAGCAACCTGGACCAGAGAAACGCCTTGGCGTCAGGGTCATCTCCTTACGCCTGAAGCCGCTCTGGCATTTGGGTTTTCGCATCAAGAATCGCCTGACTTAACGTGTGTGGTTGTCATCAGTCACGACTGCGATCTGGCCAACGATGCATTGCCGATCGAGCCTGATGTCGAAGTCATTGTTGGTCGTCGTGTGCAGAAAGGGGATGGCAACTATTACTGGGCTAAAGCACCACGCACTCTCCACATTGATACGGTGCATAACAGTAGCGGAGCAGTAATCGAGCTGGTCGCCACCGCCAAGAGGGTAATTCCAAAGAAGGAACTTGCGTCTTTCACACCAGACACATCCTATGCTCTGCCGGGGAAATCGTTATCGGCATTACGCTCTTGGCTAAGCGTTCGTTACAACCGCACTGCATTCCCTGATGCCTTCGTAAATCGCCTGTCTCAGTTCAAGGTCGATAGACGCTTGGCAAAAATCATTGAACCGGTTGGCAACTTGTTGTCTGCAGTCTATTTTGACGTCGATGGCGGCCAGGAAATTGATCGCTCTGAACTTAGTCCCTATGAGTTGAAGATCGTTCTTCTATACCCGCCAGGCGACGATCCAGAGCAAGCCGCATACGACGTTGAAAAGATCGAAATAGCAGTTACGAATCTCTTCGAAGAAAAACATTTCGACCATGGCACTGGAAAATGGAATGGGATTGCCCTGAAGCAATGCTTGTCAATTTCCGAGGACGATCTCACTGTAAGCAAGGCAAAGCTACTCACCCAGTGGCGGCTTGAGTACATGACAATTAAGGCCGATCAAGATTAGGTGGGCCCTCTGACTTGATTCTGCTAAAAGGGCCTTTGTATGTGCGCTATCGCGACCCATCTCAAACGCTACCTTCTTTCTCCACCACCAAAATCCGCGACGCGCCCCTTGGATGTGCCACGTGCTCGCACCCTACATCAGCATAAAAAACGTCGCCAGTTTCTAAAGTGACGATCTTTTCGATTCCGTCAATACGGTAATGCATGTCCACCACGCCATCCATCACAGCAAAGACTTCTTGCCCATCATTGACGTGCCAGATGTAAGGCTGATCGGTCCAGTGCAGACGAACGCTTGTGCCTGAGAGCGTGGCTATGTTCAGGGCATCCCATGGCCGGGAGCCTAGGAAATCTCTGCTACGGATGATGTTCATGCTGTCGCCTAGTCTGGTTGGGAGGGGATCACGCCATCGTAGCCAATGCTCACCAAATGACAACTGTCAATTACAAGAGTTTTGTGGCGGGCATGCAGCGCTCAGTGCGAGTGCTGATGCTGGTGACCTACTATTTTTGGTAGTTGCCTTGAGCGCCAATCTGCCAAAATCACAGCACTCTCCAACCGACGCATCGCAGTTTCTGCGCATTGGATTGACTAGGAGACAACCCATGGCCAAGTGGCAGGATGATCTTTTTTCCTTAGCACTCTACGACGGCTCGGAGCAGGAGATCTTCGACCGGGTCTCCGTGCTTGCACATGATTTGGGTTTTGACTATTGCGCTTATGGGCTGCAAATGCCAATTCCACTCAGCAGTCCCAAGGTGTTCATGGTCAACAACTACCCGGTTGCTTGGCGTCAGCAATACGACAAACAAGGGTATCTGATCATTGATCCCACGGTTCGCCATGGCCGGTCTTCCATGAGCCCTATTGTCTGGTCCGCTCGGGACCAAAAAGGCCATCGCGATTTCTGGGACGATGCGATTGGCCACAACATCAGCCACGGCTGGTGTCAGTCTGCA
>JAFEIL010000396.1 GCA_017495105.1 Emticicia sp. | reverse complement strand
GAAATAGGTAAAACAATTTTTTTATAAAAATATCGTTTTTTGCATGAAATTACTTCATTTTTCTCGCAAATATAAAATTGGCATCCTGTTTGATTTAATAATTTTTGCCTAACTTGGTTTTTGTTTTACTATCCTTAATTCCATGAAAAATTTTTTTGCTCAAGGGCGTCTTTCCACTGGGCGACGCTTCGCAGTACTTGTAGGAACTTTCTTACAAGTCAGTTATTTTTCGCATTCGCAAAATACGATTGCATACACCGACCCCGAATTTCACTACAATAAAGGGATTGAACTTTTTCAGAAAAAAGTTTATACCGCATCGCGTGAAGAATTCAAGCAATACATTCAACTCACCGAAAAAACACTCAAATTAAACGAGTTTAATCTTATTAATGCTGAATATTATTCTGCATTATCGGGCTTGTATGCGAAGGCGTTTGATGCGGAAATTGAAATTGAGCGTTTTGTTGTTAATCATTCTGATTATCCTAAGGCAAAAGTTATTTACAATGATTTAGGGAAATATTTCTACGACCAAGGAGACTATAATAAGGCGATTGTTTATCTCAAAAAGGCAACTATCGATGCTAGCGATAGTCAACATTCCCTTGAAATGAAGTTTAAATTAGCAGTTTCTTATCATCAAACGAATAATCTCCAAGAAGCATTGACATTTTTTAATGAGGTGAAAGTTGTTTCTTCAGATTATCAATCACATGCCTCTTATTATGCTGGTGTAATAAACTATAAAAATGAAAATTATGATGCTGCTCTAAGTGATTTAAAGAGGGTTGAAAATGTGAATCCATATCGTATTGAAATTCCAAATTGGATTGCCAATATTTTATATGTTCAAAAGAAAAATGATGAATTATTAGCTTATACCGAGCCTATTATTGAAAAACCAAATGGTAAGAAAATTGATGATATTTGCTTAGTAACGGCTGAGGTTTGTTATTTCAAAGATGATTTTGTGAAGGCTGCAATGTATTATGATAAATATAAAAATTTTAAGCGTGGTTCGGTGTCAAATCAAGTTACTTTTCGTCATGCATATAGCCTTTACAAAACAAATTTATTCGATAAAGCAGTAGAGAGTTTCAAGAAAATAGCTGCCCTAAATACAGAAGTTGGTCAACAAGCAGCCTATTATTTAGGAATATCTTCATTAAAAGTAAATGACTTAAATGCCGCCTTGGCTGCTTTTGAAAGGGCAAAATTAGCCTCTTTTGACAAAGTTATAAAAGAAGAAGCTCAATTCAATTACGCTAAAGTATCCATTGATTTAGGTAATAATCAACAAGGAATCAATGAGCTACAAGTTTACTTGAAAAATTATCCAAACGGAAAATATGAAGATGAGGTAAATGAGATTTTAAGCGATGTTTTGTTTGACTCAAATAATTATTCTCAGGCAATATCTTATATTGAAGGTTTAAAGAAACGTACAAACAAAATCAATTTGGCTTATCAACGCTTATGTTACAATCAGGGAGTATTAGATTTTAATGCAGAACGGTATATGCGTTCGATTCAGTATTTTGATAAATCTCTGTTGCTATCAATTGATGGTGAATTGAAAAGTAATGCCATGTTTTGGAAAGCTGAAGCCGCCTACGCAGTTAAATCTTCCGATGCTGACGCTCTCTATAAAGATGTACTCACAACTTCAAACGATGTTCTTAAACAAAAAAGTCGTTATGGTTTGGCTTACCTAAACTATAATAATAAAGATTATAAACAAGCGAGTATTTATTTCAAAGAGTTATTAAAAGGGAAACGAGACGAAAGCAGTCGTCAAAATTTTGAAGATGCTCTAGTTAGGATAGGCGACTGCTACTTGGCAACAAAGAATTATAGCGAGGCCATCACTTACTACGACCAAGCCATCAAGGAAAATAAAACCGAAAAGGATTATGCCATGTATCAAAAGGCTCTTACACTGACTTTTTTGGGTAAAAATCAAGAAGCTCAACAACTTTTTGATAAACTTTCTGTTCAATATCCAAATTCTCGCTTAATTGATGATGCTCTTTATCAAAGTGGTGCTTTAGAATTTGATAAAGGAAATAACCAAAGTGCGATTACGATTTTAAGTAAGATGGTTCGCGAACGTCCTAAAAGTGCTTTAATGCCAAAAGCATTATCAAAAAGAGCTTTGGCTTACTCAAATATGAAAAATTTTGAAGCGGCAATTATTGATTATAAAATTATTTTACAAAGTTTTGGAAGTTCTGATGAAGCTGATAATGCCTTATTAGGATTACAAGAAAGTTTAAATTCGGTTGGCCGTCCAGAAGACTTTTCGACTGTTGTTGAAGAATACAAAAAAGAAAATCCAGCGAATGGTTCTGTTGAGAATTTGGAATATGAGTCGGCTAAAAATCTTTATCTAAATGAAAAATACGATAAAGCTATTATCGCCCTTCAAAAATATATCAAAAACTATTCAAGTAGTAGCAATTCTTTTGAAGCAAAATATTATATCGCTGATTCGTATTATATTTCAAACGATAAAACCAATGCTTTGAAATTTTATAACCAAGTAGTTGCAGAAAATCGCACGACATTCGTGACGAAATCTGCCTTAAGAGCAGCAGCAATTGAAGTGTCAAATAAGAGTTATCGAAATGCAATCACAAATTTCAGAACAGTTTTGTTTTCGTCACAAAATAAGCGAGATATTGTTACTGCATGGCAAGGTTTGGCCGATGCTTATTATATTACTGGCAATCAAGACTCTGTGATTGTTTTTTGCCGCGAAATCATCAATAATGGTGGAAGTATCGTAATGGGAGCGACAAATAAAGCTCAACTACAACTAGGTAAAGCATATATGCAAAAAACTGATTATCAAAAAGCAGAAGAGGAGTTTAAGAAAACAATTGCAATGGCTAAGGATAATAATGGAGCAGAAGCTAAATACTTTATTGGAGAAATACTATATAAGTCAAAAAAACACAAAGAGTCGATAAAAATATTGCAAGAGTTAGCCCAAGATTTCTCGGAGTTTGTGTATTGGTACGAAAAAAGCTTCTTGCTTATTACTGATAATTATATTGGTATGAACGATTATTTTATGGCAAAAGCAACACTCAAATCTGTCATTGAAAACTCTGATATTCCCGAAACAATTGATACAGCAAAAAAGAAACTAAAAGACATTGAAAATAAAGAATAGACTGCTGGTTGACTTTTTCATAAGCTCTCATAATCAATAAGTTAGGTGGGTAAACTTAAAAAAAACTTAAAATCATGAATTATCTAAAAATACATTATTCGTTACCATTCAATAATTTTAAAGTTTTCAAAATTATGTTAATTTTTAGCATAATTTTAATCAAAAGCACAAGTGTTTTTGCACAATTAGATGATGACATCATTATCACAAAAGACCGTAAAGTTGAGCTGCCACCTGCAAATCGTGTCTTTGAAAAAATACCTCCTGTAAAAACCAATCCTGAAGACCGACAAATGAAATATTCATTCTTTGATCGTAAATTAAAAGGTATTGAAGAGGTTAAATTTAATCCGACTGTGGTTTCACCAGACGGAGGGAAAAAGAAAGAAGTGGAGGAGAAATATAATAATTATTTAAGTTTAGGTGCTGGAAATTTTGGGCGAGTTTTTGGTGAACTATATGTCAATTCTGCACAGGAAAGTAAATTCATTTTTGGTGTACATGCCATGCACAACTCTACAATTAGAGGCCCAATTGATGATAAAAATTCAGCGAATATGTATGATAAGGTTGACTTATCAGGTAAATATTTAGCCGAAAAATTTAAGGTAAATGGCGGACTTTCATATAATCGTGACCAATATTATTTTTATGGTTATAAGCGTCCACGAGTTGAGTTTGATAGACAAGAAATTCGACAAATTCTGAATACATTAAATTTTAATGTAGGGTTTGAAAACATAGCACCAAATTCAAGAGTTGATTATGCTTTGAAAACAAATATTCGCTCATTTAAAGATAATTATTCTGCTCAAGAAACTGATTGGACAACAACTTTTAATGCATATTTTCCAATTATAGAAGATAAATTTATTGCTGTTATTGATGCCGATGCAAACATGACACAACGAAGTGATGCTGAAGTCGATAAAAGAAATTTGTTTAGAGTTATACCATCTTTTAAGGTAAATCTCAATCATTTTGGGGCAAGTCTTGGCTACAAAGCGATAAATGAATTTGATGAAGTGAAAAAGATTAATCGTACAAAAGGATTCCCAACAGTTGAACTTACCTACAAATTTCGAAGCTTGATTTATCTTTTTGCTGGATATGATGGTAATATTGTTCGTAATACACTCGGTAGTTATTTAGCTGAAAACCCGTATCTAAAACCTAAGACTAAGTTATTGAATACAGAAAAATTACAAGAATTTTATGTTGGGGGTAAAGGCGATATTATTTCTGGGCTAAGTTTCAATTTTAAAGGTTCAATGGGATATTATAAAAACTTGTATTATTTCAATAACTTCGCCCCCAAATCAAACGAAATTTTAGCTGATACTGCTAAATTTGACGTTTTATACGATAGTTTGAAAACACAGTATGTAAATGTAAATGTGCAATTAAACTACCAACCTGTTCAATCTTGGCGTACATATCTTCGTACAGAAATTAATCATTACCAAAGAAGATCCTTTGAAAAACCGTTCCACCGTCCACTCTTAACTGTTAGGTGGGGAAATACTCTAATTGTGTCTGATAGAATAATTACAAACTTAGATGTAGCTTATATCGGAACGACATTTGCCAAAAATCCAACGTCAAATGTACTTATTACAAACAAAGCTATTTTTGATGTGAATGCCGAATTTGATTATTTGTTTGGAAAACAATTCACCGCTTTTGTAAAATTGAACAACATTTTAGGTAAAAAATATGAACGCTATCTATATTATCCGCAACAAGGTTTGAATTTTCTTGTAGGAATCAATTTTTCGTTTTAACTTAGCACTATTAAGGACTCCAAATTTATAATTTCTGTAATGAGACCAGTTGCTGACCATATCCGTACCTTACTTTACGAACACGATTACGTGACCGTACCAAACTTTGGGGCTTTTATAGCAAATTACTTGCCCTCAAGTTTCAATGAAATTAGTGGGTCATTAATGCCACCACAAAAAAGAATCGCTTTCAACGGGATTTTAAAACAAGATGATGGTTTATTGGCTACTCATATTGCTCGTCGTGAAAGTGTAAGCATAGATGAAGCAAAACGGAAAATACAAACTTTCGTTACTGATATCAAAGATTCATTGGCCACCAACAAAATATTCAGTTTTGATAAAGTTGGGGATTTTGTCTTGAACGAAGAAAATAGTTTGGTTTTCGAACCAGATAGAAAGAATAATTTTTATAGTGAAAGTTTTGGATTTGATAGTTTATTTCCTCGTCAGATTGCTAAGGAGAAATATACTTATAGTCAAAATTTTGAAGATGATTCAGAGGATCTTTTGATTCATAAATCATCCTACTCAAGTACAGCTGTAACGAAATCAACCGGCTGGACCTATGCACTTTATTCTATTCCGATATTACTTTTATCAACAGGTTTATTTGTTGTGCTTTTCTTAGGCCCTAAAAGCAATGGTGATTCTGCAAAAAGTAGTTTTAATCCTTTAGATTTTATTCCAAAAAGAGAGGAAGTGGTTCAGAAAGTAGCCGTTGAAAACTCTGCCATAGAAACTGAAATTATCAAACCAAATTTTGAAGAAAATTCATTAAGTACAAATGAGTTTAAAACTGAACCTTCAAAACCACTTGCAATACTTGAGGATGCTCCAGAAGAAATAGAAATAAAACCTGAAATAACAAAACCTGTTTTAAAATCGACTGTTGAGACCGCAGGTTCAGCAATAAATAATAATAACAAGCGTTATTTAATTGTTTCAGGTGTTTTTAAAAGTTTAGAGAACGTAGAAAAGTTGCAATCGATTCTTATTAAGAATGGTTTTTCTCCGATTGTTGTAAAAGTAGGCGAATTTTCAAAAGTTGTTGCTGCCGAAGCGAGTTCTTACGTCGAAGCTTCTCAACTTGCTGAAAAACACAATAAATTAATAGGAGAACGACCTGCAATTATTATAGCTAACTGATTTATTCGTTCAATAAAAAAACCTGTAAGAAATACTTACAGG
>JAFEIL010000423.1 GCA_017495105.1 Emticicia sp. | reverse complement strand
ATGTTTCTGTTGCTGCACTATATTTTGCTACAAACAAAGGTTCTGGAATAAGATATACTTGCACCGAATCAACCGTTACGCCATCACCGTTGGTAAACTTCATCGTATTGTTTCCGTTGTCTTTCAGCGTTGTTGCTTTGTGCGAAGAACTATTTAAGGCTGTCAAAATCGTTTCAAAGTTCGTTCCTGCTGCGTAGTTAGTACCTCCGATTGTCATTGCCGTATTTGTCTTATCATCCGCTGCTCCAACGGTTACAGTTGTACCATCACCTTTGTTTAGGGTGATAGTCCCGTTTCCATTATCGGTTATGCTTGGTGCTTGCGGAATGTTTAGCGTTTGCGTAGTGCTGTTAAAACTAAACGGTGCTGCGTTATTTGTAACGGTTATTGGCGAATGAGATAAACCATTTAGTGCGGTTAAAATCGTTTCAAACGAAGTTCCTGCTGGATAAGTCACGCCATTTAGCGTAATTGATGCGTTTGTCTTATCATCTGCTGCACCTACTGTTACGCTTGTGCCATCACCTTTGTTTAGGGTGATAGTTCCGTTTCCGTTATCTACCAAACTTGCCGCTTTCGGAATGTTTAGCGTTTGTGTGCTTGAATTAAAACTAAAAGGGGCAGCATTGTTTGTTACGGTCAAAGGTGGTGTTACTTTCTGAACATTTTTTGTGCCTTGACTATTTGGGCCCGTTTGTGCCAAAATAGTCAATGGTAACAATAACAATAGTAATATTTTACGAATCATGTTTTTATGCGTTTTTTGAGTATTCAATCAAAACTTCTTCACCATTTCCGTTTACTGTTGCCGAAGGCAAAGAATCGGTTTCATTCTTTTTTTCTATGTACGTTGCTTGATCTACGTATAATTTCGATGCTGAACCGCTACCAAATGCAATTGTGGCGTTGTTTGTTGCACCTTTGTTAATTACATTAATCCAGTTTGTACCTGCTGGTATCGTAAACAAACCTGTCGTGGTTAATCTTACGATATTCTTAAAATTCGTGGCTGTTTCGGTTCCTGATGATGCGACTACCAATGTTTTTTTCTGTTCGTCTTTACCTGTTAGCCTATTCCACCAATTTGAGAATCTTGTAGCTAAACTTTCATCGCTACTATCAGAATCTTTAAATTGTCCAATCAGTAGGGCTGCTAATATAAGGCCAGCCAATCCTACTAATACTTTTTTAGTTTTTATTTCGCTTCTCATTTTTTTCTCTTTCTTTAGAATATTTTTGAATAATTTTTATGATGATAATTGCCAAAAAGCCAAATATTGAAAACGGAAAAAGCCAATCTAACCAAGTTGTATTACTTGTTTGTCCAAACACTTGTGTTGGTGCATTTGATCCGCCACTTCCTGAACCACCGCTCGAACCGCTTCCTGAACCACCGCCCGAACTTTCTGAATAATTAATACTTGTTTGGTTATTGCTCGCAACCAAATCGCTTATTGTAGATACCCATTGTAAAGTTAGTGTTCCGTTATATCCTGTGGAAACGCTAACAAATGTGACGGTTACAGTAAATTCTTCGTTTACGGCTAATCCTGTGGCAAGTGTTAGGTCATAATTAAGGCCATTTTTTACAACAGTACCTTTTGCACTTGTGGCTGTTCCTGATGGTACATTATTTGCAACAATTTTCAAAACCGAACTACTTTCTACTGCATCACTACCATTGTTTTTGATTTTGATGATATATGCAGTTGATGTTGCCGAAACTACAAGTACAGAAAGGTCTGATTTTTTTGATACGGCCGTTGCTGTATAGCTCAATGTTGCACTATTATTTGCGGATGATGTATCGGAAATATTTGTATTCCATTGTGCTGTTATACTACCTGTATAGCTTGCAGTTGCTGGGCTTGTTAGAGAAACGGTTACTGGGAATTCTTCGTTTAATGCCAAACTTGATGATAATGTAATATCAATGTTGTCACCTGTCATTACAGAGCTTCCCTTTGCGGTTGTTGCTGTTCCTGCTCCTAATCCCGACTTTACGATTCTGATTACTTCACCGGATGCAATATCGTCAGTTCCGTTGTTTTTGATTTTGAAGGAGTATTGTGTACTACTTGCACCATTTGCCGAAACTAATAAATCAGAACTTGGAACAAACGCTGGTGCTATATTTGAATTATTGCTACTGTTGTCGGTAAATCCTGTAACTGTTCCGACGTTAAAACTTACGGATGTAGCTTTGTTTTTGTAAGGTGCGTTTAGATAAGATATACTAAATTCTTCACCGTTTGCGATTGCTTGTGTTAAGGTGAGTGTGATTGTGCCACCATTTGTTACTGTGGCTGGTGCTATTGTTCCTTTTACCGTATTTGGCGTAAGTGTGATTGATGCACCTGAGATATTAATACCAAATTGAATGGTTGAACCAGCTGGAATTGCATCTGGGCCATTGTTTTTGAAAAAGTTTACACCAGTTGATTTTGTTAGTGAACCAACACTTGTTGGAATGATGTCGGCAGTAACTCCCGAAGTAGCTGTATCATCTTGAAACTCTAATCTGTCAATGATAAATTTTCCACCGTCAATGTTTATTTTAGTATTACCAGCTGTTGGCAATGTTGTAATCTCCAATGCGTGTAATCCTTCTTGTGTTAATGTCTGATTAAATGCTCCATATTGTGGATTTGCACTATTTATATAGTTTACTCCGATATTTGCATCACTAATGCCACTTGTTTGCTTTTTTACAAAAAGTACTATTTTGGTTGTGCCTACTGGCAATGTGCCAAAAACATAATTAACATTTTCGGGGCCTGATGCGACCAATACGGCATTATCGCTTGAACCAGTAGTCGCTTCACTATCTGTAATAAGTGTTGCTCCATTTTCAAGGGTAAATGTTTCTGCTTGAACTTTTAATAATATTGCCATTTTTTTTCTATAAAAATACTTGATAAAAGCCTAATTCTTTTACAATCTGATAAAGGCCGTTGGGTGATATTTGAGATGGAGGAACGTCGGGTAATTTTACTCCAACAATGTTTTTTAGTACATCAAAAACTATTTCGCTACAAAATGATTTGTCTTTTTGATTTTGATTTAGTTTTAGGATCATGTTTGTAACTACTCCTTTTAGGTCATAACCATTTCCCGATTTTGAATTAAAATAGTCAAAAATAGCTTTATCGAAATTTCCTATGTCTAAAACCACGTAATCTGAAAAATCAACTTCATTTGCATTCTTAAAACCTACTCCAAAATTATTCCAAGACGATGCTCGTATATTTCCGTATGTTGGTAATATAAACTCTACATGCACCAACTCGCCACCGCTACCCATTCTCATTATTGCTCTTTTAATCGGGTTTTTTACTGCGATTGCGTGTTCAAAGGCTAAATAACTCATGCGTAAAACTGTTTAAACAAATCGAATGCTGCATTATACTCAGCATCAGAAATTGTTGTACTATTTTCAAGTTGTATCAAAGTGATAGTTAGAAGTTTTAGATGACTTCTATCCATCTTTAATTTCACGCTTGAAAGGCCAACTTTTTTAGCCGCTGAGTTCATGTAAGATACCGTATTGTTTTCGCTTGGTGGAGCATATCTATTGATTAGCTGTTCAAGTGTTTTTCCTGCATCAATGTTATCGGCTAATACTTTTATCATGGCTGATACTCCGTATTGTAGCTGAATAAACTGATCAAACTTTTTATCAGTCCTTGGAGTTTTTCGGCCTTCCCAATCTCTTGTTGAAACATATATTAAGTTTCCTGGATTGTTGTTTCTAAAACCTCTTGTCGTTCGCTTTGCGGTATCTACCGCAAAGCTACTCGACAATGAAAAAGGACTGAATAAATCAAGATAGGTTTTATTGTAGCCACCTAATGCCAAATCTGGACTGTCTTGTGATTGTCCTGTACTGCTACTTTGTGGTAGTTCGTTTTGGCGTTTCTTACCTAATGCTACATTGATAATTCGATATAATATTAAGCCTAAGCCTATTAATATTGAACCAATAAAATATTTTGATTTATTTTTCATGCTATTTTCTACTCAATTTTTCTTTGATATTTTCAAATATTTTACAAACTATTTTTTTTTTCTTTTTGATGCTTTCTTTACGTAGTTTTCTTTAAACTCCTGACGTATCGCTTTCATCTTTGGCGTAACTTTTCTTTTGTACGAATAACCATCTACCCAATGCCCAGGCACTTGTACTGTTTCCATCGTTGTAGCTGGCTTTGGCTTGCTTGCTGCTTTTGGCTTGCTTGCTGATCTTACTTCCAATGCACTTTCAGCAAACTCAATGTAGTTTCCGTTTTTTCCTTTCATGCCTTCCAAACGGTAAAACTCTTTTCCACCTTCTGAAAAACGGCTACGTACTACTGCTGATTGTCCATCCTTGAATTCCTGACTTTTACCATTGATTTTTACTTTTTGACCGATGGCGTATTTGAATTTGCTTGGTGTGCGGCTTAAGCCCATTTCTGATTTTTTTTTCATTTTTATAAAATATTATATGCGTTGTTAAAATCTTCTTCTGTTACATAACCACTTCCTACTTCGTGCTTTGCTACTGCTATTGTGAGCTTTTGTAGGGTTTCTTTTGTGGTTGTAAGTACTTGTTTTGATGGATACCCTGTTTCGTTCGATACGGCTTGGATATATGCAGCAGTATTGTTTTCAAAACTCGGTGCATATACTCTTATCATTTTTTCAATTGTGCCGTATCGAACAATGTATGTGCTTAGTAATTTGATTAATGCTCTTACTCCATATCGCCATTCAACAAATTGCTCAAACCGTCCATCGTTGTTTTGGGTAAAAGGTATTTTGCCTGTCCACAGATTTGTTGGGCTGTATTCAATATTGCCTGGGTTGTTGTTTCGCACTCCTCTTGGCTTTCCTGATTGCCCTAAATATGTTTTTTGGGTTTTGTCGGTTTTGGGTCTTAGCTGAGATATAAATAGCATTATGACTATCATTACACCTGCTACAATTCCGACTGTTCGGCTTTTGATTCTATTCCCCCTTATCAATTTTTGAACCTGTGATTTTTGAACCTGCGATTTTTGCATCTTCTAAAATTTTAAACTCTTTACGGATATTATACGATACCCAAAAGATTGTTAGCATTCCTGCTATCAAGCCTACAAACTTGGATATTTGATCTATTTTCATTTTTTCTGACTTAGTTTTAGTATAAACATCCCCCACAATGGAACACCGAAAACGAGCATCAAAATTGAGCCTGTTTTTATTAGCGTTGAGTTGTCAAGTCCGAATGCAATTTCGGGAAGTTTCTTTTTGCCGTTGATTACGTCGGCTAATGTTTGAATTATGTCGTTGTTCATCAGTTTGCTCCGAGTGATTTTAAGCGTGATACAAGTTTGTTTTTAAGACCTCCTTCAATATCCCAAATTACATTTACTTCTGAATCAATAGCTTGGGTCATGCTTTCGTTATTTTTTGAATAATACAATGTTGAAAAAACACGATGAACATATACGAGCTGTGTATTATTTAATGCCCAAAGTTTTTTGAATGTTTTTTCTTTGGTAAAATCTAATACAAACCAATCGTTTGTTATCGAAAATACTTCATCTGCATATTGTCGAGCAAGGTTTTTAAACTCTTCTGTCGTATTTATTCCTTTTGAAGGGTCGGTTACTGTTCCTTCCGGTAAGGCTGGTAGTGGTATATCTTTCAATGCTGATTTCTTGATAGCTCTTACCACAAAATAAACTCCTACACCCACGGCTACTATTGCCAAAGCTATTAATCTCCAAATTTTGGATACTACAAAGGCTTTTCCAACACCTGATATGGTATTAGATAGCTGTCCAAAGTTTATTTGGTTATTATTTGCGTTTGATTCCATTTCCTAATTGTTTGAATAGTTTTTTTGTTTGGTTGGCATTTATAACTAAATAGGTTATGAATCCAACAACTACAATAGCGATGCCACCTATGATGTACTTTTGTGTGTTATCAACCGAACTTGCAGCACTTGGCCCACTAAATGGGTTTTGAACTGGCAATGTACTTTCTGGCTTTCCTGTTTCTTTTGGTTTTGGAATTACTGAACCTCCTAAATTTGGTTGTGTTGTGCTTGTATAGTCCTGTCGAACATAACCAACTCCAAATTTTGGATGAGTAAACTTTAACCATCCTTTGCCCGATACTACATTGCTAAGTTG
>JAFEIL010000013.1 GCA_017495105.1 Emticicia sp. | reverse complement strand
ATCTAGAATATTGATGGGTGTGTCTTTGATTTTAGTCATTGTATTACTTCCAAACAACGAAAAACTTTGGATGAAACTAAGTGGAATGGCCGATGAAAAAAAGTTTATCGTCAAAGAAGATGAAACGGCCCTTTCATTTATCAAAACACTTGGCGATGAGTCTTACGTTTATGTCAATGGTTTGGGGCAAAGTATGTTTCCATTTAACAGAGATATTACACATTTTACACTTGGAGCTGTACCTGCATTGATTCACCCAAACCCAGAAGATATTGGAATCGTTGGACTTGGCTCTGCCTGCACGCTTTATAACGCAGGTGGTCGTGTCGAAACCAAATCACTAGACTGTTTTGAAGTTATCTTGAATCAACCCGAAGCGGTTAAAGAGTACGTTAAGCGAACAAAAGATAGTACGGCCTTGTATATTATGAATGACAAAAGAGTGAATGTGATCTTGCAAGATGGACGATATTATTTGCACCAAAATCCAAAACTTTATGACATTTTGGAGGCCGATGCTTTACGTCCGAAATCTTCTTATTCAGGAAATTTGTATTCGGTTGAGTATTTTAAATTGTTAAAATCAAGGCTCAAAAAAGGTGGTTTGGCGATTACTTGGGGAGCTACTAGCCGTATCAGAAATGGTTTTGCTGAAGTTTTTCCTTACATCTATGAAATTGATGGCTTTATGATTATCGGCACTGATCAACCATTAGAGTTTAATGAAAAGAAAATTTTTGAACGCTTAGAAAATTCATTTACTAAAAACCATTATGGACGTGCGGGCATAAAAGTGCGAGAAAATTTAGAGAAAGTACTAAATAAACGAGTAGTTCTACAAAATGGCACTACGAAAGCTTCAAAATCTTACAACTCGGATATGTGGCCTAAAGATGAGTTTGATTTTGGAAAACTTTGGGAGAAAATTCTGGGTAAAGAGGATTGATTTTTTATGTCAAATATCTATTTTTTGAATTTTAACGCTTACATTCAAGCAATGTTATGAATTCACGAATTCTAATCGCAATCAGTTTAGTTTTTGTTTTGTCTTGTAAAAGAACCGAAACACCAGCACCAGTCGATACGACCTGGCAACCAGGTACGACTGATGGGCAGTTTGTGTTTAATACTTTCAAAAGTGTAGGGCTTGGCGGAAGCAGAGGAAAAATACAAAAATGGTCTAAAAGTGAGGTTTATTATTGGTTCGATACCGAAGGCACTGGTACAAACAGTATTCTGTCAATTTCAGATAGTGTTTTTACTCAAATAAATCAAAATTGTCAATCTACAAAGTTTATCAAAACTACCGACGAATCGAAAGCCAATATCAAGATTTTCTCGGGCCGTGATACTGATTTTGAATCAAAATATAAATTAAGCTTACAAGGAGAATTGCAGGTGGGTGGAACTGCCTTTATTTCAATTGCAAGTTCAAAAAATGAACTCGAAAAAGTTGTAATTTGGGTAACAAGTGTTTTTCCGACGCTCGACCGCCGATTAATTACACGTCATGAAATCGGTCACGCCATTGGTTTTTCGCACGTACCAACCAAACGTTCAATCATGTGGGATACGATTGATTTAGAATATAATCCAACAGCTTTTACTGATGTTGACAATAATTATATCAAAATCCTCTACGATACAAGAGTCAAAGCAGGTATGACTCATGAAGAGTTATTCCCTGTTTATATGGATGTTTTGAGGTAAAAAACTCCTGCAAGAAAATCATCTCGCAGGAGTTTCACACTACTAAACCTAATCTAATTTACCCTAAACTATTACTTATAAAATCCCCTCTTCTGCTCCTATATTTTCAAATATAATTTCACCTTCTGAGCCGAGTTCCATCATCACAACCGAGTCTTTCTGAACTTTTCCAGATAAAATCTCTTTCGATAACTCATTCAAAACTCTGCGTTGAAGCACTCGTTTGAGTGGTCTTGCTCCGAATGTAATATCATAGCCTTCTTCACCCAATTTATCCAAAACCACATCTGACGCTTCGAGTGTAATACCTTGTTCGGCCAAGCGAGCTTGAATTTGTTTAAATTGAATCTGCACAATTCGACGGATATTGATTTTTGTCAGTGGATCGAACAAGACGATTTCGTCGATACGGTTCAAAAACTCAGGTCTAACCGATGACTTAAGTAAATTCATGACATCATTTTTGGCTTCTTCTTTGTAAAATAAGTGCCAAGCCTTATCATCGCCTTTCGATTCGAGGTATTTATCTTGTATGAAATGACTACCAATATTTGAGGTCATTATCACAATCGTATTCTTGAAATTGGCAGTTCGGCCTTTATTGTCGGTCAAACGTCCTTCGTCAAGTACTTGCAATAAAATATTCCACACATCAGGGTGAGCTTTTTCTATTTCATCCAACAAAATCACGCTATATGGTTTACGTCTCACGGCTTCGGTTAACTGTCCACCTTCTTCATATCCCACATACCCTGGAGGCGAACCCACCAAACGACTCACAGCATGGCGTTCTTGGTATTCACTCATATCGATACGAATCATTGCCGAATCATCATTGAACAAATATTCGGCTAAAGCCTTAGCCAATTCGGTTTTTCCAACACCCGTACTTCCTAAAAACAAGAAGCTACCAATCGGTTTTTTAGGGTCTTGCATACCTGCACGAGAGCGGCGTACTGCATCAGCTACTAACTCAATAGCCTCCTCCTGCCCTGCTACTCGTCGGCGAAGTTCGTCTTCTAAATGCAATAATTTTTCACGCTCACTTTGCAACATTTTTGTTACAGGAACGCCCGTCCAACGAGCCACAATTTCAGCAATATTTTCGGCAGTAACTTCTTCGTTTAACAAATTAGCTGGTTGTTGGTCATTCTTTGCCTGAATTTCATCAAGTTTTTTATTAGTTTCAATCAATTTTCCGTAGCGAATCTCGGCCACTTTCCCATAATCGCCCGCACGTTCGGCTTGGTCAGCTTCGAGTTTCAGTTGCTCAACTTTCTCTTTCAGTGAGCGAAGTTCATTCAGCGAACCCTTTTCATTTTCCCATTTCGCCTTCAAATCATCACGTTTTTCGCTCAATTCGGCAATATCTTTGTTTAAAACTGACTCTTTTTCACGATTATTCTCCCGGCGAATCGCTTCTCGCTCAATTTCGAGCTGCATGATTTTACGATTCAATTCATCCAATTCTTCGGGCATAGAATCCATTTCGAGGCGAAGTTTCGATGCCGCTTCATCCATTAAATCAATGGCTTTATCGGGCAAAAATCTATCCGAAATATATCTATCCGATAACTCAACAGCCGCAATCACGGCATCATCTTGGATTCTAACACCGTGATGCAATTCGTATTTATCTTTAATACCACGCAAGATAGAAATCGCATCTTGTACGTTTGGTTCATCAACCACAACGGTTTGAAAACGACGTTCGAGAGCCTTATCTTTCTCAATATATTTTTGGTATTCATTGAGCGTTGTTGCACCAATTGTGTGCAATTCTCCACGAGAAAGAGCAGGTTTCAACAAATTTGCAGCATCCATAGCACCTTCTCCACCAGCACCAGCCCCAACAAGTGTATGAATTTCATCAATAAATAAAACCATTTCTCCATCTGAATCAGTCACTTCCTTAATTACGGCTTTCAGACGCTCCTCAAACTCACCTTTATATTTTGCCCCAGCAATCAACAAACCCATATCAAGCGATACGATAGTTTTTGATTTTAAGTTTTCAGGAACATCCCCCGACACAATTCTTTGAGCTAAGCCTTCTACGATTGCGGTTTTTCCGACCCCTGGTTCACCCAATAATATCGGATTATTTTTTGTACGGCGTGAGAGAATCTGTAAAACTCGACGAATTTCTTCATCACGACCAATAACTGGGTCAATTTTTCCTTTTCGTGCCAAATCGTTTAGATTTTTACTGTATCGAGAAAGGGCTTGGTATGTATTTTCGGCGTTTTGGTCTTTCACTGTATTTTTCCCTCTTAATTCTTTTATAGCTGATTTTAAGTTTTTTTCATTCAAACTATTCTCTTTCAACAAACTCGCTACCGAATCGTTTCCTACGGCCAAACTTAAAAGCAATAATTCTACACTCACAAATTCATCGCCAAATTCTTTTATAAAGTTGGTTGTTTTGCTCAAGGCTTGATTGGCATCATTACTTACATAAACTTGGGCAGTGCCGCCCGAAACTTTTGGGTAAGTTGCAATAATTGTTTCGAGTTTCGCTAAAATTGTTTCTTGTTTTGAACCTACTTTGTTCAATAGAAAAGCTGAAGTATTGGCATCTTCATCTAAAATTGCTTTCAGAATATGCCCCGTTTCAATGGCTTGCTGCCCATTGGAAAGGGCAATTTCAGAAGCCTTTTGAATCACTTCTTGGGCTTTGATTGTGTATTGATTAAAATTCATCGTTTTATGTTGTTTTAGTAGCACAAGTTTCCAACTTGTCATCCACAATTTTTAATAATTGTGCGACGCAAAACATAACATCAAAAAGTATGCTGATGTATATTTTTCGGAAATAATGACTGAGAACAGGTCGGAAATTTATGTAACAAACGACAAAAAGGCAGAAATTAAAGAATTTAAGGGCAAAGAAAACTGACAAAACTGCATAAAAAAAGGGTCAAATAACCTAAGTCATTTTACCCTATTAAATTTTATATTGTTTGCTTAGATAAGTTTCTTAAAAAAATCTTGAAAAAGCCGTGAATACAAATACGAATATCGAAGCCCACATTGGTACACGACGTGCTTTGTATGTAGCTTCTTGAAATGCTTTTAAATATTCTAAACGCATCCAAACTACTACAGCCAACAACAAGCAAAAAGTAAAACTAGCAAACTTAAATGCCATTGCGTGCATCGGCTCTTGTGAAAAGTACAAGAAAATATTGACGAACAAAAGTAGGATTCCAAGTAGAGTGAATACCTTAAATGACCACATGTAAGTTTCTTTGTCTATGTTATTTCTCATTTTTATGCTGTTTATAACACAAATATAGAATAATAATCTGATACATGTCAAGTACTTTCTTTATTATTTTGCAAAAACAACATATAGCCAAATAATATTTGGTACACTTTCTTTTTATAGTAAATTAAAATATAAGAATAATACAATATTTTTTTTCATAATTAGACATTTATATGTTTCAATTTCGACAGTTTGTAGAAATAAAATAATAAAATTGATAATAATAGGTTTTACACAAATGGCCATTATTTAACTCAAACTTATAACTTTTCTTATAAAACCCTTAATACAATGAAAAATTCAATTTCAATGATATTTTTTGGGAAAGACTAAATTGGTCGTTCCTTTGGGCAAAACTTGACCTTCAAAATGATATTATAAAACACTTTATTAAAATTTACTATGAAAGATTCTCAAGAATTGATTTCTTGTTTCGAGAAACTTTCTTTTACTTTGAATATGTTATCAGAAAAACAGCATACAAATGAAAGTTGAATTAGTAAGAATAGACGATGCCTTCCATTTTGAAGCTATCGGGGCATCAGGCACAATAAATCACATGGATGCCAATGTTGATATTGGCGGACATAACTTAGGTGCAAGACCAATGGAAATGCTTTTGATGGGTTTAGGCGGATGTACTGCAATTGATGTAATTTTGATTTTGAAAAAACAACGCCAGATGGTTGAAGACCTCCGAATTTCGGTTGATGGCGAACGAGTAAAAGTCGAAGGAACAGAAATGAGTCCATTTCGTAAAATAAATATACATTTTGCTTTCAAGGGTCAGCTCGATCAATCAAAAGTTGAGCGTGCGATTCAACTTTCAATGGAAAAATACTGTTCGGCAACAGCTCAATTTAGGCCTACTTCCGAAATTACGCACACCCTCGCCATCAATTGATTGAAAAAAAACTTTTGGTATAATATTTGCGATTCAGAAAGTAATCTATTACTATTTAAAATCATAAAATATTATAAACATGAAGAAGTTAATCATAGTTTTGGCATTGGTAGCATCAGTTTCAACTGTTGCTTTAGCAGTTGGGAAAGAAAAAGGTGGTCGTAAAACTCGTAGAGATGCAGCAAAAAAAGAAATGAAATGCTGCGATAAAGAATTGGCCAAAGAATGCAAAAAAGAAAGCAGAGGTTACTACGAAAAGAAAGCAGAACAATAATCTTATTTTCTATAAACAGTTGAGTAAGTAAATAAGGTCAATGAGCAATCGTTGACCTTTTTTGCTTTTTTGTTATATGGAATGGTAT
>JAFEIL010000472.1 GCA_017495105.1 Emticicia sp. | reverse complement strand
ATATAATACCTTTTACTCTAAATATTATCTTATTTTATATCGACACATTAAAAGTTTTTAATATATCTTTAAGCGAAGTTTAAAACAAAATGTTTATTAACCTTAATCAAAAAAATTTCTATGAAAAAATTTACTCTGCGGGCATTAGTAGTGCTACTTCTCGGAGCTGTAGGAGCATTGTCTGTTCCGAATGCTTATGCTAAAGTTGGTTCAGGAAAATTCCTCGAGCAAAAAGTTTCGGGAAAAGTAACTGATGCTGAAAAAGGAGATGCTCTTCCTGGAGTAAGCATCCTCATCAAAGGCACGCAAAAAGGAACAACAACTGATGCAAATGGTGAGTATTCAATTTCTGTGGCTGACAGTAAGGCAGTTTTAGTGTTTAGCATCGTGGGCTACGAACCACAAGAAGCTCTTGTTGGAAATCGTGCAACAATTAATGTAGGTATGGCAACCGACACAAAAACCCTCGGTGAGGTAATTGTGGTTGGTTATGGTGTTCAGAAAAAAGAAACAATTACAGGTTCAGTTGCTTCAGTAAAGGGCTCTGAATTAATCAAATCGCCGACTGTAAACTTGAGTAACTCAATTGCAGGTCGTATGGCGGGTGTTGTTGCGGTAAACCGTAGTGGTGAGCCAGGTGCCGATGGTTCAGCTATCCGTATTCGTGGTTCAAATACGTTGAATAATGGTGATGCCCTTATTGTAGTTGATGGAATCCCGAATCGTGCTGGTGGACTTGACCGTATCAATCCAAATGACATCGAAAGTGTATCAGTATTGAAAGATGCTTCGGCGGCTATTTATGGTTCTCGTGCAGCAAATGGTGTAATCTTAATTACTACTAAGCGTGGAAAAACTGGCAAACCAGTAGTTTCATACTCAGCTAACCAAGGTTTTTCTCAGCCAACTGTAATACCTAAATTAACCAATGCTTCGCAATATGTAAGTATGCTTAATGACCTTGATATTTATGGTCTACCTGTGAGCGAATGGGCGGGTGCAAACGCTGCTTATAAATCTACTGGTTCATTTACACGTCCAAATGGTACTATTAGAAAAGCTCCATTCTCACCAACCGATATTCAAAAGTATGCTGACGGTTCTGATCCTTGGTTATACCCAAATACTGATTGGTACAAAGCTACCTTGAAAACTTGGTCGCCGCAAACGCAGCATAACTTGCAAATTTCAGGCGGAACTGAAAGCGTAAAATACTTAGCATCTGTTGGTTATCAAAACCAAGATGGATACTACAAAAACTCGGCTACCGCTTATCAGCAATATGATATTCGTTTAAATTTAGATGCTAAAATCAATAAGTACATCAACCTAAATATAGGCATTTTAGGTCGTGAAGAGGCACGTAACTTCCCAACGCGTTCGGCTGGTGCAATTTTTAGAATGCAAATGCGTGGAAAACCACAACAACAGGCGTATTGGCCAAATGGTTTCCCTGGTCCTGACATCGAAAACGGTGAAAATCCAGTTGTAATCACAACTGACTTGTCAGGTTATGACCGCCAAAAACAAGATTATATACAAACCAATGGCTCAATTGATATTCAAATTCCGTGGGTAAAAGGTTTGAAATTTACTGGAACAGCGGCAGTTGATAAAAGACTCGGAACAAGAAAGTTATGGCAAATTCCGTGGACGCTTTACCAACAAGGTTCAGGATTTGAGGCCGATGGTACAACTCCTAAATTGGTTGCAAGCAAAAGAGGCCCAGCCGAACCAAACTTGAATCAATCGTATGACGACCAATTGAATATTTTATTGGGTGGTGTTGCTACATATGAGCGTACATTTGGCAGCCATGGGCTTACCGTTTTGGCAGGAACAAATACTGAAACCATCGAAGGAAATAACTTTAATGCCTTCCGTCGTTACTTTATTTCGCCTGCTCTCGACCAAATGTTTGCGGGTGGTGACTTAGAGAGAAACAACGGTGGTGGTGGTTTTGAAACTGCTCGTATCAATTATTTTGGACGTGTAGCATATAACTTTAAAGAGAAATATTTAGCTGAATTTTTATGGAGATATGATGGTTCTGACCGTTTCCCGAAAGCCACTCGTTATGGTTTCTTCCCAGGTGTAATGGCAGGTTGGGTAATGTCAGAAGAAAAATTCATGAAAAGTATTCCTTTTATTAGTTTCTTGAAATTGAGAGGATCGTGGGGTCAATTGGGTAATGACCAAGTGAACCTTCCTAATTCAGGCACACCTGCTACGTACCAATACCTTTCTACTTATGGTTTCCGTAGTTATATTTTGGGTGATGCAGAGCAAAAAACTTTATTTGAAACGCGTCTTCCAAATGAAAACATTACTTGGGAGGTTGCGTCTAACTCAAATATCGGTTTGGAAGGTCAATTATTCAACGGAAAAATCAACTTTGAGTTAGATTATTTTGTGAATAAACGATCAAAAATCCTTTGGTTCAAAAATGCTTCAGTGCCACAATCAACAGGTATCACACTTCCTGCACAAAACTTTGGTGAAGTTTCAAACCGTGGTTTTGACTTTAATGTGGGCTACCGTGGACAAACTGGTGAGTTCAAATACAACATTAGTGTAAATGGTGGATATGCCAAAAACACAATTGATTTCTGGGATGAAGCTCCTGGAGCTCCAGAATGGCAACGTACTACTGGTCGCCCAATGAATACTTTCATGGCTTATTTATACGATGGTGTTTTTAAAGACCAAGCAGCAATTGATGCTCGTGGAATTGATTACACGGCAATTGTAAAAGAACTTCGCCCTGGAGATATGAAATACAAAGACTACAATGGCGACGGAAAAATTACACCTGATGACCAAGTAAGAACAGATTTTACTCAACTTCCGATGTTCCAAGGTGGTGTAAACTTAGGTGGTCAATACAAGAATTTTGACTTGACTGTCTTAATTCAAGGGGCTGCTGGTGCAAGACAATATATAGGAACAGGCGAAATGGGAAATATCGGTAATTACTTATCGGATATTTACCAAAACCGTTGGACAATTGACAATCCAAGTGATGTTCACCCACGTATTGCTAATCGTTCTGACCAATACTTTTCAAACAATAACACTTATTGGTTGAGAAGTTCTGACTACGTACGTTTAAAAAACTTTGAATTAGGCTACACAATTCCTGAAACAATTGGTAAAAAAGTTGGTTTTAGTAGTATGAGAGTTTATGCAAGTGGAGTAAACTTATTCACAATTGATAAACTCAAAATATATGACCCAGAAAATACAAACAATAACGGTCAGTATTATCCTCAAGCAAGAGTAATGAACCTAGGTTTAAACATTAAATTTTAATTAATTAGAAAAATGAAAATGTACAAAAAATTAATTTTGTCATTCTTTGCAGTTTCGTTTTTTACAGTAAGCTGTAATGATGATTTTGTGGATACCAAACCTCTCGATCAATTATCAGAGAATGTAGTTTGGGGAGATGCTTCTTTAGCGGAAGCTTTTGTAAGTGAAATTTATGGTGGCTTAGGGCAAGGAGGTTTTGATGAGCAAATGCTCGCATCATTGACCGACGAAGCTATCTTTACTCACCCTGGCAGAAATATTACTACAATTACTGAAGGTAGAAGTAATCCCGCCGACCCAGGTTGGATCAATGGTACTTTGAGTTGGGTAAACATGTATTCTCGTATCAGAGCGTGTAATCTTGCTCTCAAAAATTTAGAAAAACCTCAGTTTGTAAATACAGGTAACATTGTTGATCGTCTGAAAGGAGAATCTAAATTTATGCGAGCTTACTACTACCACCAATTAGTTCGTTATTATGGTGGTGTGCCAATTGTTGATAAATCATTCTCATTAAATGATACTGATTTCTTATCTGCTCGTAATACTTTTGAAGAATGTTTAAACTTTATTGTAAAAGACTTAGACGAAGCAGCAGCACTCCTTGATGGTAAATCACTTCAAAAAGGTCGTGCAACTAAAGCATCAGCTTTAGCTCTAAAATCTCGTATGTTGGTTTACGCAGCCAGTGATTTGTATGATGCCCCAACTGCTAAGGCAAAATCTAAAGCAATGGCAGCTTACGGAAAACCTGAGTTTATGGGTTTTGTGAGTGGAAATCGCACAGAGCGTTGGCAAAAGGCAAAAGCTGCCGCAAAAGCAGTTTTAGACCTACCAGGATTGGGGTTCCAATTAGGACTTACAGCTCCAGTTACAGCTGATCAAGCAGCTACCAACTACCAAAATCAATCATTAGCAAGAAATGGCGGACAAAACGAAATAATTTTAGGTCGTTATTTCATCCAAAGCAAAAACGAAAATGGTGGACGTGTTGGTCTTTTCAATGGACCAAATGGCTACAATAATTGGGCAGGTAATACGCCAATCCAAGAGTTGATTGATGATTATGAAATGATGGACGGCTCAAAATTCGATTGGAACAAGCCAGAGCACGCAAAGGCTCCTTATGATAACCGTGACCCTCGTTTACGTTCAACTATTTTATATGAAGGTTCTCCGTGGAAACCACGTTCGGCAAGTGCAGCTCCTCTTGACCCATCTAATCAAATTCAAACTGGCGAATACGAGGTCGTTTCAGGTGGAGCAAAGAAAACTCATTTTGGTTTAGATACTCGTAAAAGTAGCATCGAAGACTGGAATGGTAGCTACACTGGATATTATATGCGTAAATTTACAGACCCAAATCCGGGTTTAGTTGACCAAAACTCTTGGCAGCAAGTTCCATGGCCATTCTTGCGTTATACTGAAGCAGTTTTCAACTATGTTGAGGCATGTATTGAATTGGGAGAAGATGTTGAAGCTAGAAGATGGTTAAATCAGATTCGTTTCCGTGCAGGAATGCCAGCAGTTACCGAAACTGGTGATGCTTTACGCCAACGTTATCGCAACGAGCGTCGTGTTGAAATGGTATTTGAAGAACAACGTTACCATGATGCACGTCGTTGGATGATTGCCCCAACAACGCTTGGCCGCAAAGCAAGTATTATTAATGTAAAAGGTACATTGAAGGCAGGCAAGACTGTTTCGACTTACAAATATGACCCAACAAGCTACGATTATACTTATACCGTCGGTAAAATTGACCCGGGTAAAGAAAATCGTAACTGGGATGACAAAATTTATTTCTTACCGATTCATAGAGACGAAATGAACCGTAATAATAAATTAGTACAGAATCCTGGATACTAATAAAAGTTATAAAAAAATGGGTAGTCTGAAGCATCAAAACTTTGGGCTACCCATTTTTTATTTCATAATTGTATTCTTTCTATCACAACACAACTTCGTATATTTGTTTTATTTTAAAATATCAACCTTACACATTTCTCCAATTTGGAGAATTCATTCCTTAAAAAATGAAAATTTCTACTCTCACATACCTATTATTAATCAGTCTATTCTTTATTTCTTGTAATGAGTCTTCTTCCGAACAAAACACTGCGGAAGAAGAAGGCGAAAAACAAGAGCCAATCTTTACACTACTATTTCCAGATAAAACCCACGTCGATTTTCAGAATATTATTAACGAAGGACTGAATACCAATGTTTTGATGTATGAATATTTCTATAATGGCGGAGGGGTAGCAGTAGGTGACGTCAACGGGGATGGCCTTGAAGATCTTTATTTTACGAGCAACATGCAGCAAAACAAATTGTATCTCAATAAAAATAAGATGCAATTTCAAGACATAACCACGAAAGCAGGCGTGGCAGGAAGAGAAGGCCCTTGGAAAACAGGCACAACAATGGTCGATATAAATGCCGATGGAAAATTGGACATTTATGTTTGTCATTCGGGAAATCTGCAACCCGAAAAGAAAGCCAACGAACTTTTCATTAATCAAGGTAATGGAGCTGATGGTATTCCGACTTTTGTAGAACAAGCTGCAAAATTTGGTCTTGATAGCCCAGCATCAAGCACGAATGCCTACTTCTTTGATGCCGATAAAGATGGCGATTTAGATATGTTTTTGTTAAATCATAACATTAAATCACTTCCAGTTCTTGATGAGGCACGCACAGCCGCTCTCATCAAAGTTGACGATGCAGTAAGTGGTTCAAGATTTTATAAAAACGATAAAGGGTTTTTCAGAGACATTACTCGACAGGCGGGTATCCAAAGTTCGGCATTATCTTATGGTTTGGGAGCTGGAATTGCCGATTTAAATCAAGATAGTTGGCCAGATATTTATGTAAGTAACGATTATGCTGTGCCTGATAGATTATATATAAATAATAAAAATGGAAGCTTTTGCGAAGCAAGCCCTGAGC
>JAFEIL010000309.1 GCA_017495105.1 Emticicia sp. | reverse complement strand
AATATTCAAGATAAAATCACGATTGAGTCTATTTATAATATTCGCTGTCAAGCAGCCGAAGTTTCTGACTCTAAAAGGGTTCTTATAGAAAAATAATTAACTTGTATTTAAGAAAGCCCATTTCATCTAATTTGATGATTGGGCTTTCGTTTTTGCCTTATTCAAAAAACCAATTAACAACATTTTTGCTAATAATAAGCGAAATTTGCGTAATTTTGTGAAAAGTTGATAGGATTGTATAGTCAATCAAACAACTAAATAGCTTTTGGGAAGCATTTGGTAAAAACTACCGACGGTGAACCAAAGAATATAAACTATTTTATGATAGAAAGACCAATAACCGACTGGTTGCCACTTACCAAAAAAGAGGTCGAAAAAAGAGGCTGGGATGATGTAGATGTAGTATTAATTTCGGGCGATGCCTACGTTGATCACCCCGCTTTTGGGACGGCAGTAATCGGACGAATTATTGAAAGTGAAGGCTTTAGGATTGCAATCGTTGCTCAGCCAAATTGGCAAGACGATTTGCGTGATTTTAAGAAATTTGGTAAACCTAAATATTTCTTCGGCGTTACGGCAGGTTGCATGGACTCAATGGTCAATCACTATACTGCAAATAAGCGTTTACGCTCCAACGACTCCTATACTCCAGGAGGTGAAGCCGGTTTCAGACCTGATTATGCTACTACTGTTTACTCCAAAATACTAAAGCAACTTTACCCCGATGTGCCAGTGCTAATCGGTGGAATTGAGGCTTCTTTGCGACGTGTTTCACATTATGATTATTGGAAAGATGAATTAATGCCTACAATTTTGGCCGATTCACAGGCCGATATGCTGGTTTATGGCATGGGCGAACAGCCGTTGCGTGAAATGCTTAGTCGCTTGAAAAATGGTGAAACATTTGAACAGGTAAGAGATATTAATCAGATTGCTTATTTGCACGAATCTCACGACAATGTTCCTGACCATAAAGGTTGGAATTCGGTTGAAATTGCGAGCCACGAGGTTTGTTTGGTAGATAAATTAAAATATGCTTCAAATTTCAAGGTGGTTGAAGTAGAATCGAATAAATGGCAAGCAAATAGAATTTTACAGAAAGTAGGAGATAAAACACTAGTTATAAATCCGCCGTTCAAGACAATGGACGAGAAAGAAATTGACCAATCTTTTGATTTGCCTTACACTCGTTTACCGCACCCCAAATACAAAAATCGTGGGCCGATTCCTGCCTATGATATGATTAAGTTTTCGATAAATATGCACCGCGGGTGTTTTGGTGGTTGTAGTTTCTGTACGATTTCTGCTCATCAAGGCAAATTTATTGCTTCCCGTTCCGAAACTTCGATTATGAAGGAAGTGGAAGAAATTGTGAAGCATCCCGAATTTAAAGGTTATATCTCAGATTTGGGTGGGCCTTCGGCCAATATGTATAAAATGAAAGGCAAAGATGAATCTATCTGTAATCGTTGCCAAGCTCCGAGTTGTATACACCCGGTTATTTGCTCGAATCTTGATACTTCACACAAGCCAATTACCGAGATTTACCGAAAAGTAGATGCTCATCCTGAAATAAAAAAGGCCTTTGTAGGTTCAGGTGTGAGATATGATCTATTGGTCGATGATTTCAACAAAAACAACAAAGATGGCAATCACGACGAGTATATGGAGCAGCTCGTAACTCGCCATGTTTCGGGACGTTTGAAAGTCGCTCCAGAGCATACATCAGATGATACGCTGCGTGTAATGCGTAAGCCATCGTTTAAATATTTCAAGAAATTCAAAGAAAAATACGACAAGATTCAAGACAAGCATAATTTAAAGCAGCCCTTGATTCCGTACTTTATTTCTTCGCACCCAGGATGTGAGGAGGCTGACATGGCCAATTTGGCAGCAGAAACCAAAGATTTGGGATTTCAGTTGGAGCAAGTGCAAGACTTTACGCCAACACCTATGACCGTTGCCGAGGTAATATATTATACAGGCGTGCACCCATATACGCTTCAACCCATCAAAACCGCCAAAACTCGTGAAGAAAAACTGGCTCAAAACCGATTCTTCTTTTGGTATAAACCCGAATTTAGAACTTGGATACGTAGTAGATTGCACAAACTCAATCGCCCCGATTTGGCTGATAGATTGCTGTCAAGTCCGAAGAAAAAAGAGCAGGATTCGATGCCGGTAGGGGATATGAAGAAGAAAAAGAAGAAAGTTAATTGGTGAGAGAAGAAAAAGAAGAAAGTTAATTGGTGAGAGAAGAAAAATAATTATTTTTGATTATGAACTTCACAAGATTATGCTCGAAACCATTGAAATAAATAAGAAAATTCGTGTAAAAATGTCAGAATCGGACTATTTAGATAAAGAATTGTCTAACGAGGACGATTCTTCGGCACGATACGAATTTTTAGATGGATACATTAGAGACATGGGATACGCAACTGACGCTCACGAAACTTTGGTAACGAATTTTGTTGCCTTGTTACACTATTTACTACGAAAAACTAACTGCAAGGTTTATACAAGTAACCGCTTACTTTATGTTGAAGCATATAATCGGTATTTTTACCCCGATGCTCAAATCATTGAAGGAGAACCAATAAATCGACTTTACATGAAAAATATGCAGGCATTGATAAACCCTGCCTTGCTCGTAGGAGTTATTTCCGAATCAAGTGAAGAGTATGATCATGTGGAAAAATGGAATTGTTATCAGTCTATTCCATCTTTAAAACAATATGTGCTTGTATCTCAAAAAGAAAAAAAAGTGGAATCTTACAGAAGAGTTGAAGATGAATGGCTTTATGTGTCATTGTATGGCGATAATGCTACTTTGAAGGTCTTGGATTGTGAAATTACACTCGCTGATTTGTACGAAAAAGTTGTTTTTGAAAAATAATCAAAATTTATTGCTTCTGATAAACTCTCACAGAATCAACTTCATAATTGATTAGCGTTGTTTCGGGCTTTGGTTCGCCGCCATTTTGGCCGCCAATTGCTAAATTTAGTAGCAGAAAATGCGGTTGTAAAAAAGGGTTCTTCCCATCTGGATTAATCGTTTCTGAAAGCGAGGTCGAGTTGAGTAATTCATCATCTAAATAGAGATTAATCGTTTCTGGCGTCCAGTCCATTCGCCAAATATGAAATTGATTTACCCAATCTTTATTTTTATCTGTAAAATGTTTTAGACGTGTTTTTGAGTCGTCCCATTTGGCAACGTATTGTTTATCTGTTCCATAGGCAACGTTCGCCAAAATGGTGGGTTCTGATTTTACTCTATAAAACTCCATTATATCAATTTCGCCATTCGATGGCCATTGTCCATTATTGCCCAAAGTCCAAATTGCTGGCCACGAGCCGAGCGTTGTGTCGATTTTAGCTCTTATTAGGAACGTGCCAAATTGCCATTCTTGCAAACCTTTAGTCTGGATACTGGCCGAAGTAAAATTGATTTTATTTCTATTTTTTCGCCAATTTTGATTCCCTTCTTCAAAGTTTGGATTAGGAATTTGTACTCTTTTTCCTTCAATCAGCAAAACTCCATTTTGACAATTGGCATTTTCTTCCTGATACCATTGCAATTCTTCATTTCTTACAAAACCTTTTTCAAACTTCCAAAATTTAGGGTTTGGTTTGCCATTTTCATTAAATTCATCTTGCCAAATAAGCTTCATGCCTGCAATCGGTTTTGCCGCCTCGAAATCAGGGAGGTAGCCGGATTTCTGCCCGAACGCATTGAAAACGCCTAAAAATAAATAGATTAGGTTACTTATTTTCATAGAATATTAAGAATTAGGTTTTACAAATATAAGAAATTCTTTCATTTTCCATCTTGCTGTTTAAATTCATTGGGCTATATTCCTACCAATGGTTATTCACACAGCTCGTATTTTGAGTATAGACGAGGTGTAAATTCCTAACTAGAACCTTACTTATAGGCTGTTCTATTTATTTTGTCTAAAAAAGCACCCAAATAGTCGATTGAGGTTTTATGATTCGTCTAATTCTATTACATTTATAAAAATTAACTAAAATAGCTTACCTAAAATGAAGAAAAAGAATCTCATCAGTCTCTCAGTTGCCTTTGCATTTTTAGCACTATCAATCACAGGCATTTTATTGTATGTAAAGCAAAAAGCTCATGCGGTTGAAATGACTCATACTATTTTTGGGTTAATTTTCGTGAGTTTTGCTATTTTTCATATCATCAATAACTGGTCTTCGATTACTGGTTATTCGAAGGAACGAAAAAGTGGAAAAATTCAAAAAGAATTAATTATTTCAGGCATAGTTTTCCTTGTGATTTTAGTTGCAGCGGCTACTGAATTGTTAGAGCCAGTTGCCGAAGCAGGAAGAATCTTTGCCGGAAAAAAACCACCAAAATCAGAGCAACTTATTTTTAATGAAGTAATTACGAATAAAGAGTCTCAAGGAATACCGTTGAGTATCATGATTCAGAAAAACAAAGAAGCTGAGCTACCAGTAGTGGCTGTTTGGGTCGAAGATTCAGCTCATAATTTTGTGGAAAACCTATTTGTTCCTGCCAAAACAGCTACAATGCCAGCCGATGAAGAAGAAGCTCGTGAAGGACATTTTGATATTGCTGATTTTAAAGCTGAAAGTTTACCTACTTGGGCTGGAAAAACGAAAATTAAAACACCAAATTTTGAACAAGAAACGCCTCATGATAACTTCATCGTACAAACAAAAACAGTAGCAAAAGGTCAAATTTTTATATTACTTGAAGTAAAATGTAAAGATAAAACTGAAGTTTATGAAGCGGCAATAAACCAAACAAAAGGCGAAGTATTTAAGCTAAATTCAAAAACTAATAGCTTGATTAAGAGTGTAATAGTTGTGTTTTAAATAAATTTGAGAAACGAGGAGTGAGAGATTAACTTTATGCTTTTTTCTTATCTCGAATCTCGTTTCTCAATCAAAAATAGCCCCAAGCGTTCTTATGTTCACCGATACACTCTCGATTTTGGCAATTTTGTGTCTTAATATTGTAATTTCAGAATGGCTTTGCCAAAAAACATTTTTCCAACACGTCGGTACTGGGTTGATGGTGATAATCTTGACAGCAATCGTTGCTAATATAGGAATCATTCCAGCATCAACTCCTGCAACGCCTCTTTACGACGGTATTTTTACATATATTGCTCCTCTTTCAATTTTTTTAATGTTGCTCAATGTCAACCTTAGCAGCCTAATAAAAGCTGGAAAACCAATGCTGTATATGTTTCTAATAGGCTCTTTTGCAACAATGATAGGAGCTTTGGTGGCCATGTGGTTGGTAAGCGGAAAAGCTCAAATCGGCGAAATGTTTTACGCAATTGGGGGAATGTACACTGGAACATATATAGGTGGAAGTATCAATTTTAATGCGGTGGCTTTGCATTATGGCGTTTCTCAGCAGGGAAGTCTTTTTTCGGCAGCAACCGTTGCTGATAATATCATCTCGGCTCTTTGGGTAGTTGCTACATTGGCTTTGCCACAGATATTAAATAAGAAATTTCCAAGAAAACAATTAATGGATGTAACGGAAGAAACAAATGCTGAAACCCACAATTATACTTCTGATATTGAAAGCGTCCGTCCGTTTGATTTAGCTTTTTTGATATTAATCAGCTTGGTCAGCATCCGTTTTTCAACTTGGTTAAGTAGTCAGATTCCGCAAATTCCTACTATTTTATGGCTAACAACGATTGCTTTAGTTTTGGCACAAATTCCAGCAGTAAATCGTTTGAAAGGACATAAATTGCTAGGTTTATTGGGGGTTTATTTATTTTTGGCTGTCATTGGAGCTTACTGCGATGTACCTGCCTTACTAAAAGATGGAGATTTGGCCATAGTTTTGCTTGTACTCGTAACAATTTTGGTTATTGTTCATGGACTTATTGTTTATGGCTTGGGAGCATTATTCAAACAAGATTGGGATATAATTTCGATTGCTTCACAAGCAAACGTTGGTGGCTCGGCTTCGGCAATGGCACTTTCGAGAAGCCTTAACCGAACTGATCTTACCTTGCCCGGAATTTTAGTCGGAGCTTTAGGAAACGCAACGGGAACATATTGGGGAATATTAATTGCAGAGATATTGCAGAATTCGGATTGGTTCTAATTAAAAGTTTTAATTTTTTTAAAGTAATTTTGGGCGTAGAAAATCATAAGAATTGTACTTAGATATTTCTAATTTCTCACAATCAATGATTTTCCTTACTTTTGACAATAAATCTTCATCTTATGGAACAAACACTTCTTGCTTCAATTCCGTCACTCGATTTGGC
>JAFEIL010000185.1 GCA_017495105.1 Emticicia sp. | reverse complement strand
GATATACCTGTTATATTCTATAAGTAAAAATAAGAAAGCAGAAAAATATCGTAAATTATTGATTGACAAAGAACCAAAAGGTTTTTTGGCACAACAAGAACGCTCTCGGCAATTAATCGAAGAAAATGATGCAGAAAAAAAGCTTATATTATTTGAAAGTTTTGAAAAAGACTTTCCGAATTCTCCGTTACTTTCGTCATCTGCTATTTTTATTGCAAACATTTATATTGATAGAAAAGACACTACCAAATTGAAGCAATTGGTTCATAAATACGAAGCAAAACTTGGGGCAACATTTTATAACAGTATTGCATCAAGAATGGTAGAAAAAAACTTAGATTTAAGTACTGCCGAAGCATTCTCTGTTAAATCAATTGAGGCTTATTCAACAGAAAAAAAGAAATTACCGACATCAAACCGACCTTACGAGCTCATTTTTAGAGATACTTATGCTACCATTCTTGAAAAACAAGGTCGCTTAAAAGAAGCACTAGAAAACTACAAACTAGCAGTCGGAAGCACACCCGAAGAGTGGAGCAGTAAAGTAAACGAAAGCTACGTACTTTTGGCACTAAAACTCGGGCAAACAAACGAAGCAAAGACAAAGGGCGAGGATTTTATAAAGGCTGGAAAATCGACTGAAAAAATACGAACAGCCATCAAAAATTTATACATCAAAACTTATGGCAAATCGGGAGTTGAAGAATATATTATTTCACTTGAAAATGAGGTCAAAGCGAAAAACAAAGCGGACATATTATCCAAAATAATTTCTGAAACTGCACCAGGCTTTGAATTAAAAGACCTTTCGGGCAAAACCATAAGTTTAGCTGATTTGCGTGGAAAAGTGGTAGTTCTTGACTTTTGGGCTACTTGGTGCGGGCCTTGCATTAGGTCTTTCCCTGGAATGCAGCAAGCACAAGAAAAGTACAAGAATAATCCTAAGGTTAAGTTTTTGTTTATTAATACTTGGGAGCAAGGCGATGATTATTTACCAAAAGTAAAAAAACTGATTGCTGATAAAAAATACACCGACTTTACGGTGCCAGTTGATATTGATAGTAAAATAGTTACGGCCTATAAAGTAGAAGCCATCCCCACAAAATTTGTGATTGATGCCGAAGGTAATATTCGTTTTAAAAGAAGAGGTTCTTCGGATGATAAAGAAGAAATCGTTGAGGAAATTTCATTATTGATTGATACATTATTGAATGAATCAAAAAAACAATAGTATTTTCGTAAATTAGCAACTCATTCAACCTAAAAAACAAAATAATGCAAAAGCAAGTATTAACACTCACTTTAGTGGCGATAATGATACTATACATGGCCTGTCAAAAACAGCCCAATGAACCTACGGAGGCCATTATTCCAACAACACCGCCAGTAGTGACGACCATTGAATACAAAATCGACAAATCTGCACCCGTTTGGGCAGATGAGTTTGATTATGAAGGCTTACCCGACAATAAAAAATGGAGCTACGACATTGGTGGAAATGGCTGGGGCAACCAAGAAATGCAATATTATACTAAAGACCTTAAAAACGCTCGTGTAGAAGGTGGAAAGTTAATTATTGAAGCCATTAAAGAAAGATACGAAAACAACGCATACACTTCGGCACGTTTGGTGAGCAAAGGAAAAGGCGATTTTTTGTACGGCAGAATTGAGATAAAAGCAAAATTACCAAAAGGGCGTGGCACTTGGCCTGCAGGATGGATGTTAGCTACCGAACAAAGCTACGGAGCAAGTTATTGGCCAGATAATGGCGAAATTGATATCATCGAACATGTAGGTTTCGACCAAAACCGTGTACATGGAAATATTCATACCAAAGCTTTCAATCACTCGATTGGTACCAATAAAGGAAATAATATTGTGGCCGAAAGCGATGTGTCGGATAATTTTCATGTCTATGCCTGCGAATGGCTACCCGATAAAATAACGATTGAGCTTGATGGTAAACCTTATTTTACCTTCAATCGTCCAAGCAATGATTGGAAAGAATGGCCTTTCGATAAAAAATTTCATATTTTGCTTAATATAGCCATCGGCGGTGCTTGGGGAGGTCAACAAGGCATTGATAATAGTATTTTCCCACAAAGAATGGAAGTAGATTATGTAAGAGTTTATCAGGCAGTGAAGTAAATTTAGTCAACAGATAAGTCCACGGTAGGATTTAAAGAAAAAACAATGCCCTTCAAAAATCATTTTGAAGGGCATTGTTTTAAAAACCAGCTCACCAGTAAAATAAACAGTTTAGCAATAACCATCTCATATCCAATCAATGCCTTTTTTCAATAAACTCAAGGTGCGTTCTTCAAGACTATTGGCTTGAGGTTTATAATCATATACCCAGTTGGCAACGGGTGGTAAACTCATCAAAATCGACTCCGTTCGACCATTGGTTTCGAGGCCAAACTTTGTTCCTCTATCCCAAGCTAAATTAAACTCGACATAACGCCCACGACGCAACATCTGCCATGTTTTTTCTTCTTCTCCGTAAGGAATATGTGCATTTTTTGTCATTAAATGCGTATAAATGGGTGCAAACGACTCTCCTATCGACTTCACAAAAGCAAAAATATCATCTTTTGTATTCGTAACATTTGTTTGTTCCCCTTTATTGGTTGAGGGTTTTAAATAATCAAAAAAAACACCCCCTACTCCACGGGTTTCTTGACGATGTGGTATATAAAAATAATTATCGGCCCATTCTTTGTATTTTTTATATGCATCGACATCGTGCTTATCACAAGCATTTTTTAGTTGTTGATGAAACCAACGAGCGTCTTCATCGACTACATAATGAGGCGTAAGGTCAATTCCGCCACCAAACCACGAAGTGCCATTCGACATCTCGAAGTATCGAACATTCATGTGAATAATCGGCACCATCGGACTACTTGGATGCTGCACAATACTTACACCCGTAGCGAAATAATCGGCTTTTTCATCAAGTTTTAGTTGTTTTTGTAGAGCATCAGAAGTTTCGCCCGTAACAACCGAAAAGTTTACCCCACCTTTTTCGATGATATTTCCATTGGTAATTACACGAGTTCGACCACCGCCGCCGCTGTGGTGTTGCCAATTGTCTTCTTGAAATTTGGCTTTTCCGTCAGTTATTTCAATGGCACTACAAATATCATCTTGCAGGGTTTTAAAGTATTCGGCAATATTTTCTTTGGATAACATAAGATTCTTTTGAAATTTGCAACAAAGTTAGAATAAGATTGAAAAGTTTTAAAGAATAATGTAATTACAAATTACGAATTACGAATTACGCATTCTTCAAAACCCTTGTTATCAGCATTTTAACTATTAAACAAGCATTTTTTATTCAAAAACAAAGTAATGTACCAGCGAATATACTTTTTCTTTATTCGTTTTTCGTCATTCTAAAATCGTCATTCTATTCATGTTTTCATTAAATAAAGTTATTCGTCCACATATTTTTACGCTTACCCCCTATTCTTCGGCTCGTGATGAGTATTCAGGTAAAGAAGGTACATTTCTCGATGCGAACGAAAACCCTTTCGGTTCAGTAATTTCGGGAAACTACAACCGTTATCCAGACCCTTATCAATGGGCAGTTAAGGAAAAGTTAGGTGAGATAAAAGGCGTTCGACCAACGCAAATTTTCTTGGGTAATGGCTCTGATGAAGCCATTGATTTGGTGATTCGTGCATGCTGCGAACCTCAACAAGATAATATACTGATTTTACCCCCAACTTACGGAATGTATAAAGTATGTGCCGACGTACAAAATATTGCCGTTAAACAAGTCCCACTCACAGCTAATTTTCAAGTAGATACGAAAAAAGTACTCGAAACAGTTGATGCTCACACAAAAATTATCTGGATTTGCTCGCCCAACAATCCATCGGGCAATATTATCGAAAGAGCTTCGATTCTACATATTTTGGATAATTTCACAACGGGCTTAGTGGTAGTTGATGAAGCCTATATTGATTTTGCAAGCGAAGATTCTTACACGAAATTACTTGATAAATATCCAAATTTGGTAGTGATGCAAACGTTCTCTAAAGCTTGGGGATTAGCGGCATTGCGTTTGGGAATGGCTTTTGCGTCAGAAGAATTTATCAAGATTTTAAATAAAATCAAATATCCTTATAACCTCAACGGTGTTACGCAAAAACTGCTCTATACGGCTTTGGGAAAAGTAGAGAAAAAGGACAAATTCGTAAAACAAATTTTGAAAGAACGAGAGCGTTTGCACAAAAAACTGTCCGATTTGAGCATTGTTAAGCATATTTTTCCATCAGATTCTAATCAACTTTTGGTAAAATTTATTGATGCAAATACAGTTTTCCAACATCTAATTGAAGAAAAAATCATTACCCGCCTTCGTTCAAGTGTCATTTTGTGCGAAGATTGTATTCGTATTTCGGTTGGCACAAAGAAAGAAAATGATTTACTATTAAAGGCTTTGAAGAAGTACTAAAATGACAAATTTACAACAAGCTTTTTCACCCGATAGTTTTCGTCAAAATGCACATACTTTAGTCGATTTATTGGCTGATTATCTCGAATCGGCTCAAAATCAGACATTAGAAAGTGTAATTCCATACCAAGAACCAGATGACTCTTTGGCTTATTGGCAGGCAGATTATGAGCAAGGAGCAGGAAGTATTGAAGGTTTTTTCAAGAAAACCATCGAAAAATCCATGCATCTGCATCATCCACGCTACATGGGGCATCAAGTTACGCCTCCGCTTCCGATTACAGCAATTGCAAGTATGCTTTCGGGATTACTCAATAATGGCATGGCTGTATATGAAATGGGCTTGGTTTCGAATCCATTAGAAAGGATTTTATCAGAATTGTTGGCCAAGAAAATTGGTTTTAACAATAATGCAAGCGGAATACTTACTTCGGGCGGAACATTGGCAAATCTAACAGCTTTATTGGCTGCTCGTGCCGCTAAAACCGATGTTTGGGAAGATGGAACAAATGAAAAATTGGCCGTTATGGTTTCGGAAGAAGCACATTATTGTATCGACCGTGCGGCTCGAATTATGGGAATGGGAAGCGAAGGAATCATAAAAATTCCGACAAATGAAAAGCGGCAAATCAGAACCGATTTATTAGAAAAATACTACAATAAAGCTACTGAAAAAGGTTTTAGAGTAATTTGTATCGTGGGTAGTGCTTGTTCTACTTCGACTGGAAGTTATGATAATTTGGCAGAAATTGGCAATTTTGCTCAAAAACATAATCTTTGGTTTCACGCCGATGGAGCTCATGGTGGTGCGGTTATTTTCTCCGAAAAATACAAACATAAAGTAATAGGAATAGAGCAAGCCGACTCGGTAGTCATTGACTGGCACAAAATGCTAATGACGCCTGCTTTAGCTACTGCCTTGATTTTCAAACGAGATGAAAACTCCTTTCAAACTTTCCAACAAAAAGCACAATATTTATGGTCAAATCAAGAGTCGAAAGATTGGTTCAATTCGGGCAAACGTACTTTTGAATGCACAAAATTGATGATGAGCGTAAAAATCTATTCAATTTTGAAAGCTCATGGCGAACAAATTTTTAGTGAAAATGTAGAATATTTGCATGATTTAGCCGAAAAATTTGCAGTTTTAGTAAAAGCCCGATTAAACTTTGAATTAGCCATTGAGCCCGAAAGTAATATTGTTTGTTTTAGACTTACGCCTTCAGATACAAATTTAAACGAACTTAATTCTGCTATCAGAAAACAGCTTTTGCAAGAAGGTAAATTCTATATCGTGCAGACAACTTTAAAAGAAAACGTTTATCTTCGTGTGTCGTTGATGAATCCACTCACGACTGAAACAGACCTAAACGCACTTTTAGATGAAATTGAAAGAATTGGTAATCAGATTTTTGGAGAATAAATATTTGGCTTTTGCTATTACACTTATCATTTTTGTACTTTGTACGATGCCAAGTGAACAATTACCAAAAGGAAACGATAAAACTGCCCATTTTGTAGTCTTTGCAGGATGGGCTTTTTGTTGGCAATTTGCTTTTAAAAACTATTCAAAAACACTAATCTTTGGCATTCTTTATGGAATTTTTATTGAATTTTGGCAAGGTTCATTGCCAAAATCGTTTCATCGAGGTTTTGATTGGTACGATTCTTTAGCAGATAGCATCGGAGTTATCATCGGCTTGGTCATGTTTTATTTTGTAAATAAGATACTATCAAGAACTACCTTATAAATTTATCAATTTGCATTTATTCATACTATTTATCAATAAATAATATAGGAAATTTATTAATTTGCTTAAAATTTAGAACAATGTCAAAATATATAAATCCATATACC
>JAFEIL010000065.1 GCA_017495105.1 Emticicia sp. | reverse complement strand
ATTTATTACCGCAAAATTTTAACTTAATAGACGGGGGCAATTAGGGGTTTACGAACGACTTAGCATTAGCTGTAAAATTATACCAAAATAGAAAAAAATACAAAGGGAAGGAAATAGAAAATAAAATATTGGATCAAGCTTATTATTATTTAATATCCTTACAAACAGACAAAGCAAGAGAATTGCTAAATTCATTATGAAGAATCAAATGAGCTTAGCTTTCAAAGCCCTTTTTAAACCATTCAGACACGCTCAATTGCCCGCTATTGAAAGTGTTGCTTTAGTTTAATCGTAAACCCAATTTAGGAAAACAATTCTCCTAATTTACTACCCTTTCTAAATTATTTTTAAAAATTTTACAAAGTATGTTTTTCAAAAAGCCATAAAAAGGCTCTTTAACAACTGTCCTGCTTTTTTGAATTGAGAAAATGATTAATAAATTAAAAACACACAAAGTACACCTAAAAAATACTATATTGTTTTTGATAAGTGGGATAAATTAGAACAGGTATTATCCTAGCGATCGATAACCAAATTTTCTTATATTTAAGTGTAAGCAGGAAGACAACAAAACAACATATTTAACGTCTAATCAGACTGAAAAATCTTTACCTAAATAGTGCAATGACAACGTTTAATTCACAGACTCAAAAGCCCAACACTATTTAGTTTTCATGTCTGAGTTTTGTAAATATCACAACAATTTGCAACGCTATTTTTAAAGCCTTAATCATTAAGTTTTAACTCATTGAATACAATCTTTCAATTGTGATAATTTGATTTATTTTAGATAATCTTGATTGCTCAAAACAACCAAAATACGTATATTTGAACTCATTTAAATAAATCAATTCATATTATTAATAAGAATTATTTTAGGCCTCCTACTCGATTTAAACACTTTTAAAGCTTTAAATATTATACCATTAAAAACAAATTCCGAATCCTGTGGGAGCGACGATAAGGATATAAATACCTATCAATTAGGTATTTATGTATTTTTAATTGCAAAATCTAGCCTTCTAAAACCTTCTCTTCTATCAAAATGTCGTATTGCACAGCCATCAAATCAATGTCGGGCGAAAGACAAGCCTTACATAAAGCCTATCACGACCACCATTACGGCTTTCCGATTCATGATGATAACGAGCTGTTCTGCCGACTTATCTTTGAAATCAATCAAGCTGGACTTAGTTGGGAGACTATTCTCAGAAAAGAAACCTCTTTCAGAGCAGCTTACGATAATTTTGATATTAAGAAAGTAGCAGCTTATGCCGAAGCTGATTGTGAGAGACTTTTAGCAGATTCGGGTATTATCCGAAACCGACTCAAGGTCAATGCAGCTATCGAAAATGCAAAAACTATTTTGAATCTACAAAAAGAATATGGTTCGTTTGGGAATTGGTTGAATTCGCATCACCCAAAATCAAAATATGAATGGATAAAGATTTTCAAGAAAACTTTCAAATTTACAGGCGGTGAAATTGTCAACGAATTTTTGATGAGTATTGGTTATTTGCCCGATGCCCACGACGAAAACTGCGAAGTATATGCTAAAGTTTTGAAATCTCAACCTAAATGGTTGAACTAACAGAAGTAAAGTTTATTCTTTAACTTCTTGAAAAGCAACCAACGCTTTTTAACTGCTGTGGTCATATATTTCAGTAAAGTATCCTTCGGCCATCACAACCTTGAAAACTTTTTCGATGCATTCGAGCAGAAATGTTGATTCTTAACGAAGTTCCTCCTTATTATCAAGCAGTTTTTTTCCGTACATCCAATTGAATACCTGCTAAGCAACTATTCCTCCGATAGCAATTGTGACAAGAAAAAGCAAAAATTCCATGTTTTTCAATGATGAAATAGTGAATAAATAAATGAGTAAATGAAATTAAGACTAATTTTGCAAATATGTTTCTTTTTTGTCATTCCGATGAAATCTATTTTTGTCGTTCATATATTCCTTTGAAACGACACTTTTAATAAAAGACAAATGTCAATTTCTAAAAATCTGACTGAATACTGTAAAAAAAGTAACTTAATAATTATTGTTGGACCAACAGCTGTAGGTAAAACCGATTTCTGTGTAAAACTCGCTAAGGAGTTTGATACAGAAATCCTCTCGTGCGATTCTCGACAATTTTATAAGGAATTAAACATCGGTACGGCCAAACCTTCCCCCGAAGAAATGTCGGGCGTGGTACATCATTTTGTTGATTCTCACGGTATCAATGAATATTACAGTGCAGGAGATTTCGAACGAGATGCCATCAAATTACTAGAAAATGATATTTTTAAGCGAAAAAACATAGCAATAATGACTGGCGGCTCTGGACTTTTCGTGAAAGCCATAACCGACGGACTCGACGAAATACCCGAAGCACCACTCGAATTACGAGAAGAATTAATGAAAAGATTGGAAAAAGGCGAACTCGAAATAATGGCAAAAGAACTCCAAAATCTCGACCCTGAATATAGCGAAACAGCTGATTTACAAAATTCTCAAAGAGTTGTTCGGGCTTTGGAAGTTTGTTTGAGTTCGGGACGAGCATTTTCTTCATTTCATAAAAAAAATAGTATCAAACGAAGTTTCAATATCATCAAAATTGGCATCGAACGCCCACGTGAACAACTTTACGAACGGATAAATCTCCGCATGGATTTGATGTTAGAAAATGGTTTGATAGAAGAAGTGAAGGGTTTGATAGATTATCGAAATCATAATGCTTTGCAGACTGTTGGCTATAAAGAAGTGTTTGAATTCCTCGATGGGAATTACGATTTTGCCACAATGGTAGAGCTTTTGAAGCGAAATTCACGTCGATATGCTAAACGCCAAATAACTTGGTTTAAGAATCAAGATGCTTTTGAATGGTTTTATGGCACTGATTTTGAAGAGATAAAGAAATACACTCTCTCGAGGTTACAATGAGATTCGTCGTTTTAATTACTTTTTGCTGGTTTGCTTTACAAAACACCTTCGGTCAGAGCTTTGAAGAAATGAAGTATTTGTCCGATGATAATACTGTATACAAACAATACAGACAGTTTTATTACAAGTACTATTTCCTTAATGAAAGAGACACTTTACTAGTAAATCTATACACGAAACCCGAACACATTGCTCCTTTTGAATTGAGTTGGAAACTCGAACCTAAATCAAAAAAAACTTTCGAGCAAGACTATACGGCCATTCATTATTTGGCCATGACCGTAAAAGCGGGTGATTATTTCGGGCAAGCATCTCTTTTACAATACGATTATTTAAGCAAAGAACGCCTAGGAATAAAACATGAACAAACTGGCTTGATAGAAGTTTGTAGCGATATTTCAATAATGTCACCCAAAGAAGGACATTTTCTAATTTCGGAGCTAAATCCACGTCTTGAAGTTCGTGAGCCGCTCGTAAAAGATAACACCTGGTATAGCACCCACACAACAAGCGATATTGGTGGCAGTAATAAGTGGAAAACTTGGCAAGGTGCGATTGAAGTTAACAGCAGCTACCGAATCAAAGATATTCAGACCATCAAAACTAATATTGGCTTTCTGAAATGCTTCATTATCGATGCTAACGCCCAAAGTTCAGTAGGCGAAACTCACCTTGTGGCTTACTTTAATGAAGAATATGGCTTCATAAAACTCATCTTCACAAATGTTGATGGTAGTTATTTAGTGATGGATATTAATTCGGTGAAAAAGTTTTGAAAAAATATTTTTTAAGGTCGGCGAGCTACAAAATCTTGCCGACCTTAAGCCTTACTTCCAATAATCATACTGAATATAGGTAGCTGTATCAACCGCAACGACTTCGCCATGAAGTTTTGAAACTACGTATAACGACATATCAATCCCTGCCGAAACACCAGCCGACAAAATAATTCTACCATTATCAACCCAACGTTTTTCTGGGGAAATTTGGGTATTGGGAGCAGCCTCTCGCATTTGTTCAACGGCCTTAAAGTGGGTTGTGGCCGAAAGACCATCAAGTAAACCTGCCTTTGCCAAGATTAATGAGCCTGTACAAACCGATAGCAATAATTCCACTTTAACATTCATTTCTCGCACCCAATCAAGTAGTTTTTGATTATTTACTTCTCGACGAGTACCAAGAGGTGTGCCATCTGGACGAAATCCGCCACCGCCTGGAATTAATAAAATATCGGGCGTTGGACAGTTTTCAAATGTATAATTTGCTTCAATGATTAAGTTATTTCGAGCGGCAATTTTTGGTTTTTCCGCAACGGTGAAAACTTCAAAAAGTCCTTCTCCCCCATTTTGCCTTCCTGTTACTCCAAAAATCTCAAAAGGACCTGCGAAGTCCAAAACCTCTACATCATCGAAAATAAAAATGGCTACTTTACGCATATTTCTGAATAGATAATTAAAAATGAATAATATTTTTATTCCTTTAATGATTGAGGGCATCTAACAGTTGAGTTGTCATTTCTGCAATTGTTTGCATACCATCTAACCAATTGATTTTTATACCTTTACGCTCCATACTTCTGAAAAAAGTCATTTGCCGTTTGGCATATTGGTGAATTGCTATTTCGAGGCGTTTTGCCATTTCATCATAAGATAAATCACCAATTAAATATTCGGTAATAAACTTGTATTCAAGTCCGTAGAAAATTAATCTTTCGGCCGAAATTCCGCTTTCGAGCAAAGATTTCACCTCTTCAATCAGCCCGTTTTCTAGTCGGTCGTGTAAGCGTTTGGTGATTCTTTCTCGGCGAATTTCTACCGCAATATCAATTCCAAAAACAATCTCATTACGATTGAGAAATAGATTAAAAACTTCTTTTTTCAAATCTACACTTTCCAACTTCCATTTGCCAATTTCTATCGCACGAATCAATCTTTTTCGTGTCGAAATATCAGCATTTTGATTTACTTGGGCATATTTATTTTGAAAAATCTTCTCTAATTCCTCATTAGTTTTCAGAGACAATTCATTTCTAAAATCCTGACTGATAGACACTTGCGTATCTTCATAGTTTCGCAAAACTGCTTCAATATACATTCCAGTTCCGCCACACAAAATCGGAATTTTATGGCGAGAAATAATATCTTGATAAGCTTTCTGAAAATCTCTTTGAAAGAACGCCACATTGTAGCTATTTCCCGCTTTCACAATATCAATCAGATGTACACCTTCAATGCCCGCTAACAAATCTTGATTTTGCTTAAAAAACGGCAAATATTCTTCATAATCTTTGCCAGTTCCGATGTTCATTCCACGATAAACTTGTCGGCTATCGGCACTGATGATTTCACCATTAATTTTTGATGCTACATTGACCGCCAACTTCGTTTTTCCCGAAGCCGTTGGGCCCAAAATCACAATTAAAGGTTGATTATTCTGTTTCTCCATCATTTTTCAATTTCATCAAAAACTTCCAATTTCCTGAATTGAAAACCTTATTTTCTGTATTTTCATCGGCCAGTTTTCTCGTAAAAGTCTCATTATCAAGTTTAAAAGTCAGCGGAGGTGTTAATTCAATTCGCTCAAAACCAATTTTTTCGTAATTTGTTCCGTCTGACCAATCAGCGTCGGCGTAAGTCATAATATCGTCGGGGGCGTGTTCGTCTATAAACATTTTTAAGAGTTTATTTAGCCCACCAACGACCGTAAAACCTTTATAATTAGCAAATCGAATCAATTCATAAGAGCGATATTCTTGTCCTTCTCTAATGATTTTTTTGGCATTACTAAACGAAGCTACTGCTACCAAAAACGCCTCTTTATTTATATTATCTTGCAAAACTTTTTCATTCTGAATCACCCTAAAATATCGGCTGGGCAGAAACAAACCATACTTTAATTTGGCATTGACTTTGCTCTGTAAATGATTGTTTGTCAGAAACTTATCCATCATTGGTTTATCGATTCGTTGTACTTGGGTTAGTCGGGCAGGAATAGTTTCGCTCTTGCCAAACAAAGACATTAATCTCGACTCCACAATGCCTCGTTTGGTTTGCCAAATGTCTTCCCAAAGATGAATAACTCTTATATCTTTTTGGGTAAATAATTGACTGATTTTCTGGAAAAAAGTCGAATCATCGACCACATTTTCTGAAAAAACACAATGTAAGACTAAGTTTTTTTCTGGAAAGAACAAATAGTTAAAAGGCGTATCAGGAAATCCAACAGGATTTTCGTCAATCACAAAATCAGTGTTTTGGGCTATATAATTCTTTATTTCAATGATAAATTTTTGCAATGGCTAATTGTTTTTAATGGTAAATATTCAATAACTTCGCAATAAAATACGTTATATAAAATGTATAGAAACAATCATGAACCAAACACTATAATTTATTGAGATTCAAACCTTTATATTCGTTT
>JAFEIL010000509.1 GCA_017495105.1 Emticicia sp. | reverse complement strand
TCTTTGCTCATGCTATTGTTTTGCTTGATTTACTCTATACTTTGCAACAAAAATATTGTTGTAAATGTTCGCAAATTTAGACTTAATATAAATAAGAATTTAAATTTTATTTCAATTTTTGTAAAAAGCTTATTTGGCTGGTTCAAAAGTTGCTGAAAACGCATAGTTTACGTTGTTAAGTAATAGCGTAGTTTTACCTACAAATATAATATCATTTAATTCAACAATATCAAAACTAACATTATCAAACTGGCGACCTTGAAAACTAATTTTATCAACCGTAAACTTTGTTTCATCAGCGTTAAAGCCCCAATTCGCTTTCAATACTAAATCAGGGTCGGCAGTATTACACTTTGTTGCACCTTCTCTAATCTCGTAAGTTTTTGTAGTCGAAAAAGTCAATATATTATCTACCACACAAGTTGGCTGTGAATTTACTAAGTCAATAGTAAGGCCTCCATTAGCAGCGATTGCTTTTGTATTTTTCCAAGATTTTGAACTCGTTCCAGCCAAAAACTCGGTTTTTGTTTTAGGAGTAACCACTGTTTCATTCTTTTTGCAAGAAAGAAGCGTTACAAGCACAAGTGATAAAGCAATTGAAATGTTTTTAATAGTCATTTTTGTTATATTTTATTTAATTTGAACTTCGTAATATTTCTACGATTCTTCGACCAGTTTTTTCGGAAGCCCCAATATCACCGAGACTTTCTTTAACTTGCTTATAATCATTCATTTGTTTATTTCTAAGATTAGTATCATTCAGAATTTTATTCAATTCGATTGTTAAATTTTCCATAGTCAATTCGTCTTGAATTAATTCTTTTACTACTTCTTTTTGAGCCACTAAATTAACCAACGAAATATAAGGTACTTTTATGACCAACTTGGCAATTTTATAAGATAGTCCGCTGGTTTTATAGCAAACTACTTGCGGAATCTCAAAAAGAGCGGTTTCAAGCGTGGCAGTTCCTGAAGTGACCAAAGCAGCTGTACTTTGCGATAATAAATCGTAGGTTTGGTCGGTAACGAGTTTGATATTTTCGTTGAGAAATGGTTGATAAAACTCCACAGGCAAATTGCTAACTCCAGCTATAACGAATTGATAATCAGAAAATTTCATTTGAATATCGACCATTAACTTGAGCATTTTCTCAACTTCTTGTTTTCTACTTCCGGGCAACAATGCTATATTTTTTTTATCTGACAAATTATTTCTTTGTAGAAAGTCAGTAGACGGTTCAAAATTATCAATAGCATCAAAAAGTGGGTTACCAACAAATTCTACATCAAAATCATACTTTTTAAAGAACTCAACTTCAAACGGAAAAATCACAAACAGTCGGTCGAGATTCTTTTTAAGACTCCATGCACGACTTTGATTCCACGCCCAAACTTTTGGAGAAATATAATAAAACACTTTAAAACCTTTCTTTTTTGCCCATTTTGCAATACGGATATTGAAACCTGCATAATCAATCAAAATTATGGCATCAGGCTGAAAGCCTTCTATTGTTTTTTTGCATTCACCAATAAAACCTAAAATTGTTGGAAGATTTTTTAGCACTTCCAAAAATCCCATAAATGCCAAATCTCGGTAGTGTTTCGTGATTTCTGCCCCAGCTTCTTGCATATAATCTCCACCCCAAGCTTTTATAATCGCCTGATTATCAGATTTCTTAATAGCTTTAACTAAATTAGAACCATGTAAATCGCCCGAGCGTTCGCCTGCAATGATGAAGTATTTCATTCTACTCAATGATTGAATGAGCGAATGATTGAATGTGTGAATGCGTTTTATATTCTATCATTCAATCATTCAAAATTATTTCCCGTAATATTCCACAAAATGATTAGCAGTTTCTACCAACTTGATACAATGCAATTGTCCACGACAATAAGTAGGTATGATTGGTTGTAAAATCTTCCAAATTTCAACTGCAAAAACTTCCGTACTTGGAAGTTTGTCCTTCAAGAATTCAACATCAGTATTCAAAAAAGTATGGTCAACTTTATTAACAATTTCTTGCTTCACAATTTTGCTCAGATCTTTCAAATCCATCACAAAACCAGTTTCTTCATTAATTTCTCCTTTAATTGTTACAAATAGTTCCCAATTGTGTCCATGAATATTTGAACAAAGTCCGAAAATCTCTAAGTTTTTTTCTTTCGACCATTTCGGATTATATAGTTGATGAGCAGCGTTGAAGGTTTCTCTTCTTGTTATAAAAATCATTATTTGCTTAATTTTTTTGCAAAATTACCAACAAAAAAACTTATTTGATTAAAATACTCATAAATCTTAAAAAAGTGCAATTTAATCAATGTTTAGTGTATGGATTTGTAAGCTACAAAGTTATAATTTTGCAAACTATTTCAAAAAAATAGTATAAACACTATGATAATTGTAACAGGTGCAGCTGGTTTTATCGGAAGTTGCTTAATTCAGCGTTTGAATCAAGATAACTTTAATTTCATAATTGCCGTTGATGATTTTTCTAATGTAGAAAAAATGAGAAATCTCGAAGGTAAAAAAATTCAAGAATTTGTTCATAGAGACAATTTCTTTGAGTGGTTAGAAATAAATCAAGCTGAGGTTGAATTTTGTTTTCATATTGGTGCAAGAACCGATACTACAGAATTTGATACCGAAATTTTCGACCGTCTGAATCTAAATTATTCAAAACGTATTTGGCAAAAATGTTTTGAGTTCCAAATTCCTTTAGTATATGCCTCATCAGCAGCTACTTATGGTGCGGGTGAATTAGGTTATGATGATAACGAACTCGTGATTCCGCAATTAAAGCCCTTGAATCCTTACGGTGATTCAAAAAATGATTTCGATAAATGGGCTTTACAACAAAAAAATACTCCGTTCTTTTGGGCAGGTTTGAAATTCTTTAATGTTTATGGCCCGAACGAATTTCACAAAGGACGCATGGCTTCGGTAATTTTCCATTCATTTAATAATATTAATAAAAACGGCAACATTAAACTTTTCAAATCACACCGCCCTGACTTCAAAGATGGTGAACAAATGCGTGATTTTATTTACGTGAAGGATTTGGTTGATGTATGTATATTCTTGATGCACTCACGCCGAAATTCGGGTATTTATAACTTAGGTACTGGAATAGCTCGTACATTCCTTGACCTTGCTAATGCTACTTTTTCAGCTTTGAATCTTGAACCAAACATTGATTTTATTGATACTCCGATTGATATAAGAGACAAATATCAATATTATACTCAAGCCAATATGGGCAAATTACGTATGATTGGTTACAAAAAACCATTCACGAGCCTAGAAGATGCAGTAAAAGACTACGTCACAAATTATTTAGTTGGCAAAAAATATCTTTAAAAATCTGCCTTTTTCTTATTAATTTTGTTTTTTATATGATAAGTATCAAACTTGTCTGTTTAAAAATTGTTATTGTTAAATCAAACGGTTAATAAATCCGTACTACATATTTGAATGAAAAATATTCGTAATTTTTGCATCATTGCACACATAGACCACGGTAAAAGTACACTTGCCGACCGTCTATTACAATTTACAGGAACAGTATCGGGAAGAGATATGCAAGCCCAAGTGCTTGATGATATGGATTTGGAGCGTGAGCGTGGAATTACAATCAAGAGCCACGCAATTCAGATGAATTATCAGTTTGAAGGCGAAGAATACGTTCTGAACCTAATTGATACTCCTGGTCACGTTGACTTTAGCTACGAAGTTTCTCGTTCGATTGCTGCTTGCGAAGGTGCATTATTGGTTGTAGATGCAGCTCAAGGTATTGAAGCTCAGACAATTAGTAATTTATTTTTAGCTTTAGAGCATAACCTTGAAATCATTCCTGTTCTAAATAAGATTGATTTACCAGGAGCAATGCCAGAAGAAGTTAAAGACCAAATCGTCGATTTGATTGGTTGCGACCGTGACTCTATTATTCCAGCAAGTGCCAAAGAAGGTATAGGTATTAATGAAATTTTATCGGCAATTATTCACCGAATCCAAGCTCCATCTGGTGACCCTAAAGCAGAACTTCAAGCCTTGATTTTTGACTCAACTTTCAATTCATTTAGAGGAATTGAGGTAATTTTCCGAGTAAAAAATGGTCGAATCAATAAAGGTGATAAGGTAAAATTTGTGGCTACTGGCAAAGAATATTTTGCCGATGAAGTAGGAATTTTGCGATTGACCAAAGAACCACGTGATTATGTAGACTGTGGCGATGTTGGTTATATCATTTCGGGCATAAAAGTTGCAAAAGAAGTAAAAGTCGGAGATACAATTACGAATGCCCTCCACCCTACTAGAGAGATGATTAAGGGTTTTCAAGAAGTAAAACCAATGGTTTTTGCTGGAATTTACCCTGTTGATACATCTGAATTTGAAGATTTGCGTGATGCCATGGAAAAACTTCAACTTAATGACGCAGCATTGATTTGGGAACCAGAAACTTCGGCCGCTTTGGGTTTTGGTTTTCGTTGTGGATTCTTAGGAATGCTTCACATGGAGATTGTGCAGGAACGCCTCGAACGTGAGTTTGATATGACGGTTCTGACAACCGTTCCTTCAGTAAAATTTCATGTAGTTGATAAAAAGAATGAATTATTGGAAGTTTCGGCACCTTCGGAAATGCCAGACCCGAATGTTATCAATTGGATTGAAGAACCATTTATCAATGCACAAATCATTACAGCGGCCGATTATGTTGGACCAATCATCGGTTTGTGTATGGAAAAGCGTGGTTTATTGAAAAACCAAGTTTATTTGACAGCCACTCGCGTTGAATTGACCTTTGAATTACCACTTTCAGAAGTAGTTTTTGACTTTTTTGATAAGTTAAAAACAATTTCTCGTGGTTATGCTTCACTTGACTATCATTTGATTGGCTACCGTGAATCTTCGCTTGTAAAATTGGATATTCTTTTAAATGGTGAACCAGTAGATGCACTTTCGGCGATTGTTCACCGAGATAAGGCTTATGAATGGGGCAAAAAACTATGTGAAAAATTGCGTGAATTATTACCTCGTCAGCAATTTGACATTGCGATTCAAGCTGCAATTGGTGCAAAAGTAATTTCTAGAGAAACAGTGAAGGCTTTGAGAAAAGACGTAACTGCCAAATGTTATGGTGGTGATATTTCTCGTAAACGTAAACTCTTAGAAAAACAGAAAAAAGGCAAGAAACGAATGCGTCAAATTGGAACAGTAGAAGTTCCACAAGATGCATTTATGGCTATTCTAAAAATAAATAATTAATATAAAGCAGATAAAAAAAGCCGTGGAGATTTGAAAATTTCTACGGCTTTTTATTATTTTTAAGAATTTCAATTATTACAATTCAATTTTATTATAATAATTAATTAAATTTACGCAATTTTACTACGACAAAACCAAATAAAAATGATACCGCATAATCTATCAAATTCGCTGTCTTTACCAGCGATAGCTGCACCCTTATTTCTCATTTCTGGACCAGATTTAGTAGTAGAATGTTGTAAAAATGGTGTAGTTGGCACTTTTCCAGCACTCAATCAACGCTCAACGGAAGGATTTGAAGAATGGTTGATAGAAATCGAAAATCGACTTGCAGGATTTACCCAAGCCAACGGAAAACCAGCCGCTCCTTATGGTGTAAATCTAATTGTTCATCGTTCAAATCCACGTCTATATGCAGATGTTGAAATGATTGTTAAACACAAAGTCCCTATCGTAATTACTTCATTAGGTGCCGTTTCTGATATTGTTGATGCGGTACATAGTTATGGTGGATTAGTTTTTCATGATGTTATCAATCAACGCCATGCTGAAAAAGCAAATGAAGCAGGTGTTGATGGACTTATTTTAGTTTGTGCAGGTGCTGGCGGTCACGGAGGAACACTTCATCCAATGGCATTCGTGAATGAAATTCGAAGCTTTTTCAATAAAACAATCTTACTTTCTGGTTGCATCAGCACTGGTCGAGATATTGCTTCAGCACTTCAAATTGGTGCAGATTTAGCTTATATGGGAACTCGCTTCATCAACACAACTGAAAGCCGAGCAGACAAAGAATACCAAGAAATGATAATTGAAAGTGATACTAAAGACATTGTGTATACCGCCGCAGTTTCGGGAGTAAATGCTAATTTCTTAAAACCAAGTCTCGAAGCCGCTGGACTGACCCCCGAACTTTGGAGCAAAGCAGGAAAAATTGATTTTGGAAAAGAATTAGATGCTGCACAAGCCGAAGCTAAAGCATGGAAAACTATTTGGTCGGCAGGGCAAGGCGTTACTTCTATTCATGACGTGCAAAGTACGCAGAGCTTAATAGACAATTTGAAAAAAGAATTTCGTTCTGCTATTGAAGAACAATATCTATTATTACAAAAATATTAACCTTATTAAAAC
>JAFEIL010000116.1 GCA_017495105.1 Emticicia sp. | reverse complement strand
GTAAATTTGCACGGAAAAATCTAAAAAAGCAACTGAGTACCAAAATATTTTGAATAATAGCAAAAAAGTGGCGAAACTACCAAACAGAGTTCCTGTCGCCAGCCACCTTTGAGAGCAGAAAAAATAAAAACTACCAAACTGCTGTCCTGTCCGCCGAAAATTATGCGTTTGAAAAACTGAAAAACCAGCGAATTTTGCTCGTCGAAAGTTACTTTGAGCGTAAAAAGCTATTTTAGCAGCATACGCATTTTGATATCAATTATTGATTAATTCATTTGATAGTAATTTAAATGCGTCAAACCAATCAAGTGATTTTATTTCTGAAAATTTTTGAACTTGAAAAGGCCAACCCAAAGCCCTTCTTTTTATTTTATACTTATTTTCAAGTAAATTGGAAAGTTCATCTGTAAATTGTGGATTATTTCCTATTTCAAAACCGTGTATAAAAGCGACAATTTGCTCTTTTTCAATTTTATAGAGATACATAAGTGGTCTATCCAAAAAATGAGAAATAGCTTTCTTTTGAGCTTCGTTCATAGGGTTAATTTACTTGCATGCTTATATCGTGAACCTCGTTCCAACGAATAGCATTATGATGGATTTGTGGTGATTTTAGAGTTAATTTATTAATTATCAAGCCTTTACATAATGCTTCGTGTTGGAATTTCGGATTTTTGAGTGCCACGCTTTCAAAATGTCACCAAGATAGATGAGTGCTAAGGATAAAAAATATGCGTAGTATTTGCTCATTCATCCTGTCGCTGACCAAATCTGAAAACTAAGGTCTGAAAAAAGAAATAAAAATGCAAGTAAATTTATTTGTCGGAACGAAGTTGAGCTAATACCACGCATTGGAAATGTCGAAGGTGACTTTGCGAGTAATTGACTAAAAAAGGTTGCCGAGAATAAACGTTTTGAGTTTCGCAGCTGTCTTGTCGCCAAAAATATTTAATATTTTTATTCCTGTTATTTTGGTAATTAGAGTTTAATTACTTATATTTGCGATATTAAAACGAAAAATAAATATTAATATGGCAAAGAATCAACAATTACAAGTACAGGGTATTGTTATTACGATACAAGAGAGGAATGAAAGTGATTATATCTCACTTACAGATATTGTCAGTGGTTTTGAAGGAGGGTCATCTTTAATTGAAAAATGGCTTAGAAATAAGAATACGCTTGAATTTTTAGCAGTATGGGAAATGTTAAACAACACAAATTTTAATTCCCCCGAATTCGAGGGAATTAAAAATGAGGCAGGGTTAAATAGATTTACAATATCTGCTAAACAATGGATAGAGAAAACAGGTGCAATCGGAATTGTTTCAAGTGCGGGTCGTTATGGAGGAACTTATGCTCATAAAGATATTGCTTTTGAATTTGGAATGTGGATTAGCCCAGAATTTAAACTTCTTTTAATTAAAGAATTTCAAAGATTAAAAGAGGAAGAAGCTGAAAGAAAAAATCTTGATTGGGATGTTAAACGTATTGTATCCAAGATAAATTATCGAATACACACAGATGCAATAAAAGAAGTATTGCCCACATTGAATTTGTCAAAAGATAAAGAAAAATGGATTTATGCGGAAGAAGCCGATATGTTGAATCTTGCTGTTTTTGGACAAACTGCAAAACAGTGGCAACAAGATAATGCAGAATTAGTTTTGCAAGGAGGTAATATTAGAGATCATGCTGACTTGCACCAATTAACGGTAATATCAAATCTTGAAAGTATTAATGGTTTGTTATTGAAACAAGGGTTAGAAAAGAAAGATAGATTGATGATTTTGCACAAAACAGCAATTGACCAACTTAAATCATTAAGAGAAATGAAAAATTACACTCTCGATAAATTGAAAAGTCCTAATTTGAAATTAATTGAGCAAAAGAAAAGGAAGTAGTTTTTTCTTCTTCCAACGCTCGCAAGCAAGATGATTTTGGAGCGAACGTTGAGTTAATTAGTTGATTATCAAACTTTTACTTGCTTGCCCGAGTTGGAACTTATGAACTTTGCGACCGCTCCGATATGCTGTCCAACGGACAGCAGCACGCCAAAGAACCCATCTCACCAACTTGATTGCTGACAGTAAATTTGCACGGAAAAATCTAAAAAAGCAAATGAGTGCAGAAATAATTTGTGAGTTGGAATAAAGTTGCGAAACTACCACGCAGAGAATTTGTCGCAAACCTACTGTGAGAGCAGAAAACCCAAAAATAGAGTAGGAGAGAACTGACCTGTCACACGAGAATATGCGTTTGAAAAATTGAAAACCCAGCGAATTATGCGTGTCGAAAATTACTATGAGTTTAAGTTTTAACAGCATACGGTAATTTTGAGTTTGATATAACTGTAAAAATATGAGCCTTATTCTAATGATGTAGATTTTGGTGAAGTGAATTTTAACGTTACTGTTTCATTATTTCTATTACCACAAATATCATAAAGTTCAATAGTTGCTTCATAATCTGTATCGTTGATAAATTCAAACTCACCAGAACACATACCATGACCAATTTTTAATTCTCTTCTCTGTTTGTCCACAATCAAGAACTCTGAAACTAAACCTGTTATTTTATTTCTTAGCTTAACATTAAAATAGCAATTTGAAGAGTTATCACTCACATCTAATTTAAAATTAACGAATTTTTCTGGACCACATCCATATTCAATCGCTTTTTTATTGTTAAAAGCAGGTTTCGATAGCCACATGGGTTCGATTTCATCAATGGAGTTTTCTGCAACCCACTGTACATCTTCAAATTTTTTCAAATTATAGTTATACCTCTTAATCAATCTATTTTTGTTGAATTCGTCTAAACCTTCAACACTAAGTTTATAGGTTTTATTAGGTTTTAACTTTTTTGATGGCTTTAATATTAGTTGGTACTTTCTATATCCAACATTAATCTTGACTAAAATTAGCTCTATTTTTTGGTTACCAATGATTTTTTCATTTCCACTTATTAGAAAAGCCTTATATTTCTTTGTTATTTGAGGTAAAATTGAAGAGAAACTACCTTGGTCATTAATAATAATAAGCGAGTTAAGTTTAATTGAGTTTTGGTTTGGGAATATATCATAACCACCTTCACTACATTTTGCAAAAGAGGTAAATGTGTAAAATGAAAAAAGTATATAGAGAATGAATTTTGTCATCTTTGAAAATTTTCCAACGACCAGTATTATGATGGTTTTTGGAGTGATTTTAGAGTTAATTTATTAATTATCAAGCCTTTACATAATACTTAGCGTTGGAATTTAGTAACTTTGCGACCGCTCTAATTTGGCGTCGAACGACGCCTAAGCCAGCCAGTCAACCCAGCCCACCAACTTGATTGCTGAAAGTAAATCTGCATGGAAAAATCTTAAAAAGCAACTGAGTGCCAAAATATTTTGAATTTCGGAACAAAAGTTGCGAAACTACCATTCAGATTTCCTGTCGCCAACCCACTTTGAGAGCAGAAAATTCAATAAAACTACCAAAAAAGCTGTCCTGTCCACCAAGAAATATGCGTTTGATAATTTAAAAAAACAGCGAATTTTGCGTGTCGACCGAGCTTTTGAGCTAAAAGCTGTCAAACTATTTCAGTCGCTTTCATATTTATTCTTTGACTTCTAATACAAAAAAGTTGGCATCATAAAATAAGTCATAGTCAAATACATCAACAAATTGACTTACAATATTTTTTAATGAATCATCCATTATAAGACAAGATTCATTTGGTGAATTTAGCGAATTTTCATCTTCTGTGAATAAGGATTCCATACCTTCCATTCCAAAAATCAAAGGAAAATATTTGCCGTTTTTGAAAATTGTATAACTTGAAATATCAACTGTGCTACAAATTTCAACATGAAAAACTTCTTGTTTGTATCCATATTGTTGTAGTAAACAGTTTCTGGAATACCAAACAAATTTGTTAAGATAGTCTTCAAAATACAAATCGCCTTTTAAATATGTGATAGCGATTGTGTTTTGATTTTGATATAACAAGTTGCTCTTATCTAAATCATTTAAAATGCCAAATTCATTTGTAATCTGAAAGTCAAGAGATAGTAAAAATTCTTTGGCAAAGGAGTAATAATTATGTTCGGGTACATTTTTTAAGATAAGAACATTAGTATTTAGCCCCATTTTTTTCTTTTTCCAACGACCAGCATTATGATGGTTTTTGGAGTGATTTTAGAGTTAATTTACGGTTCGCCGCTGCGATTAATTATCAAGCCTTTACATAATGCTTTGTGTTGGAACTGATGAACTTTGCGACCGCTCTGATTTGGTGTCGAAAGACACCAAGCACGCCAACGAACTCATCCCATCAACTTGATTGCTGAAAGTAAATTTGTACGGAAAAATCTAAAAAAGCAATTGTAAACCAAAATATTTTGAGTTTTGGAGAAAAAGTTGCGAAACTACCAAGCAGATTTCCTGTCGCCAACCCACATTGAGAGCAAGAAAAATTGAAAAAACTACCCAACTGCTGTCCTGTCGGCAGTAACTATGAGTGAAACAAAAACTGTTAAGCTATTTTCTTCTAAGCTATCAATCCTTTTAATAATGTCATCAAGTACACTTTTGTCTATATTTTTGATTACATTTGTTAAAGCAATCAATGACTTATTCAATATCTCATCCATAATAAATTTAATTTTAAGATGAAGCAACAATTCTTTTGCTGTGCAAAATTAGGTCTTCTTTTTCAAAGGCACAAATAATAATCTTCGGATTTATAATAGTATTGATGGTCTTTACGATTCAATAATTGACGCCTGCATTGAACTTGTAAATAACTATGGCTTATATAGACCTCCATGCGAAAAGAAAAATATTTTAGGAGATTTAGATAACTCAATGCTTTGGACTATTACTGGTGCTGTAATTATTGTTTCATTTTCTATTGGAGTAGTTGCCACAAAATTTGGGCTTTCTAAGATTTTTGACCCGAGCGAAAGCCGTGAGAATGTCCAAACAACAAGCCAAAAACAAGCACAAAAAGACACACTATTACCTGTGCAGCAGAAAAAAAGCCAAATAGACCTAAAAGTGAAATAATGATAACAATTAAAATCCCGTTCATAGTTCCTTGCGACATTTAATTAGCGAAGTTTTAAAGTGTTAATTCTCTGAATTTTTTTTAGTCCGTTTCGTGCATCGTTACCTTCGACACGAGATTAGAAAAATATTCAAAGGCTTTTTTTCTCGAAAACTTTGCGGTTTATACTACGTTTTTTATATCTTTGGGTCGCTTATTTTTTGGGCGACATTACAAGTGGTTAGGTATCTAAAATCCTTGATTCCAACGCTTGCAAATAAGTAAAAGCTTGATAATCAACTTATTAAATCAAAAATCAATCCAAAATCTTCTTATTTGCGGTCGTTGGAAAAATGACTACTCGACGGTTTCTTTGCCGTCCTTACTTTTTGTTGGATAAACAAATGTGCATATTGAGCCAAACAAAAACCACCCCCAGCCATCTTTGTCGTTTGATGCTAAATACAATGCACTACACGCTAATAATACACTAACAGAAAGTGCCAAATACCATGTTTTCATAATTATTTGCGACAAGTCTAAGCCGCTTAGTTTTAGATTTTATTTTCAATTCTTAGTCCTTTCCGTGTCGTTCGACAGCCGATTAGCGAAGTTTTTAAGTGTTTACTCTCGAAAACTTCGCTATTTTTTTATTTATTTGTTTTCATCGTTACTTTCGACACAAAATTAGCGTGGTTTCCAAAGGCTTTTTTTCGCAAAAACTTATCTGATTATACTACGCTTTTTATATCTTTGTGTCGGCTGGTGCTTGGCGACACTTGGAAAACGCTGCGTTTTTAGTTCCGAAATTCCAACACGAAGCATTATGTAAAGGCTTGATAATTAATAAATTAACTCTAAAATCACTCCAAAAACCATCATAATGCTGGTCGTTGGAAGAAGGAGTAAATACTTTCCTTTGAGAAACACCTATCAAATTTTTCTTCATACTCTTTTGGTATCCCCCAATTTTTAAGATACAAATTCCAACGCTTATTTTCACTTATTAGTGACAATGTATCACAAATAAGTATGCCAAATACATCGCCTGATTTCAAGCAAAATTCCCTACAAGCATTAATAGACGCATCACATATATTTCCTCCTTGTAATATTATATGCAAATCACCCCCAAGTTCATCTTGCTTTTTAAATTCAAATAGGTATATTGCTATCAATTCCGATATTCTATTCTTTAATTTACTAATATCTACTACATTCATGGCTAAAAAGTGTTTAAGAGAAGGAAAATGTATTATCTGTGAAAACGAAGGTAAGATTATAAATTTTGAACATATCCCACCAAAATCATGTGGGAATAGTGAAACAAGATTTTATGCCTGACCACATTCAAACCGCTTGCGATATGATTCGGGGTCTTGAA
>JAFEIL010000218.1 GCA_017495105.1 Emticicia sp. | reverse complement strand
GTTATCTATTATCTTTATTAGTGTACTATATTTGATAAATACACTTTTTCACTTAATGACAAAAATAGGACTATTTTATTAGAAAATCGGAGTTTTTTTTAATTATCTTTATTCCGATTCGGGGAAAAATTGCATTACAATCTCTTCTGTGATGCGTTTCGGGCGTAAAGTTTGGGCATCGAGCGAAATCCAATGCGTAACTGAGCGAGCCAAGATATCTTCGCCACGCATGATTTCGCAATGACGTATACTTTTTACACCCACAAAATCATCAACCCAAGTTTTGGCTACCAATTCTTCTCCTAAAAAAGCTTGTTTGAGGTAATCAATCTCGTGTCGGCGAGCCATCCAGATAATCTGAGAGGCAATTTCCTGCGGTACGGTTTTCCAATGCCCAATGGCTGCATCTTGCACATAACGCAGATAAACGATATTATTTACGTGATTGAGCTCGTCAATATCTTCGGGAGCAACCGTAATGGGTAAATAAAAGACGTGAGACATTATGTTAGAGTCATTAAAATGTAAGGATGCTCAAAGGTAATTATTTAATCAATAAACTGAAAAGTAGTGAGAAAAATACCCAACAATTTGTTATTTTGAATTTTATTCAACCTCAATACACCTATTTGTTATGTATAAATCATTTATTTTAGTTTTACTTACTTCCACCCAATTCATGGCTCAAACGCCCGTTTTTGTGTCAGGAAGTGAAGGCCATAAATCTTATAGAATTCCTGCTATCGTTAAGTCCCCAAACGGTACTTTATTGGCTTTTGCTGAAGGCAGAGTAAAAGGAAGTGGCGATTTTGGGGATATAAATATTGTATTGAAGCGAAGCTCGGATAATGGAAAAACTTGGAGCGAGCCGACGACGGTTGTCAATTATGATTCTTTACAAGCTGGCAATCCTGCTCCTATTTTTGATGCTACTGACCCCGAATTTCCAAAAGGGCGTTTGTTTTTGTTTTATAATACAGGAAATAATCACGAAAATGAAGTTAGAAAAGGTAAAGGTTTAAGAGAAGTTTGGTACAAAACCTCGACTGATGCAGGCAAAACTTGGAGCGAAGGCGTGAATATTACAAGTCATGTGCATCGACCGAATCAACAAAATACTGCATATCGTTTCATAGAAGATTGGCGGTCGTATGCCAATACACCAGGACATGCAATTCAGTTTCAGTCAGGAAAATATAAGGGACGGATTTTTGTTGCAGCAAATCATTCGGCGGGTGAGCCACAAAAGCAATTTACAGATTATGCTGCTCATGGATTTTTCACGGACGACCATGGTAAAACATTTCGTTTAAGTCAAACTATTGATCTTGCAGGAAGCAATGAAGCTACCGCAACCGAAATTTCAGAGAATAGGTTAATGATGAATATGAGGAATCAGAAAGGAGATATTCGTCAGCGAATTGTAGCAATTAGCAAAAATGGTGGAGAAACTTGGGATAAAACTTATTTCGACCCAAATCTACCTGACCCTGTTTGTGAGGGAAGTATTTTATCATTGGGAATAAAAAAAGGCAAGCACATTATAGCCTTTTGCAATGCTGCCGATACTCAAAATCGAAATAATCTAACACTAAGAATAAGTTTTGATGAAGGGAAAACTTGGTCATGGACACAAGTTATAGAAAAAAGCAACGATGAAAAAGCGAAGGATTATGCTGCTTACTCTGACATTGTAAAAATGGATAAAAACCACATAGGGGTTTTTTATGAAAAGAATAACTACTCTCAAATTGTATTTAAGGCCATAAAATGGCGATAAATATCAAGAATTTAAAAAATTGCTAACTGAGCTGAACCGAAGTTTCCATTTTTAGGCATTTCGGCTTAGCTCAACGAGCAAAACAAAGGATTTTTCTCATTATTTTATGTTTCTGAGATAGCGTAGTGAAATTGGCAAATGTTCTTTTACCTCGGCATTTTCATCTTCGATATAATAGAACTTTACGCCCGTCTGAATGGCCGCTCTCAAGATTTTTTTAAAATCTAATTGCCCAGTTCCAATGGCCACGTCAGAAGTCAATGGCGTTCCACCCGACAATTCACCAGTTTCTTGGCCGTTTTTCATATCTTTGATGTGCAAAGCCACAAAACGACCTTTGTGTTTTTTGAGCAAAAGAGCAGGGTCTTGCCCACCATGAAACGCCCAATAAACATCACATTCAAAGCCAACGTTGTCGGGGTTTGTTTGCTTTACAATATAGTCGAAAAGCGTGCCTTCTGCTGTCGGTTTAAATTCGTAGCCATGACAATGATAATAAAACTTAATACCTTCTTTTGCCAGGGCCTCGCCTGCTTTGTTGAAAACCATGATAGCTTTGTCGGCATCATCTTTACCAAATTTATTGCTTACATGAGGAATCCAAGCACAACCAGCGTACTTTATACCTAAAGCTTTACAAGTCGCCACAACTTTATTGATACTATCTTTGAAAAGATTAAAATCAAGCAATGTACTATATGGTTTTAGCCCTGCTTTGTCTAATTCAACTTTAAAATCTTCGGTTTTCATACCGTAAGTACCTGCAACTTCAACCTCGGTGATACCGAGACTTTTTGCGTAAGCAAGCGTACCTTTTACATCGGTTTTCAAATAATCTCTTAAACTATACAACTCAAGTCCGATGCGATCGCTTAATACTTTACTGATATTCGCTTGGCGTTCGCCAGTACCATTTTGTAACCAAATTTCTACTTGTGGAGTTTTCCAAATGTATGATTTTGAGAGAATATCCATATCACCATCTCCATCAATATCAGTTATTCTTCCTTCATGAAAATCTATGCCTTTTTGAAAATTTGTTTTTGCAAAACCACCTTTTCCGTCACCGTAAAGAATGAAAGATTCAGCATTTGAGTTATTATCTGTGGCTGCCTTTTCGTTCCCTGGGGTGGATTCCCATTTAGCCATTTCTGCACAAAGAATGTCTAAATCACCATCATCGTTGATGTCGGCGACTTCGAGTGTGTGTGCATATGAGAGTTCACGCCCAATCAAGTCACGGCCTTTCCAGTTGGCAGATACTTCGGCACTTCCAGCACATTCATAGAGCATCAAACGACCTTTATTATCGCTTGGAGCAAACACAAGTTGCACTTTTTTACCTGCTCTAAATTTGGCAGCTGCCACTCTTCCACCTTCTTCGCCAACTTTCGTGGACTTAAATTTTCCATCAACGTATTTAAACCAATAATTTCCAGCAACTAAATCTTTATTTCCATCGCCATCAACATCGGCAGCTATACAGCCTTTGACATTTTTTATGTTATTTTCTGCCACAAAAACTGGCTCGAAAACCCATTTTTCTCGACGCACTTCACTTGGAATATCAGTCACAAATAACGTTTTTGCTCCTTGATTCCAAAATGCGAATTGTACTTTGCCAGTTTGCTTAAAATCGCCAAAAACCATATCATGGTGCTGGTTTTGGCCATCGGTTTTGATTTCATAACGATGCCATGGCACATTTGGATTAAAAAACGGAGCGGGATTCTCCCACCACCAAATTTTATTACTTTGGGCGTCGCCACCAAAAACCAAGTCATTGTCGCCATCACTATCGATATCGTAGAATGTACCACCAGTTTCGATAGGAAGGGCTTCTTTCTCAACGGCAAACTCTCGCCAGCCAATTGCACGATCAAATTTGAGGTATATAATCGAAGTTGCTTGTCCAAATCCAGCAATTACAAATTCTTCGATACCATCTTTATCAATATCGACCGAAAGTGAGGCAGTTTGTTTAGTGATTTTCCAAGAAAGAGGAATTGTACCATCCTCGCTCGATATTCGCTCCCATTTTTGTGCTTTTGTTGCAAAAAATCCGAGTAAAAAAAAGAGTGAAATAAGTTTAGTTTTCATATTTATTATGGAAAGAAGCGGGCAACGTTTGCTAGCACTTCGTCAGTTGTTGTAAGGTAAAAAAAATGCAGTAAACTAGGATATTCGCACCACATTAGATAACGGCTGATTCTTTAAGTTTAATAACTCCTTCGTCGGCATCAATGTTGGCTTCGATGCCAATCGGAACTGTAAATTTATCTTTGATATGTCCAATCATAGCCCCAGAAAACGCTGGAATTTTGAGTGGTTTTATATGATCTTCAAAAATATCTTCTAGCGTTAGTGAGCCATAGTTTTTTGACGGTGGACAATCAGTACATTTTCCGAAAACGACTCCTGATAATTGATTCAAAATTCCTGTGATTTTGAGTTGCGTCATCATGCGGTCGATGCGATAGGTATCTTCTTGTACATCTTCGATGAACAGAATTGCACCTTTGAAATCAGGAACGTACATTGAGCCAAGAATATGCGAAAGCACTGTTAGGTTTCCGCCAATTAATCTTCCACTAGCCTTCCCTCCATGAATCGTATAAATACGGTCTTCCATTTGCACCAAAGCGTCTTCTTTCCGAATAGGGTTGGTCATACGAGTAGCATTTCCATCAATTAAGGTGTTTTTGAAATAATCGACTGTAAAAGCATTCCATGTTGAAGAGCCAACTGGCCCATGAAAAGTGACAAGCCCTGTTTGGCTGTATATACCTAATAATAAGGCAGTTATATCGCTATAACCAATAAAAATCTTTGGGTTTTTTTTGATGATTTCGTAGTCAATAAGTGATAAAACTCTGGCACTGCCCCAACCTCCGTGCATAGCCATGATGGCATCGACTTTTTTATTGGCAAACATCTCATTGATATCAGCAGCACGATCTTCGTCTTTTCCGGCGAGATTTCCGTAGCGGTCAAAAATATGTTTCCCTAGCAAAACCTTAAAGCCCATTGCTTGCAGACCTTCAACGGCAATCGTCACTTCTTCTTTTATAAATGCCGAATAAGCAGGGCAAACCAAACCGATTGTATCGCCTTTTTTGAGTGCAGCTGGTTTGATAATTTTAAGATTATCGATTTTAGCGGTAAAATTCAGATTTGTTAGACCATAAGCTGCTAAAAATGAAGCACTTAAAAAGCTTCGACGAGAGTTTTCTGACGTTTTTTTGAAGGACATTTATTGAGTTATTTCGGTAAAATCACAAAAACGAATTTACGAGAGTTTTTTCAAAATTCTCAAAAAGGACTAATTTAATTTTAAACTGGTAGAACAATTCAACAAAAAAAGCCACTCGTTTACACGAGCGGCTTTAGCTTTTATGAAGTATTAACAACGATGGGCGGATAAAAAATCTTAACCAATCATTAATGATTCTCTTCTACGCATTTTTCCTGCAGGAATTCCAAACATCATCTTGAAACGACGGCAAAAATAAGCGGTATCTTTGTAACCAACCTCATGGCCAATGGCACGGATACTTTTCTTCGACGTACGCAACAGTGTAACAGCTGCCTCCATACGTTGATACTCAATATAATCTTGTGGGTTGATACCGGTCAACATTTTGAAGTATTGACCAACATAATCTTCAGAAACATTGGCAACGTTTGCCAATTGCTTGTTCGATAAATCGCCTGGAAGACTATTTTTGATGTATGTAAAAATGTCAATCAAACGTGGGTCTTTGAAATACGTACTGTTGGTGGCCAATTGCTCCACAAACATTCTGTTTTTCAATATATGACGCACGATTTCGATAACAATTTCTTCGGTTTTGTTTCTAATCACACGGCCACGACCTGCTTCATCCGAGCAATCTTCCTTCAAAATATCATGAATCAACGAGCCAAGTTTACTGTGTGCCTTGATAAAAAATGGCGGAATATCCAACGAAGTAAAGAAGTTAACAGAGTCGAAAACTTTTGCTTCAAAGGCAATCAAACCAAACGAATTTGGTACTTGTCCGATGTCTGAAGGGTTAGTCATTGACTCGAAATAACTTTCACGGCGAGTCATAAACTCTTCGTAGGAGATATTTTTTGGTTCGCCCGTTCCGTATGTAAGCGTGGCAGCTTTTCCACCTGGGATAAAAAGTAAATCACCTGGCTCAACTTTTTCTTCGTTACCTGCGAGTTTTACTTCACCATTGTAAAGTACAAGAATGGTGTTTTCTACGTCATATACATTTTTAATCTTAATTGTTTGTAAGATTCTAATGTGACGTGCCTTAGCGAATTTTACGCCAAGAGATTCGATTATTTTATTATAGTCTTCCATGGTGAAAGAATGTTTTTCAGTATTTGCTTAGAATATATAGTGCAATGTATTAACAAATTTGGACAAATCTAATAATTTCAATATTTTTTTTTTACACCTAAAAAAAATAAAATGTTCCTTTCGTCATACACTTTTGCAAATTTAAGACCATTTTTCTAAAAAAAATCTAATTTATAAAAATTTATCTATTGCAACATTTATTGTTCAAATTGGTAAAATTCCACTATTTTGTATAAAAATAGGCTCAAAATGAGCCTATTTTTATACAACGTTTTATATGTTTTGTAC
>JAFEIL010000010.1 GCA_017495105.1 Emticicia sp. | reverse complement strand
GTTTTTATTTCTCTCCAAAAATACTAAGCCAAATAATATTATAAACAGTATTGGATTGAAATTTCATTTGGCTAATTTTAATGTCCGCAAAATTACATCATTTTTCGATAGTGAAGTATTTTATTTGAGATAAAGTCCTATTAAAGAAAATGAAGTTTATTACTTTCAGAATAAATTTATAAATTGAGTTCCCATTCTTTGAAAGCATTAATTTATGAAGAAAATCATTTGTTTACTTATATTTTTTCTGAGTTTTTCGGCTCAAAACTTTGCACAACCATCTAATGATAAAGACCTTAAAGAATCAAAATGGCATGGATTTGTACGACATGATTTAAGTTTTGAAGGGCGAAATGTGAGCGTAATTGTACCAAATAAACCAGTTTCTGGCAATCCATGGATTTGGAAAGCTCAGTTCCTTGATTGGCATACAGATACCGATAGCATACTGATTGCTCAAGGTTTTCATTTGGTTTTTATCAACGCTGATAACCAATACGGTAGTCCTAAGGCGATGGTAATTTGGAATAAATTCTACAATTTCATCACTCAAAAATATAATCTTCAGAAAAAAGTAGCTTTGGAAGGGGTGAGTAGAGGTGGTTTGTATGTGTATAATTGGGCGAAGCAAAATCCCGAAAAAGTATCATGTATATATGCTGAAGCACCCGTTTGTGACTTTAAAAGTTGGCCAGCGGGTTTTGGAAAAGGCATGGGTAGTAAATCGGATTGGGAATTGTTGAAAAAAGAGTATGGCTTTGCCAATGACGACGAAGCCCAGCGATATTTGAATAATCCGATTGATGGTTTAGAAACCTTGGCAAATGCAAAAGTGCCAGTTTTGCATACAATTGGACTGAATGATGAAATTGTTCCAGTTGAAGAAAATACGTTTCCGTTGATTAATAAATATATTCGTCTTGGCGGCATTGCGACTGTAATTCCTTGTACAAAAGGAAAACAAACTTTGAAGGGTCATCATTTCGATATCGAAACGCCACGAATTGTTGCGGATTTCATTAAACATAATACCGTTAGCAGTTTTTTAAGTTCCTCAGATTTTCATCAATTACGCAAAGGTTTACCCAATTGTAAGATTAGTTTTACCCAAAGTAAACAAAGTCGGGTAGCATTCTTAGGCGGTTCAATAACCTATAATCATGGTTGGCGAGATAGCGTTTCTGCCTATCTAACCAAACGTTTTAAGGAAACAACTTTCGATTTCGTAACTACAGGTATTCCATCTTTCGGCAGTGTCCCTAATGCTTTTAGGCTTGAAAGAGATGTCATTTCAAAAGGTAAAATTGATTTATTGTTTGTAGAATCAGCCGTCAATGACCAAACCAACGGCACAAGTTCAGAAGAACAAATAATGGCTATGGAAGGAATTGTGCGTCAAGTTAGAAAAACAAATCCTGCAGTTGAAGTAGTTTTTATGCACTTTGTTGACCCTGAAAAAATAGCTCAATATAATAAAAATGAAGTGCCAGAAGTGATAGTTAATCATGAAAAAATAGCGAGTTATTACCAAAGTCCATCAATAAATTTGGCTAAAGAAGTAACGGAAAGGATTAATAATAAAGAATTTACATGGGAAAATGATTTTAAAAATCTTCATCCTTCACCGTTTGGGCAAGGAGTTTATGCTAAATCCATAATTACATTATTAGAGACAGCTTTCGCAGGTCATACTGACGCAGACGATAAAATCATTAACCATTTATTACCCGAAAGACTTAATCAGTTTTCGTATGAAAGTGGTCAGTTTTTAGTTACTTCTACGGCAAAAATAGACAAAAATTGGTCAATTATTGAAAAATGGAATCCAAATGATGGCACAGGGACTCGAAGTGATTTTGTGGATGTTCCGATGTTATCTAGTAATAAAATTGGAAGCAAACTACATTTGAAATTTAAAGGAAATGTGATTGGAGTTGCTGTTGCGGCTGGCCAAGATGCAGGTATAATCGAGTATCGAGTAGATGGTAAAAACTGGAAAAAATACGATTTGTTTACGCAATGGAGTAAATCGCTACACTTACCGTGGTTTTGTACACTCGAAAATACATTAACAGATGGTGAGCATACTTTAGAAATTAAGATTTCGGCTGAAAAGAATATTCAGAGTATCGGAAATGCTTGTCGGATTCGTTATTTCTACATTAATGATAAATGATTTTTGGGAAGAAAACCTATTTCTCCCCAAAAATGCTATTCCATATGATATTGTAAACATCAGTAGCTAAAATCTCTTCTGATTGTGTCTGATTGCTTATCAAAACAGGATAATATTCTTTACCAATATCAAGTGTTCCGTGCGAGCCTTTGATTAGCGTTGCATCTAATGGAATCACATCCATTCTATATCTAAAACCCAATAACTTTCGAGCTAATTTATAAGCTGCACGCAGTTTGATGAATGGTTTTTTAGGATTCATAAACATTTCAACGGGGTCGTAACCTGGTTTATTATGAATATCAACGCATCGTGCGAAATCAGGGGCAAGTTTATCGTCTAACCAATAATAATAGGTGAACCAGCTATCGGCTTTTGCCATCAACACCAAATCTCCAGCACGCTCGTGATTGATTTTATACTCAAGTTTTTCAGCTTCGTCCATTACCAGAGCAATTCCTTCAACTTTGGATAAAATGGCCTTGATTTGCTCTTTTTGACTTAAATCATTGATGTAAATATGTGCAATTTGGTGGTCGGCTGCGGCAAAAGCTTTCGACGCTCCACCGTCGAGGAGTTCATATCCGTTTTCAAGTCTTACAGAAATCAAACCATTTTCACGCAAAATACGATTAATATGGATTGGATTACTCACATTATTAATACCGTATTCTGAAAGCAGCATTACATTGGCATTTTTTGCTTCGTAATATTCTACTAATTCTTTCACCAAATCATCAATTTCGTGCAAATCTTTAGCGATTTTACTGAAATCTAAGCCAAATTTTTGCAGACAATAATCTAAATGTGGCAAATAAATGAGCGTAAGCGTTGGGTCATTTTCTTTATCAACCTCTAAGGCAGCATCGGCAATCCATTTTGAGCAATCAATACTAGTGTTTGGCCCCCAAAATTTGAATAAAGGAAAAGTGCCGAGTTTTGTTTGTAATTTATCTCGCAAATCAGCAGGATAAGTGTAGCAGTCTGGTTCTTTTTTTCCATCAGAATGATATTGCGGACGAGGAGTTGCCGAAAAATCAGCCGATGAGTACATATTATACCACCAAAACATTTTGGAACTCGTAAAATCTGAGTCCTTCTTTTTTGCAGCTTCCCAAATCTTTTCTGCACGAACGAGTTTATTCGACTGTTTCCAAAACTTCATTTCATTGGCTTCACGGTCGTACCAGCCATTGCCTACAATGCCATGTTCATCAGGGTTTTTTCCTGTAACATAACAACTCTGTGAGGTAGTCGTAACGGCAGGGAAAGGCGGTTTTATGTGCGTTAGCTTGTTTTTTGCAATAAATTGCTGCAAAAAAGGCGTATGCTCGCCAATCACACTCGTGCTGAGGCCAACTATATCTATGACTACTGTTTTTTTCATTTTTGAGTTTGAAGAAGTTTTAATCACGGAGTTTTATGAGTTTCACGGAGTTACACAGAGTGAAAAAACTCCGAGAAACTCAGTGTAAAACTTTGTGCAACTCCGTGGTTAAACGATTAGAAAAGCCCTTTTACCCAATTAATTTCTCTGATAATTGATTCATTCAAAGGAGCTTGAAATTCAGTTGGTAAAACGCCCCAAGTATAAGTTTCGATTTCGAGATGATTGGTAAAAGGCACTTTTTTATGGACATTAATTGTATCTACAATATCTGATTGTGTAGAACTCAACACACCGTAGTTTTCTAAGAATAGTGGTACGTGAAAATGCACTCGCCACGAACTAATGTTTTCTTCAAAGCAAGCAATTGCTTCTGTTAAATCTTGAAATTTTACGAAACTTTCATCTTTTCGTTGTGCTACAACTTGATGTAAATAAGTTGGTTCGTTATATTGAGCAATCACTTTTAGTTTTTCTTCTGCATCACTCGAAAAATCAACTTTTAGGGCTGAGCTAATTTGTATTTTTCCAACTTTCAAGCCTTCTGCTTCTAGCTTGTCAATTACCACTTGTGGAGCTTCAAAACCTACCGCAAAGTGACAAACATCATAGCATAATTGAATATGGGTTTTGATGGCTTCGACTGCCTTCTCGCTTGAAAATCCTTTTCTTGATAATTCTTCGATTCCCATCGTAAGCAAATAGTTCTTATACCAAGCGATGTACTCATCAGAGTTTTCGAGAATGCCGTCCGGCTCAGGTTCTATGTCAAGATGCAGTGTTTTGCCAGTTGAAGCTTTTAAATCTATCAGTGCTTCAACTACCGAAATGATATTTTTTGTGGCATTTTTGATTGCTTCCTCTAGTGCTTCGGGTGTTTTCCACCAAAAACGATAGGAGAGAGGCGAAGTAGAAATTCCGCCTTCCGTCAAATTATTTGGCAATAGTTTAGCAAGTAATCCAAAGCTTCTAATGGTATAATTGGTACGTTCGGGCGTTGTCCAATCGGGGGCGTGAACTTGGTCTTTTACGACTACATTATGAAAGCCACCGTATGGAAAACCATTCATTGTAAAAACGTAGCAATCATTTGCTTCAAGCCAATTTTTAAATTCATCAAAATTAGATTTTTCCGATAAATCAATACTTGCTTGATTGGCTAAACGCAAGCCAATACCCATCTTTTCGTTCGGACAAACTGCCGCTTTTATTTCGGGAATACTGCTTTGTAAAACTGAAAAATGTGCCGCCCATTCTTCGCCTGGATGAATATTGCTGCAATATGAGAGGTGTCCGTATGGTGTTTGCATATTCGAATAGAATTGTGTAATCTACTTTTATACTTCTTCGCCTTACTTTTTTTTGAAAAAAAGTAACAAAAAAACACGAATCATACAATCACCTCTTGAGAAATTGGACAAAATATCTAAAGAACTTTTAAATTGGTTGAGCCCAATTTCTCAAACGGCGTGTATGATTCATATAAGGTACAATTATAATATATTAATAAATAATGTTATTAAGTATTAAATTGTCTTTTTCAATTCATCCACTGCCTGTTTCATGAGTTCAAAATCTACTTCGTGAATCTCTCGTCCTTTGCCAAGTTTTTCTAAAATCGTGATAGTGAGTTGTCCTCCTAAATGTTCTCTAAACTCATTTAATCCGTCCCATAAATTCAATTTATTGTTTTCGCCTAGTTTTTCGTGGTAAAGCGTAAAACCAAGATTTTTAAGCAAAGTAATGATTCTGTTCACTTCTTTCTGTGAAATAAGACCTAAAAGTTGCGAATAAATAGAATCAAGAGCAATTCCGATGGCAACGGCTTCACCGTGACGAATCTCGAAATTTGTTAAATACTCCAATTTATGAGCTGCCCAATGTCCAAAATCCAATGGTCGAGCCGAACCCATTTCAAAAGGGTCGCCACTCGAAATATGATTAGTATGCAATGCGGCCGAACGGAAAATTTGTTCTTGCATTACTTCCATTTCACGCTTAGCCATGGAAAGTGCATTTGTTTCGAGCCATTCAAAAAACGGCAAATCCTTAATCAAAGCAACTTTTACAGCTTCTGAAATACCAGAACGCCAATCACGCTCAGAAAGTGAATTTAAGAAAGTAGAATCATTGAAAACTGCAACTGGAGGTGAAAATGTGCCAAGGAAATTCTTTTTTCCTAAGAAATTTACACCATTTTTCACACCTACGCCTGAATCATTTTGAGATAAAACAGTAGTTGGAATCCTGATATGTTTTACGCCACGATGAGCAATCGTTGAGGCATAACCAACCATGTCCAAAAAAGCCCCACCACCGATTGCCGCCACAAAAGAATGTCGGTCGATACCATATTTATTAATAGCCAAAAGTGTTTGGTCTAAATACTGGGTGTCATTTTTGACGATTTCTCCACCCGGCATAACCAAAATTTCATCAACCAAAGTAATATTTGTATTATTACTGAAATAGGTCTTGATTGATTCAATAAGCGTAAGGTGATTTTCAGCCACGCCATTATCAATCAAAAATAAGATTTTCTTTTGAAAGCGAGTATCACCAAAATTATTTAAGAAGTTATTAAACGCTTGATTATCAGTCGAAAATAGATTTTTTGTGAAAATAATGTCAAATGAATATGGTACCTGAAAGGCTTGTTGAATAAGGTTCATTATATTGGGTCAAATCTAAAAATTATATACAATTGTTGTTTGTTATAAATACTAAGTTACCGCAAAAATCTTTGCTAATTTGATTGAAATTGGGAGTAAACATAAAACTGCAATGGCAAGAAAAATGTTTCCAGAAACGCTTACCCAAGCTGCATCCATCACAATCAACGAAAGTACTCCCGCTTTTACGGCTTTACCAATATTT
>JAFEIL010000072.1 GCA_017495105.1 Emticicia sp. | reverse complement strand
AGTAAAAGGTTCGGCTCAAGTTTCTGTAAATAGCCAATATGGTTTAGAAGATGTTGCTTATTTGAAAAGAGGCACCTGGGATGTTTTGGAAGATTCAAAACTTTCCGCTTTAACTGATTTATCAAACGGAACTTTGTTTACACTCGCTAAAAGTCGCAATATCAAAGCTGAGATTGGTGTTTATCCTAACCCAACAGAAGGTGAATATTTCTTGAAATTGGGCGGAATGAACGAAAACGAGCAAATCACGGTAGATGTAACAAACCAAGACGGCTCAACAATTATGCATAAAGAAGGTATGGTAAAAGACTTACGCAAAGCATATCAATTACCAGAAAATCTTCCAGCTACTGAATTAGCAGTGCGTGTACAAAGAGTTGGCAACAAGCCATTGACTCAAAAAATGATTTTGAAGAAATAATATTCGCACCGAATATAGTTTCATTAAATATTTGAAGGTTGCTTACGTTTTTTGTAGGCAACCTTTGTTTTTTTATAGCATATTTGATAATTATGCACTATTTTGCTTAAAATTTTATAACTTTTATGTCATTATCAAAAGGAAATATAATAATAGCAGAACCGTTTTTAGGTGATAAAAACTTCGAGCGAAGTGTGGTGTTGCTCTGCGAATATAATAAACAAGGAGCATTTGGTTTGGTATTAAACCAATTGACAAATTTAAAGTTAGATGATGTGATGGAAAATGTTTATAGCGAACTGCCTCTTTATCTGGGTGGACCTGTCGAGCAGAATACTCTACATTTTATTCACCGTCTGGGTAATGAAATTGATGGTGCAGTTGATATTGGGAATGGTGTTTTTTGGTCGGGAGATTTTAAGCAAGTAAAAACCTTAGTAAATATTGGGAAAATATCAGAAGACGATATTCGACTTTTTATTGGCTATTCGGGCTGGTCAGGTGGGCAATTAGAAAAAGAACTAAAGCAAAATTCTTGGATTGTTTCAGATATTGATGCCAGCTTGATTTTTGAAACACCAAGTAAAAACTTTTGGCGTGAAGTATTGAAACGAATGGGTGGACAATACAAAGTTTTATCAAATTACCCAACCGACCCAAGGCTAAACTAATCAGCGTGTGTAATTGCTGTAGACTACGCACGCTGACTTATAAATTTAATTTATTTTGCCTTTTCCATAAATAATGTCACCTGATTTCTGGCCAGTATGTTTTCCATTTTCAAGCACTGCCACACCATTTACCAATACGTAATCAATGCCTTCTGAATAGGCGTGAGGCTTTTCAAATGTGGCTTTATCTGTAACCTTATTTTCATCAAAAATTACAATGTCGGCAGCATAACCTGTTCGAATCAAGCCACGATTATCAATTCTAAATCGTTGGGCTGGGAGAGACGTCATTCGACGAATAGCGTCTTCAAGACGGAGTATTTTTTTCTCTCTCACATAAATACCTAATATTCGAGCATTTGAGCCATATCCACGCGGATGCGGAACATTACGGTTAAACTGGATTACACCCGCATCAGAAGCAATCATAGTGAAAGGATACTGTAAAATTCGAGCCACATCATCTTCACTCATTTTATGAAAAATCATTTGAGCTCCACCTTTATCAACCATATCCATGATGAGTTCAGCTTCGGTTTGCATATTTGATTTCCTGCCCAACAATTTATTTATTTCGGTGATATTTTTTCCATTAAGAGTAGAATCGGCCTTATAACGAGCCACAAAAGCATAATCGAAGTTTTTGCGACTATCGGCTTTCAGACCTTTGAGCATTTCGTCTCGAATCTTTTTGCGAGTCTCGAAGTTTGTTAATCTTATATGTACCAACGAATCTCCATCGGCCAATGCCCATGATGGAAGCATCGTCCCCATGTTTGTACTACTTGCTGTGTAGGGGTATTGGTCAATATTTACATCAATTCCTTCCAAACGAGCTTTTTCTACCAAATCAAGTGTTTCGTTGCTTTTTCCCCAAAGAGGTTTGCTCGAAATCTTAAAATGTGAAATTTCGACAGGAATGTGTGCCTCTCTCCCAATATTGATGGCTTCATTGATGGCTTCTTTGACTTTTGATGCTTCATCTCTAATGTGCGAAGCGTAGATTCCGCCATAAGAAGAAGCAACTTTAGCCAGTCCGACAACTTCGGAAGTTTTAGAATATGTGCCTGGAATATAAATCAAGCCAGTTGCCAAACCAACTGCTCCGTCTTTCATGGCTTGCTCTACGAGAGTTTCCATTTGAGTTTGCTCTTTAGCGGTTGGGTCACGAAATACATTTTTCATGACATATCTTCGCACCGAATTATGGCCAATCAATGAGCCAAGATTTACGCTTAATTTTATTTGTTTGAGTTCTTCAAAAAACTTAGCAAGGTTAACTTCTGAGCCACCGCAGTTACCAGTTATTATGCTCGTAACGCCATCATATATAAAATTATCAGCCGTTGGGAGTTTCTGAATAGCATCTTCGACGTGGGTATGAACATCAATAAAACCAGGGCAAATAATTTGGTTTTTTGCATCAATAACTTTGGTGGCATTGTTTGCCTCTATAATGCCAATGAAGGCAATTTGCCCATTTTTGATGCCGACATCGGCCGAAAACCACGGATTCCCCGACCCATCAATGATACGCCCGTTTTTGATAATAGTATCGTATTTTTGGGCAAATAAGGTAAATGAAGACGTGAAAGTGAAAAACAGGAAAAACAAGTGTTTTTTGCTGAGGAGTTTGTTGAAGTATTTCATGTGTTTAGGTAGTTTTTGAATCCTACTAAAATACGAACTTATTATGTAAAATGAAATATTTATGTTCAAAAGTCAGCTTTTGGCTGTGATTTAAGCTATTTTTGCATAAAATCTCGTAAAAACTCTTTGAAAATCAATGCAATCAGTACCGACAAACACCTTTAATCGGCAGACTATATTTCTACTTTTCTTTTGCGTTATTTATTTTTCGTTGTCGTTGCCTGCAGGCTATGCGGGTTTCAATATTGATGCTTCGTGGCACGAGTCGCTCGTAATGGCCATTGATAATGGTTTTGTTTTTGGGCGTGATTTTATATTCAATTATGGCCCGTTGGGCTATCTCAATACTGGACTTTTACCCAAAAGTGTTCCGATTTGGATGTTGGTCGCTGCAGAGGTTTTTACGCTTCTTAATTATCTCATTATCATCCAATTGTGCATTCGGAAAGCTGACAAAAAATGGTGGATTGTGGCGGTTTCGTCGTTGTTGATTCTTATGCCGTGGGGCTTTATTTCTGATACGTCTTTTACGTTTTTTTACTTTTTTATTTTTTGGTTACTTTACGCACTTCGCACGCGTAATTCGGTGGCCTTGTTGATAGCAGTTTTAATTTCGGTGCTAATATTTTATATAAAAGTAAACCTAAGTATTATAGTTTATGGACTATTTGTTGCTTCTTTGGTGTATTTTTGGTTAATCAAAGCCTTTACGCTCCGAACACTAATTGTTTGTTGGCTAGCCCAAATTTTACTCACATATTCACTTTCTTTTTTGCTGCACGTTGATATCATAGCGTATCTCGAAGCTAGCCTAAAAATCATTGATGCTTATCAGGATGCAATGGCTGCTATGCTTTTAAGTACTAAAGAACTGTTTTCCTTACTATTCTTTGAAATATTGATTGGACTTGTGGTTTTAGTTTTTGTTTTCAAGACTTTTCGCTCAATTCTTCAGAATAATTTTGAAGGCGTTTATTTGTATCTGCTCATTATACTTGTTTGGTTTTTGGGTTTCAAACAAGCCCACACAGCCGTTGGGGCGTATAACATTTTTGGTTTTTTCTTATTGATGCCTCCTTTGGCAGCTTTAATATACTTGTTTACAGAAAATTCGTACAAAATTTGGGCAGGGCGAATGTTTATCGCAGTTTTGTGCCTACAATTATTGGCTACACAACTGATTCGATTTTATATTGGAGAAAAGACCCTCAAAGGTTATTTATTGACTTTTCCACCGACAGGTATTTCTCAAAAAATTACGGAAAGTTCGTTTTCTATCACGCAAATTTTGGAGATTTTAGAGCAGAAAAATCCTATAAATTACTTAAAAAGGCTTGTAAACTATGAATATGAAGACAACTTCATAAATTCACCAGTTCAGATTCCAACTGATTTACTAACTAAAGTCGGAAATGCCAATATTGATATTGTTCCGCATCAGATTTCACACCTTTATTTCAATCGCTTGAACTATAATCCGCGGCCAATTATACAATCTTATCAAGCCAATAGCGATTGGTTGATGAAAAAAAATGGCGAGAAATATCTGTCAAAAACCGCCCCTGAATTTGTGCTGTTTCGCACTGAGGCTTTTCGTGAACAAAACCCATTTTGGGTAGAAACCGATTTGAGTGAAGCACTTTTGAGAAATTATGCACTGACCGACACGACCGTAATTAAGCAAGATACTTTTTGTCTTTTTTATAGAAACAAAGTACTTAAAGGTTTGACATACAGCGATTTGTCGACAATAAAGTTTAAACTCAACGAAGATATTCAGATTCCTAAATCAGCGAATCCGATTCGTTTTTCGGCTAAAATAAATTATAGTGCAAAAGGAAAATTGGCGAGATTGTTTTTTCAACCGCCTTATTTATATTGTTCGGTAACTTATGAAAACGGCCTACAAGAGAACTTTCGAGTGATTGATAAAATCTTGCGTGGTGGTGTGTTCATTAATCAAAAAGTAATCACACAAGCAGAAGCCTGTAACTTTTTCTTAAATAAAGGTGTTGATAATCAAAGAGTTACAAAAATTCGTTTTTGGACAAAATACACTTCTGGCTTTGAGGAAAGTTTTGAAGCAACATTTAAAGAATTAAAAATTACCAATTAAAAAAAATAGTCCTTTCCATCGGGGAGGACGGTCGGCTGTTGTCGTTGGATTGAGATTATGGAAGAAATAGAAAATACATTTGAGCAATTTGAGCTTAATCGTCAGTTATTAAATGCCATCGCTGATGCTGGTTATACAATACCTACACCAATTCAGCAAAAAACAATCCCCTTGACTTTACAAGGACATGACGTTTTGGGAATCGCTCAGACAGGAACAGGCAAAACGGCAGCATATCTTTTGCCAATTTTGATGAAAGTAAAGTATGCACAAGGCAAATTGCCTCGATGTTTGGTTTTTGCACCCACTCGTGAGTTGGTGATTCAGATTGATAAAGCGGTGGGAGAACTGGCCAAATACACCGATCTTCGTCATGTGGCACTTTATGGCGGACTTGGACCAAAAACTCAAATTGAGGCTATTCAAGCAGGTGTTGATATCATTATTGCAACTCCTGGCCGATTCATGGATTTGTATTTACGTGGAGATATTGGCGTAAAAGACATAAAAATCATGATTTTGGACGAAGCCGATAAAATGATGGATATGGGTTTTATGCCACAAATTCGTAGCATTTTAGAGGTAATTCCTACAAAACGACAAAATTTGCTGTTTTCGGCCACTTTTCCTGAAAAAGTAGAAAGGTTTTCATACGAATTCTTAGAGTTTCCTACAAGAGTAGAGGTTTCTCCACAAGCAACGACTGCCGAAACCATCAAGCAAAGAATGTTCACAGTGCCAAATATGCAAACCAAAATCAATATTTTGGAGTATCTTTTTAAGACTGGTGAAATACAAAAAACGATTATTTTTACTCGTTCAAAAGATATTGCCGATAAAGTTTTTGAAGCCTTAAAAGGAGCGGTTGTTCCAAAAGGAGAGATTAGAGTGATACATGCTAATAAAGGGCAGAATACTCGTATTAATTCCATGGATGCGTTTCGAGAAGATGCTGTAAAAGTTTTGGTAGCTACCGATGTAGCAGCTAGAGGTATTGATATTGAGCATGTTACACACGTAATCAATTTTGATGTACCATTAATTTACGAAGATTATGTGCACCGTATTGGCCGTACAGGGAGAGCAAATAATGTGGGTGAAGCCATAACGTTTCTGACTCCCCCCGAAGAGTATCACATAAAGAAAATTGAGAAAATCATTCGTATGGAAATTCCTCGTGAGTTGATACCGATTGATGTAACAATCGCTCCGACGCCTTTTGATGAAAATCAGGCTATGTTGCTCGAAATAGATAATCAACGTAAAAAAGAAGATCCAAATTTTAAAGGAGCCTTCCACGAAAAGAAAAATCCAAGAGCAGCAGCAGCTAAGAAAAAAGCCTTGACTTCGGGCAAAAGTGGGGGAGGGTCTTCTCCAAAAAGTTCATCGATAAGTGGAAAAAAGTATGGTTTTTCAAAATCAAATAAAGCTTCTAAAAGATAAAATAGTAATGCCTAATAAAGAAATTTTATTAGGCATAGTTTTTGTATACTAAACAAATATAATACTTTTAAAACGATTATTTGCGAGAATTTATAATTCTGGCTAACCTAAATATCTTTTTAAATCCTTTTAAATTTTTCAAAAAAAAGCTAATAAATTTACAAC
>JAFEIL010000168.1 GCA_017495105.1 Emticicia sp. | reverse complement strand
TCCAAATTTTATTTGGGCAAAATTATAAAATATTTAGAACTTAACAGCCCTGCTTGGGGCAGGGTTAGCGATTCTTCAAACTGCAGCAAATCCTTATATTACTATTCTGGGTCCTAAAGAAAGAGCTGCCCAACGGATAAGCATGATGGGCATTTGTAACAAGGCAGCGGGTATTCTTGCACCCCTAATTTTTGCAGCGGTAGTGCTTCGTGTCACAGATAGCGACCTTTTTCAAAATCTTGGCAATATGAACGAAACGGAAAAGGCACTTGCTTTGGACGAGCTTATTCAGCGGGTAATAAAACCTTATTTTGTAGTTGGTATGGTACTTTTTTTACTTGGTTTGGGCATTCGTTTTTCACCCCTTCCAGAGATTGATACCGATTCTGACAGTGTTGAAGTAGCAGATAATAAAACATCCAAAACAAGTATTTTCCAATTTCCACATTTAATACTGGGTGCCGTTGCTATTTTCATGCATGTAGGTACTCAAGTGATAGCCATTGATACCATAATTGGCTATGCAGGTTCTATGAACATTCAATTACTTGAAGCTAAAGTTTTTCCTTCTTTTACACTTGCAGCCACAATTTGTGGCTATGTATTCGGCATTATACTCATACCAAAGTTTATATCCCAAGTAAATGCTTTACGTTTTTGCACTCTTTTGGGGTTAGTCCTAACTTTACTTGTTATTTATGCCAAAGGAGAAGTAAATTTCTTGGGCTTAAAAGTAGATATTTCTATTTGGTTTTTGGTAATGTTAGGATTGGCAAATTCATTGATTTGGGCAGGAATTTGGCCTTTGGCTCTCGATGGCTTAGGTAAATTCACAAAGTTAGGAGCTTCTATATTAATTATGATGCTTTGTGGAAATGCTATAATGCCGCTTGTTTACGGTTACTTTGCCGATGTTTATTCAGTACGATTGGCTTATTGGGTACTTTTCCCATGTTATGTATATTTGGTTTTTTATGCAATAAAAGGCCATAAAATTAGATCTTGGAAATGAAAAAACTAACTAGAAGAGATTTTTTTGCACCGGCTTTTGCGGCAAGTTTAAGCTTATCTTTGGCAAATAGAGCCCAAGCAAATCCACAGGTTCTGCTTGGAAAACGGATAGGAATGATAGGTTTGGATACCTCTCACTCTGTAGCATTTACGAAGTCTTTGCTGAAGGGCGATGCTGTATTTAAAGGCTATAAGGTGGTGGCGGCATATCCACAAGGAAGTTTAGATATAATTTCAAGCACTGAGAGAATTCCTGGGTACACTGAAGAGGTCAAAAAAATGGGTGTTGAAATTGTAAACTCCATCGCTGATTTGCTTGAAAAAGTAGATGTTATTTTACTAGAAACCAATGATGGTCGAAGACATTTAGAACAGGCTTTGCAAGTTTTCAAAAGTGGAAAAAGAATTTTTATTGATAAGCCAATAGCCGCTTCATTAAAAGATGCAAAAGAAATATTTAACGCTGCTGAAAAGTATAATGTACCCGTTTTTTCCTCCTCTTCATTAAGGTTTGCCAAGGGAATGTCAGAAATAAAAAATGGCTCATTAGGCAAAGTACAAGGAGCAGATACCTATAGTCCAATGAAGTTTGAAAAAACACATCCAGATTTATATTGGTACGGAATACATGGGGTAGAAATGTTGTTTACGGTCATGGGCACAGGTTGCGAGAGTGTACAAAGAATCATCGGAGCAGATCAAGAAGTATGTATTGCTAAATGGAAAGATGGCCGAATAGGTACTTTTAGGGGTATAAAAAATGGCAAACAAGACTACGGTGGTACAGCCTTTGGTGAAAAAGGGATAAGTACACTCGGACCTTATAATGGGTATGACCCCCTATTGATAGAAATTATCAATTTCTTTGAAACTGGAATTTCTCCAGTAGATAAAAACGAAACTTTAGAAATTTGTGCATTCATTGAAGCAGCAGATTTAAGCAAAAAAAGAAATGGACAAGTAGTGTCTTTAAAAAAGGCAGGCTTATAATTGATAAATTATCCTACCTTCTACCATCGTCATTTGGATATTGATATCCTTGTCAAAAATTACAATATCTGCATCTTTGCCAATTTCTAAAGAACCTTTTTGGTCTTGTACCCTCATAATTCTGGCAGGGGTAAGACTAGCCATCGTAATTGTGTCAAGCAAGGACACTTCCGCCAAAGTAAGCATAGTTCTCACCAAACGATCAAAAGTCGCAACGCTACCAGCAAATGAGTTTCTGTCTGGCATTTTAGCTACTCCATCTTCTACAATCACCTCCACTCCGTTTTTATATCCACCTAAAAGTGATTTACCCTCTGGCATGGCAGCCCCTCTCATGGCATCGGTGATGAGAGCCGTTCTGTTGGGGCCTTTTATTTTGTAAATTAATTTTAAAAGAGGAGCCGGCAAGTGTGCACCATCCGCAATTATCTCAACATCCATGTCGTCAATCAAGTAGGCAGCTTCCACTACTCCAGCATAGCGGTATGCGTTGCGACGCGTAACACCCAACATTGCGGAATAAAAGTGTGTTGCCAATGTATATCCATTTCGAAAAGCCTCTTCTGCCTCTTCATAAATGGCGTCAGTATGGGCAATGGCAGGAAGAATGTTGTTTTCAACTAAAAATTTACCAAATGCTATGGCTCCCGGTAACTCAGGAGCTGCACTCCATCGTTTTATCGTTTTGTAATTTTTTATAAGTTTTTTATATTCCGTTTCTTCTGGATTTCGGATAAAACGAGGGTCTTGAGCCCCTTTTTGATTGATGGCGAAATATGGGCCTTCAAGGTGCATTCCTAATAAACTAGCCCCATTTGTATTTCTACTTTTTGCAATTTCAAAAGATTCTATCGTTAATTCTAAATCTTCTGGTTCAGCTGTCAAAGTTGTAGGGAACATGGCTGTTGTACCATATTTGGCATGAGTTTCAGCGATATTCAAAAAAGCTTCTGGTGTACCATCCATGAAATCACTTCCGCCACCCCCATGCAGATGTATATCAATAAAACCAGGAGAAATGTATTGCCCTTTTGCATCAATTTCTTGAGCATCGGTTATAGTTGGATTTCCTTTTTCAATTCCTATGATTTTTCCGTCTGAAACAAGCACAGAGGCATTTTCCAATATTGATTTTGGAGTTATTACTTTACCATTAAATATTTTAATTTTCGAAAACATCTTTAAACAGTTTTCGATATTTTCAAAATACTTTCTGGCAATAGAGTTGCCGCATTTTGATCTAAAAAATAAGCACAATTGGGGTGTTTTTGTAATATACTCGCAGGATGTAGATTACTAATTTCTCCATTTAGACAGTTTTTTACAGCTTCCGCTTTTCTAGTGTCGGGTACCGAACAAATGATATATTTTGTTTTCATGATTTGATTGATAGACATACTTATGGCTTGCTTAGGAACAGATTCCAAACTTTCAAACCAACCCTCTCCAAATTGCTGTTGTCGGCAAGCTTGGTCTAAATCTACCACAAGGTAGGGTTCATCTGTCTCAAAATTAGCTGGGGGGTCATTAAAGGCCAAATGTCCATTTTCTCCAAAACCCACAAATGCTAAATCAATGGGATGCTTTTTGATTATTTCTCCGAGTCTTTCGCATTCTTGTTTTCCGTCATTTTCTCCATTTATCAAAAATGCTTCTTTTAAATTTGGACTTACAACAGTAATAAATCTATCCAAAAGGTATTTTCGAAAGCTTGCCGGATGTGAGATTGAAATACCTAAATACTCATCTAAGTGAAACATAGTCACTTTATCCCAAGCAATATCTTTTTCTGAAAGTACTTGTTTGAGTACCTCAAATTGGCTAGCCCCTGTAGCAAGAATGACATTGGCTGTGCCTTTTTCTTGAATAACGGTTCTTAAGATTTGGTCTGCCTTTTTGCCTGCAGCTTTACCCATTTCTTCGGCATTTTTTAGTATAGAAAGTGTCATTTTTTTATTTAAACCCGTAAAAATACTTTTTTATTATAAAGGAACTTTAAGAATACCCATTTAACAATAACTATAGCAACTGCAATCACCAAAACAGAATATGGTTCTCCAACAAGTTGTGCGAGCCATCTGAAGAAAGCATTCACTGTATAATCCCAATCAATAAATTTGTTTGATATATAAATAAGAATAGAGTTCATCCCTATTACTTGGAAAAAGAGTGTCCACTCATTATACTTTAAAACATCAATTACGTAATAAAAAAGGGCAAAAAGCAATAAACTTAATCCAACAGTTTGCATGACAAAGGAACTAGACCAAAGGTTTTTATTGATTGGAAAATCAAGACTCCAAACTTGTGCAAATACCAAGGCGATTAATCCAGACAATGCCATATAAAGTGCTTTTTTAGACTGTGTTGGTTCTCCTTTTTGTAAATAAATACCAGTTATAATACCTGCTAAAGCATTGCCAATTGCCGGAATATTATTGAAAAGCCCAACTGTATCATGTATCCCTCTAGAAAGTTTCCCTGGTAAAACATTTCTGTCAAAATATGAAGCGAAATTACCTTCCATACTCAGGTCTCCCATAGAAAATCCAGGTGCCGAAGTAAACATAAGAATGAGCCAATAAACAATTACTAGGCCTGCAAACCAGTAAATTAGCAATGTTTCTTTGACATATAGAAAAAGGATATTCGCAAATACATAAGCGATGCCAATTCGGCCCAAAACGCTCATAAATCTAATATCATCAATGGGTTTTATTTCCAGTCCATTATTGTAAACAATCCCTAATAGAAATAGTATCAGACCTCTCTTTAAAACTTTTAATAAGATTTCTTTTTTGTTTTTCCCATCATTCAATGCCTTTCCAATCGAAAATGGAGTTGAAACACCCGCTAAAAAAATGAATAACGGAAAAATAAGGTCATAAAATGTAAAACCATTCCAATAAGGATGTTCCAATTGTTTTGAAAATTGATTCCAAAAAGAATTGGGGTATAGTTTAGACAAAACATGAACTAGTTCCTCGCCACCAATAATCCAAAACATGTCAAAGCCTCTCAAAGTATCTAAAGATAGCAAACGGTTTTCTACGAAAGAAGATTTTTTATTCATGTTCTTAGACTTTTGGTTCCCAGCCTGGCTCATAACTTCTCGACCAATATTTCATGGCATTATCATCATTGATGATGTGACCATTATTTGAGTCAATGTTTAAGGTTCGGCCTGTACGTTGAGAGATGTTACCTAATTGCATCAGTAAAGTGCTTTTGTAGCCACCATCAATATCAGAAATCAAGGGTGTTCCTTTTCTAATTCCATCAAACAAATTGTGGATATGCAGGGCATCTAATTGTTGAGACGGGTTTTGAAGATTTCTTGGATCAATTTCGAAGTCATTTTTTACTTCTTTAATTAATTTGTTTTTTAAGTCAAAGATTTTGTAAGCGTTACCACTTCCTATCAGCATTGAGCCATTTTCGGCATAGAATAAAACCCCAACGCTATTTTCTTCGTCGAGTTTCCCGTTACAAGATCTACCTTCCCAAGTAATGAGGCTTTTGTTAGCAAATTCTATAGAAATTAATTGAGTATCTGGTGTTTCCCAATCATCTTGATAGCGATAACGCCCTCCCGAGGAATTAACTTTCGTTGGAAAGTCAACTCCCAATCCCCAACGGGCAAGGTCCACCATGTGTGTACCATTATTTAGTGCTTCACCCGTACCCCAATGCCAAAACCAATGCCAGTTGTAATGAATCAAATTATCCTGAAAAGGCATTCGGGGAGCAGGCCCCTGCCATAAATCGAAATTTAACCACGATGGGACAGTCACTTTTTTACCTATGCCAATTGATGACCTGTTATTGGTATACCAAGTTTTGGCATAATACGGGCGACCTATAACTCCACCATGAAGTTCTTTAATGGCTTGAGCTACATTCGGCCATGAGCGTCTTTGGTTGCCCATTTGCATAACTCTATTATATTTTTTTGCGGATTGGACCAGCATTTCGCCTTCTTTTGGGTTATGGCTACACGGCTTTTCTAAATAAACGTGTTTACCTGCAGCACACGCCAACAATCCGGCAGGAGCATGCCAATGGTCGGGTGCTGTAACAATTAGTACATCCACATCCTTATCTTCCAATGCCTTGCGAAAATCTGGAGTATCTTTGGGCTTTTGTTTTTGTATTTTTGAAACTTCGTCAATACAAATCTTGGTTGCTCTTGAATCAACATCACAAATATGCAAAACCTCACAATTGGTTTGGGAAGCAAAGTTTTGGGCTACGGCCAAACCACGGCTATTTACACCCATAGCTGCCACTACTATTTTTTCATTTGAACCAAGTATTTTTGAATAACTTTTGGCTGAAAATCCTGGCAAAATCCCTCCATAACTTATAGCAATAGTGCTTGCAGATGCTTTTTTCAAGAATGACCTACGTGATTTATTCATTTTTAGAAAAATTGGGTACTTATAATTGAGTTGATTCTCTTCATTTAGACAAATAC
>JAFEIL010000109.1 GCA_017495105.1 Emticicia sp. | reverse complement strand
CAAGTATACAATGTACTTATTACTTTTGATAAAAAACAGTATTCTTTGCAATTTGATAAGGATAGTGATTTCTTGAAAAAAGAGCAAGTAGGGGCAGGAGAAAATGACACTAAATTTGAGGTTAAACTTATTTTTCCCAAAGATGTACCTAATGCAATCGTAAACTACTTGGCATCAAAACACAAGGACTATAAATACATTCAAACGGCTATTATCATTGACAAAACCAAAAAAACATATTGGATAACAATCTTGAGTAACAACGAAGTGTATGATTATACCTTCGATGAAAGTGGAAAGTTTTTGAGTGTAAAGGAAATTAAAATGAAATTTCCTGATAATAAAATCAATGATAGACCCCTTGATGCCAAGGATATCCCTAATAAAGCCAAAGTGTATTTGGATGCAAATTATAAAGGTTGGGTATTTCAGAGAGGTGTAATTGTTTTTGCCGAAAATAAAATTTTGGGATATGTTATAGCAATAAAAGTAGCAAACGACTATTATTACTTAAATTTTGATGCTGATGCCGATTTTTTGTCGGCAAGAAAAGGCTAATTTGGAATAGTGTATTTTCCCAATAACTAACTTTTTGAATGACTAACTTTGTCATTGTTTGCTAGTTATAAGAGAAACTCATAATTTTTTAGTCCTTATTAATTGAATCTATAAACACAGCAACCCTTTTCGGATGCGGAATGAAGTTGAATTAGTTCTTGGTTGTCAGCGGAACGACCCTAGAGCCCAAGTCGCATTTTATAATCTTTATAAAGGCCGACTTTTGGGTGTATGTCGTCGCTATGCCCGAACCGTAATGGAAGCTGAGGATATTTTCCAAGAAGCATTTATAAAGATTTTTAATAAAATCAATGATATACAAAAACCTGAGTCGGTCGAATATTGGGTAAAATCTTTGGTCGTCCGCACGGCTATTGATCACTATCGACAGAATAATAAAGACCGGCAATTTGTTGATTATGAGGCTATTGAAAATCAAGGAGATGCCGATATCGGTGTGATTTCGCAGTTGAGTCACGAAGAAATTGTGGGAGCAATCAATCAATTACCCGATGGCTATCGTATGGTAGTGAATATGTATTTGATTGATGGTTACGAACATAATGAAATAGCCAAAATTTTGCAGATTTCGGAAGGAACTTCAAAGTCTCAGCTTTCGAGGGCTAAAGTGCATCTCCGTAAAACTTTACAGGAAATGGGCGTGGTTCTTTAGTTTCGACTTCGCTCAGCTACCGATGGCCTCGCTTTGTCGAATTACACAAAGGATGGATTGAAAATTACGAAATGAATAAAATTGCTTAAATCTCTTCTAGAGATTGGCTTATATGAAACCAATAGTCGACATAAGGAAACTTTTATCTGAAAAATTCGAGAATTTTGAAGCCGAACCGCAGGATACCTCTTGGGATGAGATTTGCTTTGCTCTTGATTTGAAAGATAAACTCAGTTCTTATGAAGCCGAGCCACAAGAAGAATCTTGGGGCGAAATAAAATTTGCTACTGACCTTTCTAAGAAGTTTAATAACCATGAAGCCGAGCCACAAGAGGATACTTGGGGTAAAATTCAGTTGGCTACTCAACTAACTGCCAAATTTAGAGATTACGAAGCAGCACCAACGGCCGACTCGTGGGATAAAATAAAAGCAACCTTGCCAATCAATGAATTAATTATATTAAGCGAAAAATTTAAAGATTACGAAGCCGAACCAACCGCCGATTCATGGGCGATTATCAAGGCTGCCATCACGCCAGAAAAAGAACGCCGTGTAATTGCTTGGCCATTTGTATTCAGAGTAGGTATTGCAGCAAGTATTGCGTTGTTATTAGGTTTTGGTTGGTTACTCTACAATAATAATACAGAAAATAGTTTGGCTGAGATAAATTCTGAAAAATCTCAATCTGTTAATAGTCAAGAACTAAATAAAGTTAATGGCCAAGATTTGGCTAAAAATAAATTAAGTAAAATTAGTAAGGGTAATGCAGAAAATGAAATAGGCAATAGTAAAGTTGATGTTCCAAAACCAACTATTATTGAGCAATCAAATGATTTGAGCGGTATTGCCTCTAATGGTAGAATTAAGAAAAATCAAGATTTAACTGTAAAAATTTTAGAAAAGACCTCTTTTGAAAATAAAGTTGCCAAGTTTTTTAGAAAAAAAGAAAAACGTTCTCTTGAAAATAAGTTAGAAAATGCCGTTTCGACAGAAAGCATTGCACAAAATAGAAGTACAATACAACAGACGATCAATTCATCAAATGGTAGTGAATCGAATGTTGTATCAAATACACATTCGTCAAATCAAGCAGACGATATCAAACTAAATCTACTTGATAGCAAGGATTTTAAGCAAAAAGACATCAGATTTCCTTTTGGCGAAATTGTATATAACAACGAGGTGCCAATAGAAGAGCCAAAAGTGCGTGTAAGACAAAAAATGATTCTGACGAGTAGTATCATGCCACTTCAAACGTATCAAGCTCTCACGATTTTACCACAAACAACCTCATATATTCAGCAGGTAGGAACGCTCAATGCACTTGATGCTCAACGGCTGGGTGTGCAAGCACGTATGGGCGTAATGCAGCCACTTTCCAATCGTTTCTCAACTGGATTTTCGTTTGCGTATGCAGGTATTCGTCAAGCGGTGAGTTATGAAGTAAATAACGGCACGTATGATGTAGATTTAAGCAGTAACACTTACACGCTCATAGGTGTGGGGCAGACTGTGAGCCAAAATAAGTTTTTGCACACAGTTGGTTTGAAACTTGATAATTCTTACTTAGTATCTAATAAGAAAAACAAAGTCTTTGTTTTAGGTGGAGCAGAAGCAGTAAGGGTATTGAATTATAATCAATACGCCTACTATCTCAATGCTTCTTTTGCTTTAGCTTACCCAATTAAAGGTGGCAAAACCGTTTGGATTGAGCCAACCTACCGTTATAGCCTCTCGCAATCGCTTGATGCGAATAGTTATATGCAAATCCGCCCTTCTAATATTGGTTTGAATATTAGGGTTAATTTTATGTGAGTTACTTTTTCAAAGGAAATAACTCCGAATCGACACGAGATTGGCTCATAATCTTCTCCATTGCGGAGACAATTTTGGGGTATTTTGTGGCCAAATTGTTTGTTTCCGAAAGGTCTTTGCTCAAATCAAAAAGTTCAGTATTTCCTTTTTGCTTCACGAGTTTCCATTTGCCTTTTCTTACGGCTTGGTCGAATTCTCGCTCGTGAAATTCCCAATACAAGTAATTGTGTTTTTTTGCTATTTTTTTGCCAGATAAAACATTAGCGAACGAGACTCCGTCTATGTTTTGTGGAGATTTTGTTTTGATTAAATCGGCAAAAGTTGGCATTATATCCCAGTTGGCCAATGGTTCATTAGTCGTTTTTCCTTTAGATACATTTGCTCCCCAAGCAATCATCGGAACTCTAATTCCACCTTCGTATAAATCTCGTTTGAAACCTTTGAGCGGACCATTGCTATCGAAAAACTCCATTTCTCGGCCTCCTTCATTGTGTGGGCCGTTATCTGATGTAAAGAAAACGTAGGTGTTTTTATCCATTCCTAATTCTTTCAACAAAGCCATCAAACGGCCAATATCGGCATCCATGTGGTCAATCATGGCGGCCATATTTGCATTAGGTTTATCCTGCGAACGATACGAACGCCCGCCCTTTGCTTTCTGAACAAAGGGTTTGTTTTCTGCAAAAATACTGCTGCCGTCAGGGTTCAGATACTTTTTTAAAGTGCTTGGTGGAGCGTACATTTCGGCGTGGGGCATCGTGATAGCCCAGTATATAAAAAATGGCTTCTTATGACCTTTTTTAACATAATCAAAGGCTTTTTCTGTAATAAAAGGGTGGGAATGTTCAAGCGAATCCATCGGGTAGGATTCACATTTTCCATCTTTGATTGTCCAGAGATTATTGGTATAAAATCGGTGAGCGTGACCTTGCGTGGCATAGCCCAGAAACTCGTCCCAACCTTGTTTTTCGGGCGAGCCAGTATTGTGGCTTTGTCCGAGTCCCCATTTTCCAAACATGGCGGTTGTATAACCGTTTTCTTGCATCATTTTTGGCAAAACCTGTTCATTTTCACGCATCGGAAATTCCCCATTACCTCGTATGTAGGCGTGTCCCATATGTAAGCCTGTCATGAGAGCGTAGCGTGATGGAGCACAAACGGTATTTCCCGAATAAAAATCAGTAAAAAGAGTGCCTTCGGCTGCCATTTTATCAAGATTTGGCGTTTTTATGGTCTTTTGTCCATAACAGCCTAAATCGCCGTATCCCAAATCATCGGCCATAATGTAGATAATATTTGGTCGGTCGATTGAGTTTGGTACGTCGGATTTTGCAGAAAGTAAAATTACCAAAGAAGATAAGATGAATGCGAAGGAAATGAATTTTTTCATGTTTGAGGTTGAATAGCTAAGTGAAAGCAATATAAACCTTTTTTTAAATAAAACATCCTGTTTATTAGTTTGATTGTTGCCTTTTGAGATTTTCATCAGTCTCAAAATTTCCGTTTACAAATTTTCTGAAAGTCTTTTAATGCTTTTAAGTACCTATGAGATGCTTATTTTTTGCATATTTCTAAAAAATCCGTTCTTTTGTATCATCAAACAATAAACATTTTCAAGCAATGAAATTCAAAATTACTCTTTTTATCATTCTCGGGCTCCTCGTTGGTGTAGTTTATTATCTTACAGCGGGTTATTACTCAAAAGGCGAACGTGCAGGAACAATCTCTAAACTCAGCGAAAGAGGTTATGTTTTTAAAACCTACGAAGGAATGTTGAATGAAGGTGGCTATTCAGGGGAAACAGGAACGCTTACACCTCGTTATTTCGAGTTTTCGTGCAAGATTGATACTACTATCACAAAACTGCAAAGAGCTTTGAAAACAGGTGAGCGTGTGACGTTACATTATTCGGAAAAATTCTTCCAGTTTCCGTGGAATGGAGATACAAAATATTTTATTAATGATGTCGAGTTTTTGACACCAATATCTGTACCAGTTCAACAAGTACCCGCCCCTGTGCAAGCAATACCTGCATCAAGCGATTCAACTTTGTAAGAACATGCAGTTTGTTAAAAAAAAGACAGCCCAAAAGGCTGCCTTTTTAAAATTTTACTTATTTCCTATAATCTAATACTTTTATTCTGGTGTTTCGTCTTCGACCACACCATCTTGGTCACCAGGTTTGGTATCCATGAGAGCATCGGCATCAACTGCAACCGTAGCTTTAATTTTAGTCTCTAGTTCGGCCATCAATTCAGGATTATCTTTCAACATATCACGCACGCCGTCACGCCCTTGACCTAGTTTTGATGTTCCGTAAGAGAACCACGAACCCGATTTTTTAACGATTTCCAAATCAACAGCTAAGTCGAGGATTTCACCAGCTTTAGATACACCTTGACCGTAAAGAATATCAAATTCTACTACTTTGAAAGGTGGAGCAAGTTTGTTTTTTACAACTTTCACACGGGTACGATTACCTAAAATATCGTCACCATCTTTGATTGCTCCAATTCTACGAATATCAATTCTGATTGAAGCATAGAATTTCAAGGCATTACCACCCGTTGTTGTTTCGGGGCTACCAAACATCACGCCGATTTTATCACGCAATTGGTTAATAAAAATCACGCAACAGCCAGTTTTGTTGATAGTTCCAGTCAATTTACGCATCGCTTGCGACATCATGCGGGCTTGAAGCCCCATTTTACTATCGCCCATATCGCCTTCGAGTTCGGCTTTTGGTACAAGTGCCGCCACTGAGTCAACTACCACAATATCAACCGCACCAGAGCTTATCAAATGCTCGGCAATCTCTAGGGCTTGCTCACCGTAATCTGGCTGAGATATTAATAAATTTTTTGTATCAATACCCAATTTTTCGGCGTAACTACGGTCAAAAGCATGTTCTGCATCAATGAAAGCCGCAATACCACCAGCCTTTTGAGCTTCGGCGATTGCTTGCATCGCAAGGGTTGTTTTACCCGAAGATTCTGGTCCGTAGATTTCAACAATACGTGCTTTCGGGAAGCCACCCACTCCAAGTGCAAGGTCAAGGCCAAGTGAACCCGTCGAGATAACTGGTACGTCCATTATCTTGGTATCGCTCAATCTCATTACCGTTCCTTTACCGTAGGTTTTGTCAAGTTTCTCCATTGTGGTTTGGAGACTTTTCAATTTGTTTGCTCTGTCGTCGCCTTTTGGTTCTTTTTCTGCTGCCATTTTATTTTTAAAATTGAATTTTAATGATATTACTACAAACTACTACTATTTAGGTAAAATTTGTTTATATTTCAAAATTACTGCGTTTTTAATTGAAAAAAATATATTTTGTATTTTTTGTATATCAAAAAAATACAATTTAGTTTTTCAAAAATTTCAAATAATTTATTGGTTTTTTTAATTCGTTAATTCATTAATCTTTGCCTTCATTGCTCATTTGAAC
>JAFEIL010000212.1 GCA_017495105.1 Emticicia sp. | reverse complement strand
GTCATAATAACCCTAGTTGAGACAACTAATGCTCAAATAATGTATCGTACTCGCTACCGTACCGCAATTATGGCCGAAACATTCGCTATTAGTCCGCTAGGGTCGATAAACGTCGAATTTTTACCAATAAGATGGAAAAATAGCTTTTTAGCATTACGTACTGGGTTTGGTTTCCTACCAGGAGGTAAATCAGTAGGAACTGGACCTTCGGCAAATGGGGCAGGTATCTCCTTTCCAACTTCTGTGACTTATAATTATTTAATCAATAATCTTCGTAGAGGCATTAATAAGCGAGTCTCTGTAAGGTGCCAATCAGCTCCATCAAAAATTGCTTCCGAATGGTTTTTTGAAATGGGTGCTGGTTTTACTCCTATAGTTTATAAAGGTACTGAAACCCGAAGTTATTCATTTGGAATTTTTGGACTTAGACAACAAGTCATTTTTGATATTCCACCGCATCCAAGAGTCGTTTTTTTAAGAGTTAATTTTACACCTTCTTATTCTTTCGGTAAATATGAATTACGTGGAGGTCTTGGCTTAGGCGTATCGCTTTAAAGTAAATATCATTGCAATTACGAAAGTTTAAATTTTCCTTGATGCAAATGGAATTACACCCGATTAATTTTTGATGGTATTTTATCAATTACTTTTTTCTATAAAACTACTTCTCAAATTTAACACCATACCTATAGTGACTTTTTTGTCTTTTGATGTATGGGGATAAGTTTATAATTATAAGCCAAAATTGAATTCCATGGGGTAAATCTGAAGTATTTTATTATAAAATTAATCTTCCCACAAGATTTGTCGAAAACCATTTCTGATTTAAGGCTTGATAAAGTTTAGGATATTGGCATTAATTAATGTTGGCTATTTTTATGAAACTTTTCAAAAGATTTTTATACTCAGAAATGTTTGCTTGCTTTTGAATTTCCGACCAATTTAGTTCAATTGCCATGATATCACCAACCACATCAACCGAACTTAAGGTTGCTTTCCAATCCATTAGTTCCATACGAGTGCGTCTGGCAAAGAAATCTCTTAAACTTCCTGCCATTTCTTCACGAATCGTGTAAAAAATCTCGGCTTTGATGAAGGGATAATCTTTGTGGATACGTTCTGTCTGGCTTGAAACTTTTAAAATTTCGTTGGCTTTTGTGCCGTATTTTTTTAATAAATGCTGACATATATCTTCGTCTAGATTAAATGTTTTTTGAATGTTTTTCCATTCTTCAAATCTATAATTTTCGCCACCAATGAGATAATGCATCTCTGTTGTACATTTTACATCATTACTTAAAATTTTACAGGCTTCATCAATTGTATCTTTTGCCATTAGGCGGTAAGTTGTCCATTTTCCGCCCAATAGGCTTAGTAAATTTGATTCATTATCATACTCAACTTCGTGGTCACGGACGAGTTTTTTAGTGGCTTTAGAGTCAGACGAAGCAATAAGTGGGCGTAACCCCCCAAAACCAGATTTAATTTCTGATTTATCAGGTACTTTGGCTATATATGGTCGAAGGGTGTCAAGTAAGAATTCAATTTCTTGTTCCATTAGTATAGGTTCTTTTTCCAAATCAAGATACTCATCGTCGGTTGTTCCAACCATTATTTCTCCTTCAAATGGAATCACAAAAATTACTCGTCCATCTTTTGTTTTTGGAATCAATATTGCATCTTTGCTATTAAGCACTTCGGCTGGAAGCATAATATGCACACCTTTACTAGGTCGTAAGCGTTTTTCTTGTTTAGGGTTTGCCAAAAGCCTAATACTATCTCCATGCGAGCCGGTACAGTTGATGAAAAGTTTTGAATTAATTCTGAAATGTTCATTGTTCGATTCTGAGTTATGAATTTTAAGTTGCTTCAAATTGTCATTTACAATTGCTGACTTCAGCTTTCCATTGCTATCTTTTTCAAAATCAATTATCGAGGCATGATTTACTACAGCCGCACCCGCTTCTTCGGCTGAGTGAGCAAGTGCCAAACAATAACGAGCGTCGTCGAGTTGCCCATCATAATACATAACCGAACTATGAAGCTTCGGCGTTAGTGTAGGAATATGTTCAAAAGTTTCTTTTTTATTGAGCCATTCGGCTTTGGGCATTGAATCGTTTTTAGCAAAGAAACTGTAAATGGTTAGTCCAATTTTGAAATAAAAGCCTTCAAGCCAGCTAAAAACGGGTGTAATCAAAGCCAGCGGATGTGCCAAATGCGGTGCATTTCTGATAACGGTATGTCGTTCTTCGAGGCCATGTTTGACTTGTCGGAGTTGGGCAAAATCAAGGTTTTTGAAAGCTTGTTCTAAATACCTCACTCCTCCATGAATTAGTTTAGTTGATTTTGAAGATGTTTCAGCGGCAAAATCTTCTTTTTCAATCAAGGCTACTTTAAAACCTCGTAAGCTAGCATCTAATGCACAACCCGCACCACTTGCACCTCCACCAATGATGCAAATATCAAATTCTTCGTTTTTTAATCTTTCGAGATTTTTTGCTCTGTTCATAAAGAAAAGTTTTTTAGAAAAAGCATGTTAAGTTTGGTATTTATCTGAATACTAATTTTTTATCTATAAGCCATTCTTAAGCTAAAATTGCTTTTATTTTCTTGCAATTTAAGAATTTTTCAATTTAACACCACTTCTTTTTCTATTTCCTGAACTCCATTCGAGATATTAACAATATATGATTGTAAATTAATATTGAACGTCTTATGATACGCAAGGCTAATGTTTTTGATAAAATAATCAGCAGCATCTGCTTCAACTAAATTTAGCGTACAACCACCGAAGCCACCGCCCATCATTCTTGCCCCAACTACCGCTTCAAAGTTTCGACTTTGCTCAACCAAAAAATCTAGTTCTGGGCAGCTAACTTCATAATCCTGACTCAGACCTTCGTGAGTTTCATACATTTTTTGTCCGAAAGTCTTTAAATCATTATTTCCGAGAGCTCTGCAAGCCACATCCACTCGTTCGATTTCTTCGACAACGTATTTGCATCGCTGAAATACGATTGAAGGTAATTTATCGGCTTGACTTCGTAGCATTGGTATCGTTACATCGCGTAAACTATCGACCTGTGGAAAAGCAAATCGGAGAATGCGAATACCCTTTTCGCATTCAGCACGGCGTTGATTATATTCACTATCACCGAGGTTGTGTTTCACACCAGTATTACACAAAATGAGTGTATAATTAGGGAAATTAAATGGGAAATACTCAAAACTGAGGTTTTGGCAGTCCAGTTTTATAACCGAATTTGTTTTGCCATGAATAGATGCAAACATATCCATAATGCCACAATTTACGCCAGCATATTTATGTTCTGCTTGTTGGGCAATAAGTGCTAATTCAAGCTTAGAGAGTTCTAAATTATATAACTGATTTAGTGCAAAACCAATTCCACTTTCAACTGCTGCCGACGATGAAAGCCCCGCACCAAGTGGAACGTCTCCACCAAATACAACATTAAAGCCATTATTGATTTGTTTACCTTTCTCAAGAATTTCTGCTAAAACTCCAATGAGGAAATTTGCCCAACCTTTTTCAGATTTTTGAATATTATCTAATGAAAATTCGCAGGAATCATCTAAATCATAAGCATAAATGATACATTTTCTGTCGTTTCGAGAGGAAATTGCAATATAAATCGCCTTGTCGATAGCTGCGGGGAGAACAAAACCATTATTATAATCAGTATGCTCGCCTATAAGATTAATTCGGCCAGGGGCACGAACTAACAAAGTAGGATAATCCCCAAAATAGTCTTTAAATTTTTGGTTAAATAGTTCATTCAACATTCTAATGTAAATTGTTTGTTTTTGGAAAAAGAGTAAAAAAAAGAAAGTCCCAAGAAACTTCGGGACTTCTATAAAGTTTTGATAACTTAATCACTTTTGATTCTTTCTACTAGGATCAAAAATAGTATTAATTTGAATAAATTATTGATATAATTTGAAAATCAGTCAAATAACTATAAGTGTAATACTTTAAATATCATCATTTTAGCCTATAACAGGGTGTTGCAATGGTTTGCACATGATTATTAAAATTATATGAAAGGCTCTGTTTTTTTCTTATAATTTAGTTTTAAAAGCTCGAATACCTTGTTGGTTGATTCCAAATAAAATGTAACCTTTCATTGAAACCGCCGAGCGTACATCGCCTTTTAAATTAAAACCTGATTGACGTTGTGGAATACTTACAAATTGTCCTTTGCCATCACCTTTTAGTAAAAGTCCATAATTGGCATCGTATTTACCAAACTTTAAGCGAGACTTGTTTAAATTACCACACATTACGATGTCTTTTCTGCCATCTTGATCATAATCAGTTACTATCATTGTATAAATTGGAGCAAACTGAACCTCAATTGGTAATGCTTTTTCTTCAAATTTTCCTTGTACATTTTGTGTTAGGAGAACCGTTTTTAAATAGTTGGCTTCTAGTTTTTTAGCGTCTTTTAGTTCATCCTCACCAAAAATATCCGTCAGCGTTGCATTTGAATAGCTTTCGTAAGACGTAAATTTTGGGCGTTTGGTTGGCACTTGCTCCAATAATTCGTCACGAGTTAAATACGGATAGCTCGTCCACTGAACGCCTCCCGCTTGAATGTACATACACAAAATTGGGTCAATGCTGCCATTTTCGTCAAAGTCTTTGTAATACAGCTCTGCAGGTTGCTTATCGCTTGCCTTACATTGACTATTTAGACCTAAATTGCCGACAAGTAGGTCGGGAGAACCATCACCATTAAAGTCTTCAATCATCAGTTTATTCCACCAACCAGATAGTTTACGGTCAAAATAATTTTCTGTTTTATTTGTTAATTTACCTTCTGAAACTTCAAAAACCGTAATAGGCATCCATTCGCCAACGATTATCAATTCTTGTTTTTTGTCTTTGTTTAAATCTACAAAAGCGGCATCAGTTACCATACCAATGTATTTTAATTCTTCGGGCGTATTTTCCTTAAATCGTGGAGACGAACTATTTCCTGTTCCATCATTGATTAAGACATAGCTACGTGGAATATTTGGATATTTACCAACCGAAACTCTGCCGCCTACAAAAAGATCGGGTTTTGAGTCGCCATTGATGTCGGCGACTCGTACACAACCAGTACTGGTGAACATATCAGGTAGGGCAGAAGGACTAAGTTGAAAATCGCCTTTACCATTATTCAAGAATAGCTGGTCTTGTAGATTTGGGTCGTTTTCGGTGAAATTACCATAACCTCCATAGGCCACATATATATCTTGAAAACCATCGCCGTTGGCATCGAAAAAGACTGCATCGCTCACATCAGCATTTGGGTTTGATGGGAAAGGTTTTTTGGAGAATTGTAAAGAGGTACTGCCTGATTGGATATGAATTTCACTATTCTTGCCATAACTTCCACCTACAAAAATATCTTCGAGACCATCATTGTTAACATCTCCTTTGACCATTACAGGACTAATGAATGATAGAGAATTGGTCAATAAAGGTTGCCTTTTAAAATCATTATGTGTGGTTTTATTCTGAATTGAAAGAATAGGAGATGTTATTTCTGTAAAAAAAGTACTGGTATGAATGAATGAATCTGCTTTGGTAGAAGCATTTTTTTCCTCTAAAACTAATGTCTGATTCGCTTGTACATTTTTCAAAACTTGACTTTTATCAGAGTTCCAAATAATTCTTATGGAGTCTATTTTGGCGTTTTTACCCAAACCAAAATTCATAGTGAAACTTACATTCGATTGATAACCACGAGTTGGCATTTGTTCTTGGTATTGAGTATTTCCTTGAGTAAACAAATATACCTTTGCTCCAATTCCCATTTTATTTTCGTTTTCGCCTTTTAGTTTTACTTTCAAAAACTGATTGCCGAGTTTTGCATTAGCTTCGTTTTGATAAATGAATGCTGGCGAATTAATGTTATTGACAATCAAATCTAAATCGCCATCATTATCCAAATCGGCATAAGCAGCACCGCTACTATTCGATTGCTCGCCCATGCCCCAATTGGTGGTTTGGTCTTTGAAATTTAGTTTGCCATTATTTCTAAAAATATAGTTTTTTACATTGGATGAAGGCATTTTTTGTACTAACTCAAGAACATCGGTTCGTTGGAAACCACCTTGTTTGGTTGCCATGAAATCATCCATGTATTTCAAAAAATCGAGGTTGGTGTAATCGTGTAAATATCCGTTGGTGATGTATAAATCCTTAAAACCATCGTTGTCGTAATCTGCAAAAAGTGCAGCCCAACTCCAGTCGGTGTTTGAGATTCCTGAAACTTGACCAATTTCACTAAATGTACTGTTTCCATTATTGAGTTGGAGCATATTTCGCATATATTGGTAATGAAACCCTGATCTTACACCTAAATCAAATTTATCATAATTATCTGGTGCCATCAAAAGCTTCTGACGTCGATTGTCTTCGGGCAACATATCGAGCGTGAAAATATCGGGAAGGAGGTCATTATTTATATCGGCTACATCATTTCCCATTGAGAAGTTTGATGTATGGCCGAGTTGCTCATGGC
>JAFEIL010000347.1 GCA_017495105.1 Emticicia sp. | reverse complement strand
ATGATATTGCTATAGCCTCATTTATCGCAGAATCTGCCAATTTTTCATTTTGGTTTTTCCAAAATCTAGTTGACAATTCACTTAATAAGGACACTTTAAAATCATTCCCAATTTGTTCGTTAATTAGAAGTTTTGCATCTTCTAATTGATTTTGATTAATAAGGCAGCTAGTGATGTCACTTAATAGTTTATTTCTTTCATCATCATAAACAATTCCTGGTTGTGATTTAAGCATTATTAAACAACAACTTGCAACTTCATCAATAAAGCCTATCAATGCATAGAAATCTAAAATTTTCTTAAAATGACGATTAATTCCATAATCATCTATTAAATAATAACCATATTCAATTGATTTTTGCATTATTTGTTTGGATTCAAAATGCAAGGATTGATTGTACATTTCAATGGAGATTTCCTTGAGTAATACTGCTGTCCAATATGGATCATCGATGTCTGCTTGAGCTTCAACAAAATTTATTGATTTTTCTAAAATAAATTTTGCCGAATCAATGTGTCCATTTTTGAATTGAATGGAAGAGATTTCACATAAGCATCTAACGAAGTCGCTTGAATATTTTAAACTTTCAGCACATTCTACGGCCTTATTAAAATTCCCGTTAAGAGCTAATTCAATAGCATTTTCTTTTTCCCATTCTATTTCGTTTAACAAATTGATGCGGTTTGATAGAACAGATTCACCTTCTTCTTTATCTTTAAACGGAAAGTTGCTACCTGTTCTTGATTCAAGTATTGATATAAAACGTGTATCTAATTTCTTAAGATTATTGCAGATATTTACAATTGTAGAAATTGGAAAATATTCTACCCAGTCAGAAGCATATGTATACATGGGTATATGCTCATCCAAATGATTCAGCAATTTTTCTATCGCTATGAATTTTAATGGATTATCTTTACTTCCAAGTAAAGTGAACTCCATTAAACATAACATATATAAGATAAACTTGCGTTGTAATCCTTCCTGATCCGTTCCTCCAAATCGTTCAATACGTTTTAAGGCTAAATCAATATCGCCATTAGCTACTAGTTCTATAATTTGTGGGGCATCATTAGACTCCTCATAATTAATATCCACTAAACATAATGCCGCTTCTAAAGTATTATCAAACTTGTCAAGTTCAGAGGCTTTCAGAAGCCCCAACTGATAAAGTTGAGTTGAAGAATCAAAGTTTTTTAGAATCTTAATTTGTTCAGTTATATAGGTTTGATTGTAAATTAATTCCAATAAAAGCTCATGGTGAGGGGCCTTTTTACTTTCAGATAGATGGGCAGCCAAATGTTCCAATGCATATCGTTGTTCCCACGTACCATTTAAATCCTTCCAATTGATACAGAAATCTATGATTCGCCCAGTTGCATCAATCACTTGTTTCTGATTTTCTCGTACTAAATATTCCCTAAAACTTTCGTGAAACAATTGGTAATCCAATACATTTTCTGTTGATGGATTTTCATATAACACTTCCTTTAAAGTGCTTCCAATCCGTTGAAGGGTTGCTGGTCCTAAATCATTAATAAGTTCTAAGTGTGCAAAAGTCAAGTAATCTTTGGCTGCTGCAAATGTGAATAAGCCTGCAAGTAAGGCATCTCCATCAACAGAATCTTGGGCATAGCGGAGCAAGATGGCTTTGTAATATTCATTTATTTCTTTTGGTAAGGCATTAATGTCATTAATGCTTATACTTCCATTTTCAATGGCATCACAGAGTAATTTTAAATAAAGTGGATTACCTTGAGATCGCAACTGCACTGTATTAATCCAATCACTTTCACGATCTATTTCATACTTATTTGCCACCTCATAAATAAGCCCACGAATATCTTCTATTCCTAAGCCAGCAAGTTCTAGTTTTGTATGATTCAGTACAGGTAATTGTGCCCATAAATCATCGATACTTTTATGACCACCTGGACGAGAGCCATAAATAAATAAGATGTTTTTAAAGTTTTCACGGGGAAGATAAGTCACTAAATTGTTTTCGACCCCTTCATCCAATCCATCAATCAAAAAAAGTAACTGTTGGTCTTTATTCTGTTCTCCCCATAAGTGCCATTTCGAAAACAATTGATTTTGTAAATCAAATACCATTTTTCCTTCAGCACGAATATCTCTTCCTGCTTCAAAAACTTCATCCGTGCAACGAATTAGGTAATTGAGCAAATACTCAACCTGTGCTTGCTGCGTTCCTCGGCGAATAAAATATTCAATGACTTTTATATTTTTCAATTCAGGATGTACCCGCAAATCTTTTATAAATTGTGCGATTAGTGCTGATTTGCCAATCCCTGGATTCCCTTGAATAGAAAAATAACCTTTAGAGTTTTTGAGAACAAATTGTACTATTTTATTGCGTTCAAATGTTCTACCCTTAAATGTTTCAGTAAGTTCTTCAATCCGCTGGTAAAACTCATTATTTCCAGACTTTTTCCATTCATGTAGAGGAAGATGTTTATGGAATTCCGTAAACAACTCTTTTTCCTTATAATGTTTACTTAGCGTATAGTTGAGTAAACCTATTTTTTCGTTTTTTATATCATTAAAAAAGGCATAAGAGGCTTCAGAATTTTCTTTTCGGTAAAGTAATATAGGATGAAGGCTAAGCGATCCTTTGGCAGATATAATCCATGTTTTTCCTTCCTGAACCTCTAGGGAAGATTCTTCAAGCCATTTATATTGCATTAAATGCATTAAAAAGGAATCGAATTTTTGTATATCGGTTTCGCATTGAGCATCAGTAGGGGTTGCTCCATGGGCATAGCCGTTGCGAAATGCAATTACATTTGTTTTTTCACTTTGTAATGCTTTATCTAGTGCTTTAAATTCATCGGCAAAGGAATTTGAAATCCAAATGTAGTTATCATTTACTAACTCTTCAAAAAGGACTCGACTAAATAACTGCCAAGTACCAAGGGATGGTGTTCGCAATCCTTGAGAAAGTAATCCTTTGGCTTTGTCGCTTAGTTTGTTATGTTTAACATATCCAGATAAAATAATTACTGTGTGTGTTTTGATTATACTTTCAAACAAATCAATCATTCGATGTACCTTCCGGAAGGGTTGGTCTTCCGTCAAGTAATTTTTGTACAGTGTTTTTAGGTGAGGAAGTTCGTTCATAATGGTGAGTCTATTTTCAAAGTTTTTGATCTTATTTAAAAAAGATAGTGATGTAAAACATAGCAGATTTAAACTCTGTTTTTTTGGTCTTTGGACTATATTTATATGTTGGCAATTTGCTGAACTTGCCTATAACAATAGGTAGTATCCAATATGGCTAATTTTCAAAATTATGGAACAGCAACAAGCTATATTTGTATAAAAACAACCGAGAATACGATAAAGTATCTGGGTGGAAAATTACTAATTCATTGAATTATTTGCTGTACTATTTACTGATTTAGAACAGACTTTAACATATATGAAGTAATTTTATTCACTAACCAATTTGACTGTAAAGTTATTTTATTAAAAATACGTTGTTGCAAATAAACCACCTACGAAATTTACATTATTTGTGTGAGTAATGTACTTTCACAGATTTTTTTATTAGGCGTCTTAAAATGAAAAATGCAATTATCTGTTGTTTTTTGCTGTTTTTGTGCTGTAAAGCCCCAATTTTAAAATGACCATATATCGTGCAAAAAATTGTTTAGTTGTTGGTAATTCGACTGCAAAATTAGTTCGCTAAATATATGTTGTTGCAAAGAAACTACCTACAAAAAGTACATTATAATCGTTATAATATATTTTTACATATTTTTATTGAGCTTCTTAAATAGAAATATGCAGTTCCTTTAAAATTCCATAAAACCCATTGGCTTTGTGTCCGTAACTGGTATGATTGCACAGGAAATGCTCTTTGAACTCCAAATCAAGCTTATCAACTTGATGGAAAAATGAAATAATATTTAAAGAATTGATGGGTGGAGTGCTATTATAATAAATCAATTGAAAATCCATATTAGGATTATCAACTATAATTGTAAACTTATTTTAGGATTAGTCGGGTTTCTATGCCTTTGGTTTCATATTTTATTAGGCTGTTGTAACAGAAGCTGACACTTCGACTAAATTCAAATTTAGAGAACCTCTGGTTTCATTAGATAACGCTCGGGAGAACAGGGGATTTAAAATTTAGTCTTCCTAAATGGAAATTGATAAATGGAATATTTCAAGCGGCTGAGACCGTACTATTTTATTAAGAAGCCCTTTTTAAAATATCAAACCTGCACTAAAGCATAATAAGAAACAAATGTGGAGAATATTCGTAAAGGCTTAAAAAATAGTCTCATGCTAACTTCTAGGTTGCCTGCTAGTGTTTTTTGAGATTGTTTAGTCTGAAAATAATATCGTTAATTTTATCAAGTCTATTTTTTAGTTGGTAAATATTATTATTGTCATTGTCAAGTAAACTTTTCGTCGGATGTGCAATTCTTTTTCTTAACTCATTCACACTAATAAGACTTTTCCATTCATTTTTTGTAAATTCAAGTTTCTCAAAAAGCATTAAGTCACATATTATATTAAAAAAATCAACCAAGAAAAAATGTTCAATTAGCTTGTTTTCTAAATCGGATTCTATTAATTGTGAATAGTTATGCAAGATTTGAGCATATTTGTCTTTTGGATCATCTGATTTTTTTTTACTCTTAACCCAATTTTTTATATCTGTTTCTTGCAGATTTGTATTTAAGAAGTTCCCAAGTTCTTTTTCTAATTCACAAATTAGGCTGAATATAAAAATTTGAACTTGTTTACAATTCAAATTTCCAATGGTAATCAGTCCAGTTATTTTTCTATGAAATGTCAAAAAGTAGAATGTCCTATTCGTTGCGGTGAATTTGTCAATTACATCCCTGATATTCGTGTCTAATGAGATGACATCGTCGTAATTGATTTTGTGTTTTGTTATTGAAGTATAATCGTTGGGCTTGTCTGTTTTGAAATAATAGAAAACACTATCATTGTCTGAAATAATTGGCAAGTGGTCGAAACGATTTGATTTCATCAAATCAACATAATTATTATTTGTAATTTCATTTTCATTGATTGCTATCCAACGCTTTTTACTAATTCCAACCGAAGCAGCAGTAATCTTTACTTGTCCTGCATCTAAAAAATAAATATCTTCTGACATTTTCTTATTGTAGAGGGTAATAGATACAACTATAGGCAACTTTTAAATATACAAAAGTTTTGTAATAATTTTTGTGTTGTCAATCAAATCAAAGATTGTTGTATTTTTTCAAAGTAAATTCAAATATAATTTCCCTTTTGTCTGTTTTTTTACAAATGAAACTCATTGTTGTATCTCATATTTGCATGCCACTATTGTGTCGCGTGCACGCACTCGTACTCTTGTGTTGCACCTGCGGCAGAGTTACGGTGCTTTCACGCTGTTAGAATTTGTATTCCAATTGTGATTTAAATAAAATTCAATAATTTTTAACATACAATACATGCCAATTTCTAGGTCTTTATCATCTACAAATTCAGGTGTTCTATTTTTCAAATCTTTAGAATGAACTGCTTCATTACCAAATATACGTATTGTGTGGAAATAACTTAGAATCCATTGAGATACGCCAATTGTTGAAAGAGATTGAATTTTTTTAATAAGTTCAATTCGATTTTTTTCAATTGGGTTTATTTTTTCAATTATTTTTTCAATAGTTTTTCTTGTTATTGCCCCAAATTCAAAAGGTCTAAAATTAGCATTTAAAACCCTTTTTAAATCATAGAATACTTCATCATCTTTGTGTTTATCAATTAATAAGTCAATTTGGCTATTTAAATCCTTTTTCAATAAATCTGCTAACACTCCAGTAGGTGATTTTATTTTCACACGACCTAAAGTATCGTTCATCTGTTCATTAAAAATAATTGATTTAGCCTCATCATAAACTACAAAATAAACTTTGTTCAGAAATCTAGAATATTTTAGAAATTCAAGAGATATGTCTAGTAATGATGATATAACTAATTTATCATCTATTGATTGGTCACCAGCACCAATCATTGGTATAGCAATCGAGGAATTCATTTGGCCTTGAATTTCAAGTGTCGAAATAACAGCAAACAAGTTTCTAACTGCAGCAATAAAAGAATTTTTCGACCCAATAATTTCAACGCAAACTATTTTTTTAAAGAAATAATCTTCAAACTCATTTGAAACCCAAATACCTAAACTTTCCCTAAAATCTATTGATGGTTTTTTTGAAAGCTGTTCTATGTTAATACCTTTTTTGAAAAGCTGACCAATAATACTTGATTCAGTTGGTGTATAGTCGTTTTTAAATGCAGATAGACAAAGTAAATCAACTTCAAATGGAAGATTAGTAATATCCCCTTGAACTAATTCAAACTCTTTAATGCCTGTTTTGGTCTCTATTTGTACAAAATTCATTGATGTTTTATTTAACTGCTAACGAGTTTATATACGCAACAGTTACGTATAAACTCCAAATTTAACAGATAGATGCAATAAATTATTCTAACAACCAATATATTTATCATACGGTAATTACAAATACGTATTAACAAAACCT
>JAFEIL010000340.1 GCA_017495105.1 Emticicia sp. | reverse complement strand
ATATACAACAACCGAAATTTTTATTTGTAGATTGGGATTTACGATCAAGATTCATTAACTTTACAATCCGTTTAGGAGAATGCTGGGCTTTGTACGGTTCAGCCGCTTCACTAATCGTATAAATATTTGATAATCAAGTAAATAACAAACCAATGGATTTGATTAAGTTAGTCGAAGCAGAATTTGCTGGCAAGAGACAAACACAGCCTGAATTTAAGGCTGGTGATACAATTAACGTTCACGTTAAAATTGTTGAAGGAAATAAAGAGCGTATTCAGGTTTACACCGGAACTGTAATTCAACGTCGTAATGTTGGTACAAACGGAGAATCTTTTACCGTACGTAAAATCTCTAATGGTGTTGGCGTAGAGCGTATTTTCCCTATTCTTTCACCAAGCGTTGATAAAATCGAAGTAGTACGTTACGGAAAAGTACGTCGTGCAAGATTGTTCTACCTACGTGGAAAACAAGGTAAAGCAGCTCGTATCAAAGAATTAAAGAAAAAATAAGAACATTTTGAAAAAAAGTTGTTAAAGAATAAAACTTTTTACCTTCAAAATAGTCTAAAGATAAAAGTAATAGCTTTTTCATAATTTTGTGTAGGAAAAGGCCGCCCCATTGGAGCGGCTTTTTTTATATCCAATTCCCAAAGTTACAAACGCAATTATATCAAAATTCAGTAAATTATTTGTAAAGGAAGGTAAAGGAAGCCTTACCAAAAGTGTGACATCAGTCTGGAAACTTCCATTAAATATACCGAATGTGCCAAATATTTAGATTTCAATTACTAAATAATATAGATTTGAGAAATTTTGTATAAAAGTCCAAATTGGAAGTTCCTTCGGGCGAAATTCAAGCATCAAAATTAGATTATAAAAACACAAAAACAACACTATGAACAACTTAAAATTCTATAAATATCAAGGTACAGGAAACGATTTCATCATGATTGATAATCGTGACAGTTCATTTCCTATAAGCCAGGAATACATCGAACATTTGTGCCACCGTAGATTCGGAATTGGTGCTGATGGACTCATTTTGCTTCAAAAAGACACTGAATATGACTTCCGAATGATATATTATAATGCTGATGGTCGTGAAGGCAGTATGTGCGGAAATGGTGGTCGTTGTACCGTGCGTTTTGCCGAAGATTTAGGAATTTTTAAGGAAAACACTAAATTCATAGCAGTTGATGGCGAACATTCAGCAAAAGCCAATATAAAGGCAATTACCCTAAAAATGGGCGAAGTTCACAGCCTTGAACGTCACGAAGTCTTCGATTTTATGAATACTGGCTCACCACATTATGTAACGTATGTAACTGATATTGAGACTTTTGACGTATTTTCAGTAGGAAAAAACATCAGATATTCGCCCGAATGGGTGGCTCGTGGCGGAACAAACGTAAATTTTGTAGAAATCCTGAGCGATGATACAATTTATGTTCGTACTTATGAGCGTGGAGTAGAATACGAAACCTATTCATGCGGCACTGGTGTTACGGCTTCCGTCCTATCGGCTTGTATGCGTCATAGCATGAAAAGTCCCATAAATGTGATTACTAAAGGTGGGAACCTACAAGTTTCATTTAACGAAGACTTTACTGATATTCATCTAATTGGGCCAGCTATAAAGGTCTTTGATGGTATTATGTAGAAGTAAGTGATATGGAGTATTTAAAAAAGCCTTGACTTATATTTATATTTCAAGGCTTTTTTATTCCCACTCAAACATTTACCTCAAAAACATTGCATATTCAGTTGGGAGTGCATAATTTCGAAAACCTAAATGAAAAACGAAAATACGATGACTGAATTGGTTTTAGCCATTGAATGGGAAGGCTTCGAAAAAGACAAATATATACACACTGTTTTAGAAGACAATATCTTACCAACATACATTGCTCAATGCCGTTGGTTTGCCGGAAAAGCTCGCCAAATCAAGCAATTGAAAGTAAAAGATTCGGTTCACTTCGATGAATTTATTTTCATGACTTTTGAGTCGAAATACAAAGAAGGAGACAGCGAATTATATCTTTTACCCTTATCTTTTGTAGAAGAAGGCACACAAGAAATTCCATCAAAGGGTATTTTGAGTAAAGCCAACCTTGAAGACAAAGTTGGATATTTAGTAGACGCTATTTATGATGAAAATTTTAGGAATGCCTTATTTTCAAGCGTTTATCATAAAAAAACTTTTAAACAAATCAATGAGGACAAACTCGTCTTCTTAAATGGAAAAGCATTTATTGCCGAATCTGAAGTCGTTGAGTCATTTTTACCAAATATTGATTCCTCAAATTCTGCGATGATTTTTGGAGGTCATTATTTTCTAAAACTTTATCGGAAACTTTTTACAGAAACCAATCCAGAAGCCGAATTGGTAGAATTTATCACTCAACATTCTGACTTTCGAAATATTCCAAGATTTGCAGGTAGTATCACTTGGAAACGAGCCGATACTAGCGAAATAACTTTTGCAGTAATGGTTGAAGTTATCAAAAGTGAAAAGGATGATTGGAGCATGACAGGCGATTATTTGAATGATTTCTTGCTTGCTTTCATAGATGGAAATTTTCAGATTAAAGAATCGGTTTTTGGCAAAGTTGCTTTGCTCGCCCATCGTACTGCCGAAATGCACAAATCTCTTTTTGCCCTTCGTGGTGCTGATTCATTCAATGCCGAACCGTTTGATCGTCAATATCGTAGATTTTTGCACCAAAAAATGGAAAATCTACTTGAACTAAGATATACATTACTAACCGATAACTATTTGCGTCTTGACGAACAAGCACAGACTTTGGCTTGGAAATTCATGGAATCAAAAGATTTAATCCTAGATTTCATTGACCAAGTACTAACTCGACCTCTTTTGTCATACCGCACTCGTATTCATGGAGATTATCATTTAGGACAAGTTTTAGTAACAGAAAATGATTTAGTAATTATTGACTTTGAAGGTGAGCCTGAAAGCACAATTGCAGAGCGTAAAATAAAACATTCTCCACTTAAAGACGTAGCAGGAATGATTCGCTCTTATCATTACGCAGTTTCTGCAAAACTTTTTAATTCGACAGAAACTAGTGAAATTAATGAAGTTCAATTACAAAATGCCGCCGACCGCTGGTATAGATTGATTAAAGATAATTATCTCGAAGAATACCTTTCTGTTTTGGGAAGTCCACATCCTCTTTTTAAGGATAATAATGAAATCAATTATCTTTTACTTTTCCATTTACTTGAAAAAGCCGTTTATGAAATTGGTTATGAAGTAAACTATCGACCAAGTTGGGTAAAAATCCCACTTAAAGGTATTGCCGAAGTATTGGCCGAAGTAGAAAAACTGAGAAGATAAGTATTCCACGGTCAATAGTCGACAAGTTTTCTTAAGATAATAATCTCATAGACAGATGTTTAGCTGTTTGGAAATTTGTCGATTAATATTATCCTATTACTTAATAGCATCTAAATTTTAATGAAGGAATATTTTAAACAAATTTTCAAGCATGAATATTGGGCAAATCTAAAAGTACTAGAAAGTATGATTTGTGCTTTGGAAACCCAGCAGCGGGCAATCGAGATTTTTTCACATACAATTGCAACCCAACGAATTTGGCTCGACCGTATTAATGGAAATGAGACCGAATTAAAAGTTTGGGAGGTTTTTGAACCAGAAATCATGCTCGAATTATTGGAAATTAACTATGCTGATATCAATAAAGTAATTGATAATCAAGATTTTGACCAATTAATTGCCTATCAAAATTCGAACGGTCAACATTACACTACTATAATTAAGCAGATCTTAAGTCATTTGGCATTGCATGCTTCGCATCATAGAGGACAAGTTGTTTTGTTACTCAAAGATCATGTAGATACTTTACCAACAACCGACTTTATTTTTTACGTAAGATAAATTTTGAAAGATTAAGAAAACCTTTCTATAAAATATGAATCAGATTCCAAGCCTTGAAGATATCAAAGTAGTTCATGAACGCATAAAACCGTTCATTCATCTAACTCCTGTGTTAAGCTCAAACAGTATCAATGAACTAGCTGGTTGTGAGATTTTTTTTAAGTGTGAAAACTTTCAAAAAATTGGAGCATTCAAGGCACGTGGTGGTATGAATGCAGTTTTGTCTTTGTCGAAAGAGGAGCAAAAAAAAGGTATCACCACACACTCGTCTGGCAATCACGCACAAGCAATTGCTTTGGCCGCTAAAACAGTTGGAACGAAAGCTTACATTGTAATGCCCAATAATGCTCCAATCATCAAAAAAAATGGTGTTAAAGCCCTTGATGGAGAAATTATTGAATGCGAACCAACACTGGAAGCTCGTGAATCAACGGTTCAGCAAGTGATTGACCGTACGGGAGCAACATTTGTTCATCCATTCAATAATTATGATGTAATTGCTGGACAAGCAACTGCAACTGTAGAATTGATTTCAGAAGTGCCGAATTTGGAAGTAATTATGGTTCCAGTCGGTGGCGGTGGACTTTTAAGTGGAACGGCTCTAGCAACACATTATCTTCTTCCTAATGCTGAGGTAATTGCTGGAGAACCCGAAGGTGCAGCAGATGCAATTTTATCATTTAAAAGCGGAAAAATTGAGAAAGCTCCTTACATCAAAACCATAGCAGATGGTTTACTGACAAATCTGGGTGATAAAACACTAGAAATTATTAGAATGTACGTCAAGGATATTATTCTAGTAAGTGACGATGAAATAATCGCTGCCATGAGATTGATATGGGAACGCTTAAAGATTGTTATCGAACCTTCATGTGCAGTACCATTGGCGGCACTACTCAAACAAAAAGAAAGATTTGCTGGCAAAAAAGTAGGAATTATCCTGACTGGAGGAAACGTAGATTTAGGAAAACTTCCTTTTTAACTATTGTAAAAAGAGGTGCATTATAGAAATCCACCTCTTTCTTCTATTTTTCAAATAAATCAACAAACTCAAATTTTTCTCCGTCAAAAAGGCCTAAATCACTTAGTTTTAAGGTAGGAATAACCAATAAAGCCATAAATGACAAACTCATAAATGGAGAGATTAAGTTACTACCGAGTTTTTCTTTCACAAATTTATCAATTTTTGTATAGCTTTCAGCTACTTTATATCCATCGTCACTACTCATCAAACCAGCCACAGGCAAGCCAAGAACTCCACGTTTAGTATTACTGACAGCTGCAACTCCGCCTTTCTCACGAATGATTAAATTGATTGCCTCACAAATAGAAAAATCATCCACTCCCACAGCAATAATATTGTGAGAGTCATGTCCAACTGAAGAGGCAATTGCACCTTCCTTCAAACCGTAATTATTGATAAATGCAATGACTGGCGGAGAAGTTTTATAACGATTTAGCACCACAATTTTTAAAATATCTTTGTCTAAATCGCTTACAACCAAACCATTCTGTATCTTTGGCTCAACAAAAATCTCATTCGTAATCAATTGCCCATCAATTGTTTGTATCACTCTCATGCGTTGTACATTCTCAGGAGCAGCAATTTCAATTTGTTTAGGTTCAATTGGTTCGCAATTAAAATTATTGATTACCTCACTTTGCAGATTTTCTATCAAGGATACACCATTTTCGGCAACTTTTTGTCCATTGATATAAGTTTCTACAACATTAAAATCTTCTAAATTATCGACAACAATAAAATCGCCCCAGTCGCCCTCTCTCAACAAACCAATATTCATACGATAATGTAAAATAGGGTTGATTGTTGCCATGCGTAACACCTTAAATCTATCAATTCCTTTGGAGATTGCTCTTTTTACTAGTAGGTTAATATGCCCTTCAACCAAATTGTCTGGATGCTTATCATCGGAGCAAAACATCATTTTGGCATAATATTCATCTGCTAATGGAATCAATTCTTCAAAATTTTTGGCAGCACTTCCTTCTCGAATCAATATTTTCATTCCAAGTTTGAGCTTTTCTAAGGCCTCAGCTTTTGTAAAACATTCATGGTCGGTTTCTATTCCAGCTTCGATATATTTCTTTGCAGCTGCACCTCGAACTCCTGGAGCATGACCATCAATTGGCTTATTAAACGCTTGAGCAAGTGCAATTTTTTGTAGCACCATTGGGTCATCGTGTAATACCCCTGGAAAATTCATCATTTCGGCTAAATAGCCAACCTCTTTATAAGTAAATAAATGAGCAATATCTTTAACCGTAATTTCTGCACCAGCGGTTTCAAAACTTGTGGCAGGCACGCACGAAGGAGCTCCAAAACAAAACTTGAATGGCACTCTTCTTCCATCTTCTATCATATATTCAACTCCCCTAACTCCTAATACGTTAGCGATTTCGTGAGGGTCAGAGACTGTACCGACAGTGCCATGAACAACTGCCAAGCGTGCAAATTGAACAGGTGTAAGCATTGAGCTTTCAACGTGCACATGTGCATCTACCAAGCCTGGCAATATATATTTTTCACCTTCTTTTTCTATTCCTAGAATAAAAATTTGATGGATTCTGCCATTTTCTATACTCAATGTTCCATAAGAAACCGTCCCATCAAACACATTGACAATATTTGCACTAAACTTTATCATTGATTAAATTAGGTATATAT
>JAFEIL010000510.1 GCA_017495105.1 Emticicia sp. | reverse complement strand
CTTATAATCAACGTGTGTTATAAGATAATCAACGTGTGTTATCTTATAATCAAGGGCGAACCGTCGCTCCGAGTGTTATAAGATAATCAAGGGCGAACCGTCGCTCCGAAAAAGTTTAAACAGGTTCATCATAAAAAGCCATAATCAATAAAAATAATCTAAACAAATGAAAAAAATAATTTTACAACTTCTCAGTTTTATAAAAAATCCAGAAGATCAAAGAATTGAAAATTGGAGTTTGGAAATAAACATAAAACATATATTTTATATTTTGTTTTTTGAGTTTATTATTAATTTCGTTATTATTAATTCCATCATCTACGTGATTAATAAAATAGAGCCTATCGTTACCAATACAAGAATTGTATATGAAGACAACAAACTTTTACCCATGTTAATTGGGGCGGCGTTATATGCTCCAATAATTGAAGAAATTATTTTTAGACTCGGACTGAGATACAACATGTTTTTTTCAATTTTCATCAGTCGTAAAAGATGGGATATTATCTTCAAATTCCTAGTATATGGTTCGGTTTTAACTTTTGGGTTTGTGCACAGTGTAAATTTTCTAAATGATTCCACCTTTTTTTATTGGGTTCTTCCCTTACTTGTGGCTACTCAAACTATCGGTGGGTTTACACTGACGTATTTAAGGGTTAGATTTAATTTTATTTCATCACTTATCGCTCATGCATCATGGAATTTTTCGATGATGTTAATTTTCTTAGTCAGTCCATATTTTGTCAAGCCTTTTGTGAAAAAAAATGATAATTATTCTGTAAAAATTGAAAGTTTAAGTTTCAGCAAAGTTGAACTACAAAGATTTGAAGTAGATTCTTCTGCAAACAAAGTGTTTAAGTTAGATATTAAAGAATATTCCATAAATCATATTTTGGATACGCTATTTCAACACGAAAGATTGCTTGATGATTATGTGGTCAATCTTCACTTTGAATCCAAAAAAGGGACAAGCAAGGAAGAATTGAAAAAACTTCTTTTGGAATACGAAAAAGAGAAAAATCAGTAAAAAGCATCGAACCCTTAACTAAATTTAAGTAGTCCACGGTCAATAATCTGCAGTTTATATTAACCTAAAATACTGTCTAACAATTTTTTATGAAAAACAAATTTGTCGATTAAATATACCTAACTACTTAGTTCAACGAATCAATCAGAAACAAAAAAATCAAATAGGGTTTTTAATTTCTTCTTTTTCAAAGTCCTTCTTCACAAGAGAAGGACTTTGGCTGAGGTTTTAAACTCAGATTTTAACACCAAAAAACCTCACCTCTGGCCCATGCTCCACAGGAGAGGGGCTGGGGGTGAGGTTCGAAATTTATAATCTTCGACCATAGAGCAGTGGATTTATAATCCATGTATTATAAATATTTCCCCGTTGGATGAAATGTTCCATAAGTTCGGCAGATTTTAAAACCGCAGTGGAGCTGTTAGCCGTTGAAACCCGCAATGCATTTTGAACAGCAAACACACTGACTAAATGTAGATCATTTAGTCAAACAGGAACAGCTAAAAGGCTGTCTATTAGTTAATTACCTTATGCGAAATTGTCGATTATTGAACGTGGACTACTTATTTTGCCGCCTAACAAATACTAAGCAATAGAATGAATAAATTTTTAGAAATACTTCAAGCCAAAAATATATCAACTGATAAAATTGAAAACCTTATTAGCAAAAGCAAATTACTGAATGTAAAAAGCCAAAGCCTACTGATTGAGTCAAATACAATTTGTGATAAGGCTTATTTTGTGCTGAAGGGCGGATTCGTATGCCGATACATTGATGAAGAATTGGAAATAGAAAAAACCATTAATTTCTATTTAGCAGATTTTCACCCTTTTATGAGTTGTGTGGATGGTTATTTTTTGGAAACAAAAACACAGTGCGAATTGAGAGCTATCGCCAATTCAGAAGTAATCGAATTTTATAAAAAGGAGATTGATATCATTATTGGTCAAGACATTGATTTTTTTAAATTTTACCATTCATTGGTTACCAAAGCTTTGCAGGAAGAAAATGATTTTAAACTTAAAATTATTTCCTATTCTTCGGAAAGGCTATACAGTTACTTAATCAAGCATTGCCCGAAAGTAATTCAGCAAGTGCCTTCTAAATTCATTGCTGAGTTTATGGGCATATCTTCCGAATGGTTGAGTAAATTAAAACACCGCATCTAACATTTCTTGAATTAATTCAAGTGCTTACTCAATGGTCACATCATACATTTGTTAAAAAATTAAATCAATTTTAACATGACAAATAAAAAAAATGTAGGCTATTCTCCAGAAGATTTTAAAAAGCCTTATGGTAAATATTACGACGAAACCATAGTTGAGCTTGCCCCACAAGTGCAATACGCTTTAACAAATACGCCATTCCCAGCTGGCACTTTGCCACCATTTTCCGAAGCCAAATATTTAGAAGAAGAAGGTTACACCGATTTAGAGACAGGTTATACTTTCGAAGCCGACGGTTCTATTCACGCAGCAATTGTTACGGCAATGCCCGGCATAAGGCCCGAAATGTGGGATTGGTGGTTTGGTTGGCACGGTAGCCAAGACAGTCGCTATAAATTATGGCATCCAACGAGTCATGTGAGTGCCGTTTGGGAAGATGGCGAAACCGACATTGCTTATATCGGCAGAAATTCTATTATTGAAGAATATATTGTGGATGATTTTGCTGAAGGCCTCATTCAATTCAAATCTCCTACCGAGTTTGGATTCTCTTTTGATGCCGTCAAAGACCCTTCAAAGGCTGTTTATATTTGTGCCAGAATAGGGCACTCAAAATTCCCGATTGACTATGGATATTTAGTGCATCAAGTGCGTGCAGTTGAAGGCGGTTCAGAAATGCGGTCTCGCTTTTGGATGGGAGGACAATATTTACATGTTCGCAAATCGGGTCTTTTGGCAGATTTAGCCTCTTCTTTTGTTCAAAAAATGAAGATTTTAACCCCTGATTTTGGACGCAAAATAGTCATTCATTGTTCTGAGGAAATGACTCACTTGGCGGCATTTTTACCAAAACTGTATGCCGAAATGAATCAGACCATCGAAAAGTTGAATGTTGAGGGAAGAGTAATTGAAAGAACCGATGAAGATTTTGAAACCGTGGTAATGGGTTCACTCTTCAATAAAACCGACCCCGGTAAAAGACCAATCAAGGTGGTAGAAGCCAAGTCGGTTCAAGATATTATTGAAACCATTAAATATGCTAAATCACACGGCAAAAAACTGACAGTTTGTTCGGGTGGTCATAGCTTTAGTGCGAATCATATACGAGACAATAGCATTTTGATTATGATGAAACACTTCAATCAATTTGAAATAAATGTCAACGAAATGACCGCAACCGCAGGGCCAGGAGTTGGCGGAAGTACACTTATGTTGGAATTGTATAAACATAATCTTTTCTTCCCGGCGGGTCATTGCAAAGGTGTTTGCATTGGTGGTTATCTATTGCAAGGTGGTTATGGTTGGAACGGTAGAAAATTAGGAATTGCTTGTCAAAGTGTAATTGGAATCGATTTAGTTACTGCCGATGGCGAATACATCCACGCCAATGAAAGCGAAAATGCCGATTTGTTTTGGGCGGCACGTGGAGCAGGTGGCGGTTTTTTTGGCGTTGTAGTTCGTTTCCATTTAAAGCTGTATCCGCTACCAAAATACAGAGCCATCATCGCCCATCAATTTTATATGAAACATCTGGAGGATGTGTATAGTTGGGCTTATGAAGTAGGGCCGAGCATTCCAAAAGCCGTTGAGTTTCAGATGATAATGAGCAATAAAATGGCTGGAATATTTGGCCCAGGCATAGAAGCTGCTGCTCCCATTTTTGCCGATACTAAAGATGAATTTGAAGAAGCAATGGCATTCATGAAAAACAGTCCGATAAAAAGCAAAGCCTTGATTGCAACGCCAGCTATAGACCCTGGAATTGATATGCTCTACAAATCAGTGATGAGCCATTATCCAGAAAATCATCATTATGGTGTTGATAATATGTGGACGCACGCTCCATTGGAAGATTTAATGCCTTATGTCAAAGAAATCGCAAGAACCATGCCTCCTGCTCCTTCGCATATGCTTTGGCTCAATTGGCATCCGGGGCAAATCCAATCTGACATGGCCTATTCTAATGAAGATAATATCTATATCGCCTTATATACCATTTGGAAAAATGCCAGCGATACTGCAAAATATGGCGATTGGGCTGCCTCGATGATGAGCAAAATGAACCACATGAGTACAGGAATTCAATTGGCTGATGAAGGTTTACACAAAAGAACTGCCCCGTTTTTATCTGAGGCTAATTTGAAAAAAATACAACAATTGAGAGCGGATAGAGACCCAAGTGGATTGTTCCACGAATGGCATAGCCGACCAGAAATTAAATAAATATTTTATAGTCTGCGAACCTAAAACATTCGCAGACTTTTTTTAAAACATTATGATACATTTTACAAAATCACAGGCTCGTCTTTTTTCTAACATTTCTGTTTCCATTGCAATGACTGTGGTCATGACTGGCGGAATGTTATTGGTACATGCTGGTTATTGTATTGATTTTTTTAAACTTTGGTTCAATGATTTTTTGGTAGGCTGTTGCATTGCTGTTCCTACGGGCTTGTTAATTGTTCCTATTATTTCTAAATGGGTTGACTTGCATACAGCAGAAGATACAAGTATTATTTAACATTGGTTTGGCTAAGTTTGAGCTTTGATACAAGGTTGAAATTTTGAGGTTTCCATAGGTATTGGTACTACATTTGAAGCTAGTCGGTTTGCGTAGCCCACCTTTGCCAAACTCGCTGAACCGAATGTTCCATAAGTTCGGCAGATTTTAAAACCGCAGTGGAGCTGTCAGCCCTTGAAACCCGCTATGCATTTTAAACGGCAAACACACTGACTAAATGTATAACGTTTAGCCAAACGATGAACATTAACTAGGTGAATTTTATTGGTTAGATACCTGTTTTCTCTTTATTTTTTAGCATCTCAACTATTGTATTCAATAATTTTTGTCCGTGATCTAATTCAGCATTTGGGTTATATTTTCCGAATAATTTTTCTGAAAATCGGATTGTATTTTGAGCATCCGCACCATATTTGAGTAGTATTTTGGCAACTTCTATTTCGTTTTCTCTATTTTGTTCGAATTTTCTGTTGTTTGGAATAGAAAAAACCAATAATCTTAAAGCATCATACGGTATATGGCTATACGGTACGTTGTCTGTGTACTCTTTTTTGGGAATTTTATAATTTGGATTGGCTCCTAAAACCAGTAAATTTTCAATTCGTTCAAGGTAATATTTTTTTTCTTGCTCGGAAAAATCGGTTACGACTTCTAAAAAATCATTAACAGTATCTATTAAAAGTTCATTTAGCTTAAGATTTTTGTATTTTGGATTGGCCCCATATTTCAAAAGTTCTTCCATATCCTTTATTGCTAGGTTTTTGGTAGCCAAATACAAAAGTTCGTTTAACTTTGTTTTAGGGAGCATTGCATAATCTTTAAGGGCAATGCGTTGTGCATGAAACAGGATATCCCAAAGTTTTTTAAATCCAGATTTCCGGGTATTAGAAGGGGTGAATTTTCCATATAATTTGTTTGCTAATTCGAGTGCAGGTGTTGGATTTGCACCATAATCCAAAAGCAAGTAAGCTATTTTTATTTCGCTGTTTATATCATTTTTGTTTTTTAGATTATATAGAAGATCGTAATTTTTTTGCCTGTAAATCAGCACCGAAATGGGCGAAATACAGTACCATTTTTCGTCATCATTCAATGTATCAAAATGAGGATTGGATAAAAAATAATTGGAATCTGCTCCTTTTTTCAAACTACGCAAGACCTCATTATAATCGAGATTTGAGATTGCTCTAACTAGGTTTTTGTGAAATTTATTTTCCATAATCGAACTGATTTGAATTTATTTTAATAAAATATTCTTTCAAAAGTCAACCACCGCTGCCTTCGACTCCGCACAGGCACCGAAAAAAGGCACCGATAATAAGACTCTATGAGTGGATTTTTGTCACTCTTTGTAATCGCCATTAGTCAGTATCTGTGATGCTGGACTTAACGAGTAGGAGCATTTGCAATGCGACTTTCCAACCATGAACGATAAATCAATGGGTTTTATGGTTGGTTTGGTTGTAGTTTCACTACGGTAGTTCCACTAGGGTAGTTCCACTACGGTAGTTCCACTATGGTAGTTCCACTAGGGTAGTTCCACTAGGGTAGTTCCACTACGGTAGTTCCACTAGGGATTGCAAACCATCGGTTCAAGGAGTCTAGCATTTTGCAAATGTGGACTAACTGCGGAAGGTAAAATACTAATTGCGGAAGCAATAATTCAAACTGTGTAAGCAATAAATTAAACTGCGGAAGCAATAATTCAAACTGCGTAAGCAATAAATTAAACTGCGTAAGCAATAATTCAAATTGCGGAAGCAATAAATTAAACTGCGTAAGCAATAATTCAAATTGCGGAAGCAATAAATTAAACTGCGGAAGCAATAATTCAAACTGCGGAAGGTAAAATACTAATTGCGGAAGCAATAAATTAAACTGCGGAAGGTATAATACTAATTGCG
>JAFEIL010000339.1 GCA_017495105.1 Emticicia sp. | reverse complement strand
GAGGCACTTGTTTCTTTAGCAGAAACCACCTTCCAGCATAATAAGGATTAAGACACTATCTGTTTCAAATTTATCAAATTCAAATTCAATAAGCAGAAACCACCTTCCAGCATAATAAGGATTAAGACAAAAATTCATTGTACCAATGCACGTCTGAATACATAGCAGAAACCACCTTCCAGCATAATAAGGATTAAGACCCTTTTAATTCTTTTTCTGATAATGTAATTTTCATGTTAGCAGAAACCACCTTCCAGCATAATAAGGATTAAGACTTCGACCATAAAAAGGTCTATTTCTTTTTGACCAATAGCAGAAACCACCTTCCAGCATAATAAGGATTAAGACCCAACTTTTTCGAAAACGTAGCAACTTCTGCGAATTAGCAGAAACCACCTTCCAGCATAATAAGGATTAAGACTCTATTCGCTCAAGGTCTAAAGCATCTTCGGCTGCAAGCAGAAACCACCTTCCAGCATAATAAGGATTAAGACTACAAATAAAGTAAATGCTAAACTTAATCCTATGAAGCAGAAACCACCTTCCAGCATAATAAGGATTAAGACGAACTTCGTTTGTAGAACTATTAACAAGTACTTTAGCAGAAACCACCTTCCAGCATAATAAGGATTAAGACATCTTTGAATATGATTTTTAAACTATCTGTTTCAAAAGCAGAAACCACCTTCCAGCATAATAAGGATTAAGACATTTACATCAAAAGGATTATAAAGTCCTTCATAATAAAGCAGAAACCACCTTCCAGCATAATAAGGATTAAGACTCAGAGTATTGTAGATATTGATTAATTTTTTCGAGCAGAAACCACCTTCCAGCATAATAAGGATTAAGACGCGTTTTTAATATTTCAACTAACTCATTAGTTGTAAGCAGAAACCACCTTCCAGCATAATAAGGATTAAGACCCTTGGAGCCGGTTCATCTGCAATTACACCCACAAATAGCAGAAACCACCTTCCAGCATAATAAGGATTAAGACACTTCTAATTTTATTATTTCAATCGCTCTAGATTCTAGAAGCAGAAACCACCTTCCAGCATAATAAGGATTAAGACAATTTGATCCCCTTCTAATTGTTCAATTTTTAGGGCAGCAGAAACCACCTTCCAGCATAATAAGGATTAAGACAGCCCAAATTGGTTTGCTTGTAAATTAAATGAAACTTCTAGCAGAAACCACCTTCCAGCATAATAAGGATTAAGACAAAAGGAAATCTGTTAATTCACTAATACTACTATTAGAGCAGAAACCACCTTCCAGCATAATAAGGATTAAGACCATGATATAAAAGTTTTAAAGATTAAATTAATAATCAAGCAGAAACCACCTTCCAGCATAATAAGGATTAAGACAAAGCAAATACTAAATGCTTCCGCTTTTACTAAAAAAAAGGAGAGATAGCAGAAACCACCTTCCAGCATAATAAGGATTAAGACTGAACCACCTTTACCTCTTGGAGACCAAGATTTAACGAAGCAGAAACCACCTTCCAGCATAATAAGGATTAAGACTACTCTTCTAATTTCTTTGAAAACGTAGCAACTTCCAGCAGAAACCACCTTCCAGCATAATAAGGATTAAGACAGATGAAGAGAAGTCATAATCATGTATGTGTGCAAAAGCAGAAACCACCTTCCAGCATAATAAGGATTAAGACATATTGGCAATAGCTTCAATTAATTTTGTATTATCTAGCAGAAACCACCTTCCAGCATAATAAGGATTAAGACCATTTTCAAACATTGCTAATAGCAATTCCACAGGTTTAGCAGAAACCACCTTCCAGCATAATAAGGATTAAGACGCAATCAAAACAGACTGTTGAATCATCTCCAACTCTAGCAGAAACCACCTTCCAGCATAATAAGGATTAAGACAGTAGTTATCATTTTTATTAGATGTTTAAATGTTGAGCAGAAACCACCTTCCAGCATAATAAGGATTAAGACCCCAAACACACTGGTTGCGTAGTACTATGATAGCAACAGCAGAAACCACCTTCCAGCATAATAAGGATTAAGACTCACTATATCAAAGAACTCTGGTAAAGTTATTAGAGTTAGCAGAAACCACCTTCCAGCATAATAAGGATTAAGACTGCTTGAGTTGGAACATATCTTGCATTCCGAAGGAGAAGCAGAAACCACCTTCCAGCATAATAAGGATTAAGACACAGCTGGTGTTGCACCATAGATGAAGAGAAGTCAAGCAGAAACCACCTTCCAGCATAATAAGGATTAAGACTCTGCATAAGACACCAAAACTCTGCATTGGATCAGCAGAAACCACCTTCCAGCATAATAAGGATTAAGACTCATTATATTCATAACTTTTAATTTCATTATATTCAAAGCAGAAACCACCTTCCAGCATAATAAGGATTAAGACCTTCAGAAGTTGCTGTTGCAACTGATGTTGATGTTGATGTAGCAGAAACCACCTTCCAGCATAATAAGGATTAAGACCTATCGTAAAATTCGCAATCTATATCGTAATATTCCAGCAGAAACCACCTTCCAGCATAATAAGGATTAAGACTCGTTCATATTAGAGTCAAAAAAGACTGTGTAAAAAGCAGAAACCACCTTCCAGCATAATAAGGATTAAGACATATTCGTCATGTTACATGAAGTAGGTTTAATTTAAGCAGAAACCACCTTCCAGCATAATAAGGATTAAGACAGATATATCATCAGATATTACTGTTGTTTCAACAGCAAGCAGAAACCACCTTCCAGCATAATAAGGATTAAGACATATTAAATAAATTAGCTTAGTTACTAACTTGATACAAGCAGAAACCACCTTCCAGCATAATAAGGATTAAGACTCTATAAAAAAACCTTTCTAAGCTATTATAATTAGCAGAAACCACCTTCCAGCATAATAAGGATTAAGACCAAACTCTGCAACCCGTGAAAACAACCGCTGTCAAGCAGAAACCACCTTCCAGCATAATAAGGATTAAGACGAGGTTCTCCTTTCTTATTGGTTGTATAACCAATTAAGCAGAAACCACCTTCCAGCATAATAAGGATTAAGACACGTTACTATTCTCACAAAGGTCAACTCCGAAAGAGTAGCAGAAACCACCTTCCAGCATAATAAGGATTAAGACTCATTACAAATGTTACACCTCCAATTTCCACTTCTTAGCAGAAACCACCTTCCAGCATAATAAGGATTAAGACCTTTTAGCTTCCATTTGATAGTTTGATTATGAAAAGCAGAAACCATCTTCCAGTATAATAAGGATTAAGACTCAAGTTACTTGTATTTTAGCTTAAAAAAGTCGTATAGCAGAAACCATCTTCCAGTATAATAAGGATTAAGACCTCTTTGTGTTTTACACCTTAAACTTTGATTATGGTTAGCAGAAACCATCTTCCAGTATAATAAGGATTAAGACACGTAACTCGAACTTTGCGAGTGGTTTCCGTCAAGCAGAAACCATCTTCCAGTATAATAAGGATTAAGACTCGTAAGTAGTTCCCTTTTTGCCTATTGGATTTTAGCAGAAACCATCTTCCAGTATAATAAGGATTAAGACCTTGATACGTTTTTTGTTATAACTTTTTCTAAATTAGCAGAAACCATCTTCCAGTATAATAAGGATTAAGACAGTCGAGGAACTTGTTTTAAAGGATATAGTAAAGGATAGCAGAAACCACCTTCCAGCATAATAAGGATTAAGACTTTTACTTTAAAGACTATGCTAACGTTGCAAACCTTAGCAGAAACCACCTTCCAGCATAATAAGGATTAAGACAATCCCCAAGTTGGAATATCGTTTTTCTCTAACTTTAAAGCAGAAACCACCTTCCAGCATAATAAGGATTAAGACCATTTGACTTCATGAATTCTTGTACACCGATAGTATTTAGCAGAAACCACCTTCCAGCATAATAAGGATTAAGACAATGATAAAAATTTTTCAAACGCTTCACGAAACGAAGCAGAAACCACCTTCCAGCATAATAAGGATTAAGACAATAAACAATCTCTACAAGTAGAAATTTTTCCCATTTAGCAGAAACCACCTTCCAGCATAATAAGGATTAAGACTTTTCAACTAATATTTTGTCAATTTTTTTTATGAGTGAGCAGAAACCACCTTCCAGCATAATAAGGATTAAGACAGAAAATTTTGTCCAACCTGTACGGTTTTCATTAGCAGAAACCACCTTCCAGCATAATAAGGATTAAGACTGGTTTTGTTTTCATTCTATTGTTTGTTTAGTGTTTCACGTAGCAGAAACCACCTTCCAGCATAATAAGGATTAAGACGTTACCTAAGTGTATATTTGGAGATTCAATTAATCAGCAGAAACCACCTTCCAGCATAATAAGGATTAAGACGAGTTGTTAGACTGGAATTGAAAATTAAAGATAATATTAGCAGAAACCACCTTCCAGCATAATAAGGATTAAGACAAATTGAAAGTTGATTATCCATATAGGCATCTGCCATGAGCAGAAACCACCTTCCAGCATAATAAGGATTAAGACTGTATTTATAATATACACAGAAGTTAATTTTTTTTAGCAGAAACCACCTTCCAGCATAATAAGGATTAAGACATGCGAAATGCATCGAAGAATCCACGAGCAATTAAGCAGAAACCACCTTCCAGCATAATAAGGATTAAGACATTTCTTCAGGACTTTGTTCTTGGATACAAAGTAGCAGAAACCACCTTCCAGCATAATAAGGATTAAGACTCATCGAGTTTCTTGGTGAATGCACTCGCTTCCGCAAAAGCAGAAACCACCTTCCAGCATAATAAGGATTAAGACTTTGTTATCAGTTTCCCTATCATGTTGTCGTTGTAATTAGCAGAAACCACCTTCCAGCATAATAAGGATTAAGACTACTCTTTTGCGGATAAATCCGCTTTTATGGTACAAGTAGCAGAAACCACCTTCCAGCATAATAAGGATTAAGACTTAACATTTCAATACGATTACGTTTGTATGTTGAAACTTAGCAGAAACCACCTTCCAGCATAATAAGGATTAAGACAGGTTATTGAAATACTTTTGCATAAAGATGAAATTAGCAGAAACCACCTTCCAGCATAATAAGGATTAAGACTTCAGGTAAAATAGAACTTTCGAGAACAGTAGCGAAAGCAGAAACCACCTTCCAGCATAATAAGGATTAAGACTCTTTAGTATCTAAATCCATAGCTGTACTTTCAGATAGAGCAGAAACCACCTTCCAGCATAATAAGGATTAAGACAGCAAAGAAATCAGCACTATCGAGTTCTTCTTTATCAGCAGAAACCACCTTCCAGCATAATAAGGATTAAGACGTTAGCAGGTAATGAACCTTGAATAGGTGTTAATATTAAGCAGAAACCACCTTCCAGCATAATAAGGATTAAGACTCTGCCATCAGGCACATTAACTCTTCTAAGCTATTAGCAGAAACCACCTTCCAGCATAATAAGGATTAAGACCTATTTTCACCGTTATACTATTAACTTTCTTTAAGCAGAAACCACCTTCCAGCATAATAAGGATTAAGACTCTTTGATTATACGATAACCATCAATCACAGATAAATTTAGCAGAAACCACCTTCCAGCATAATAAGGATTAAGACAAGATAATATTATCTTTAACGAAATTTAAAGAGTCAGCAGAAACCACCTTCCAGCATAATAAGGATTAAGACGTTATTACCTCAGGCTTTTTTGGAGCCTTAACTGGCTAGCAGAAACCACCTTCCAGCATAATAAGGATTAAGACGTGCCATCCACAGATGTAAGCACATAGTGACCCACAGCAGAAACCACCTTCCAGCATAATAAGGATTAAGACACGGTAAGAAATAGAAGCACCGATTTTGTCACCGTAGCAGAAACCACCTTCCAGCATAATAAGGATTAAGACAATCTCACCAAACATGCCAGCAGCTGCATCGAATGCAAGCAGAAACCACCTTCCAGCATAATAAGGATTAAGACCAATTGAAATCTGTATCTTTAATAGATAACAGTTCTATAGCAGAAACCACCTTCCAGCATAATAAGGATTAAGACTGTTTACCGCCGTCTGTAGGGATACAGTACAAAGCCTAGCAGAAACCACCTTCCAGCATAATAAGGATTAAGACATTTGAGCAAAATTAAAGAAAGCAACTTGTGTACAACCTAGCAGAAACCACCTTCCAGCATAATAAGGATTAAGACTTTCAGTTATCTCTCCTGAGATAAATTTTGCTGTTATAGCAGAAACCACCTTCCAGCATAATAAGGATTAAGACTTTTTTAATACCGAAACAATCGGTGTTAATAATTTCAAAAGCAGAAACCACCTTCCAGCATAATAAGGATTAAGACTTAATGTAGGTAAACCCCGTTACTTTTATTTTGAGCAGAAACCACCTTCCAGCATAATAAGGATTAAGACATTCCTTTTGAATAGGTACATTCAAAAAAACTTTTTAGCAGAAACCACCTTCCAGCATAATAAGGATTAAGACGACTCAAAATCGTCATATTCAAATTTGATTCCACAAAGCAGAAACCACCTTCCAGCATAATAAGGATTAAGACAAATCATTAGATTTCATAAACTCTTGAACACCTATAGCAG
>JAFEIL010000240.1 GCA_017495105.1 Emticicia sp. | reverse complement strand
GTACATGATATTGAGGATTTGGTTGAATCGCATCAAGAAAATTTTCCTGTTTATTTAATCAATTAATTATGACTCCAATACTTCAGATTTTTATAATTATACCACTTTTAGGTTTGGTAATTAGTTTATTGATTGGCGATAAAAACGAAACGGCTATTTCGAAAACCGCATTTCTTACAGTCGGCCTGACGCTGTTTTGTGTGGTGAGTTTTGTAGGGTACTGGCTATTCAATGGTCATCCTGTACTAAATCTAAAAGAAATAGTACTTTTCAAATCGAAAGAATATGAATTTTTAGTCGATTTATGTTTTGATAAAATTACGGTTGTGTATCTGCTTGTTGGGGCATTTCTGACATTCTTGGTTACGATTTACAGCCGATACTATCTACACCGTGAGCATGGATACAAACGTTTTTTTAATACAATTTTGTTCTTTTATTTAGGTTATAATATCACAATTTTATCAGGTAATTTTGAAACTCTTTTTATTGGTTGGGAGATTTTGGGAATATGCTCATTTCTGCTAATAGCCTTTTATAGAGATAGATATTTACCAGTTAAAAACGCCATCAAAGTATTTTCGGTTTATAGAATCGGCGATGTTGGTTTGATTTTGGCGATGTGGGCGAGCCATCATTTATGGCACGAAAACATTACTTTCCTGAAATTGAGCAATGCCGAACTTGTACACGAACACCTTGCAAGCCATAGTTATACAGGCGTGTTTATCTCTTTAATGATTTTGTTGGCAGCAGCTGCTAAATCAGCTCAATTGCCTTTTTCTTCATGGTTGCCACGTGCCATGGAAGGCCCAACGCCATCGAGTGCCATTTTTTATGGCTCTCTATCGGTGCATTTGGGAGTATTCTTATTATTGCGTACCTATCCGTTTTGGGAGTACCAACTTTCTGTGCGTATTCTTATTGTTTTACTTGGTTTGTGTACAGCTATTATTGCCTCGCTTATCGCCCGAGTACAATCATCAGTGAAAAGCCAAATTGCTTATGCTTCGGTTGCACAAATCGGCATTATTTTCATTGAAGTGGCTTTAGGTTTCGAGAAATTTGCTCTATTTCACTTCGCTGGAAATGCCTTTTTACGTACTTATCAACTTTTGGTTTCGCCTTCTGTAGTTAGTTATAAAATTTGTGAGCAGTTCTATAATTTTGTTCCTCGCCAACATTCAATCGAAGATACTTTACCGAAGAAAATCGAATATTCGATTTATCTATTGAGCCTAAAAGAATGGAATCTAGATTCATTCATGAATTTTATTCTTTGGAAACCCCTTAAAAACATCGGTAGAAAACTTGATTTCTTGACGGTTAATCGTTTGTTATTGCTCTTCATTCCTACTTATTTATTAGGCCTTGTATTTTTATTTATGAATGAAAATAGCAGCGAACAACCGCATGAGTATCTTCCTGGTGCATTTGCATTGATTGGTCTATTAATGATTCTGAAATCATTTTCGGAGCGAAAAAGTCCGTTGATGAGTTGGTTATTGCTGATTATGAATCACTTTTGGATTGCTTTAGCGATTTCGTTCAATGAAAAATTTGAACTTATCGAAGTAATTTTTTATCTAAGCGGTGTAATTATTTCAGGAATTGTGGGCTATTGGGGAATCTTGAAACTCAAAAGTTACGAGCAGAATATCGACCTCAACCAATTTCATGGGCATTCATTTGAGCATCCGAAGTTTGCGTTGGTCTTTTTGTTGGCTTGTTTAGGTTTGGCAGGCTTCCCGATTACTCCAACTTTCATCGGTCTTGACTTAGTGTTTAGCCATATTCACGAAAACCAAGTAGTTTTGGCTTATGCTACGGCATCGAGTTATATCTTAGCTGGTATTTCATTGATTCGTTTATACTCTCGCCTATTCCTCGGTCCGCATGTAAAAACTTATCACGAAACAGCCTATAAATCATCATAACTGACTATTGGTGAATTAGTTATCGGAAAATCATAAAACTCGTTAACAATCTCCAGCAACAAATTTCCCAACAAAAAATAACAGAATAATAGATTCTAAAAATTATTAAAAAAACATGGAAAATAAAACAAAACTCATAATACCAAAAGACGGTATCGAAGGCTTGAAGGAAAATTTTTCGAGCGATGCAATGTCTGGTTTTATCGTATTCTTATTGGCATTGCCTTTGAGTTTAGGTATTGCCAAAGCATCAGAGTTTCCACCAATTATGGGCTTGATTACAGCCATTATCGGGGGTCTTGTAGTGAGTCTATTTATGGGTTCACGCCTCACAATTAAAGGCCCTGCGGCTGGTTTGATTGTAATTGTAGCAGGTGCTGTGAGTGAGTTTGGTGGTGGCGAAATTGGCTGGCACTTAGCTCTTGGAGCAATGGTTGTAGCAGGTATCATTCAAATTTTATTTGGGGTTTTCAAACTCGGTAAACTGGCCGATTTCTTTCCACTTTCTGCCATTCACGGAATGCTTGCAGCTATTGGATTAATTATCATTGCCAAGCAAATCCCTATATTATTAGATGTGGCTCCAACAATGACAAAGGGTAAAGGTCCAATCGCATTATTGGCTTCGATTCCAGAGTTTGTGATGCACCTCGACCCTAAAGCTACATTAATCGGGGTTGTAAGTTTGGCAATTATGCTAAGCTGGCCATTTATTAAAGGTCCACTCAAGAAAGTGCCTGCTCCATTAGTAGTTTTATTACTCGCAATTCCAGCCGAATTACTGATGGATTTCCAAACAACTGAGCCTGCTTATGCTTTGGTTCACATCGGAAATTTACTTGAAAACATTAAAATCAATGTCGATTTTGCTGGTTTTGCTCAGACAGGTGTTTTTATTAAATATGTGATTATGTTTGCTTTGGTAGGTTCTTTAGAGTCTTTATTGACCGTTAAAGCAATTGATATGCTCGATCCATATCGTCGCAAGTCTAATCCAAATAAAGACCTTATCGCAGTTGGTATTGGTAATACAATTGCTGCAATTTTTGGTGGTTTGCCAATGATTTCGGAGGTTGCACGTAGTTCTTCAAACGTAAACAATGGTGCTAAAACTCGTTGGGCAAACTTCTTCCACGGATTCTTTATTTTGGCTTTTGTATTATTGGCTTCGCACCTAATAGAGTTGATTCCGAATACTGCATTGGCTGCTATGCTGATTACAGTAGGTATCAAATTGGCTCACCCAAGAGAATTTATCCAAACTTTCAAAATCGGAAAAGAGCAATTGGCTATCTTCTTAGTAACCATTTTCTTCACGCTTTATGAAGACCTTTTGGTTGGAATTGCAGCAGGAATTGTCCTACAAATGCTCATTAATGTAGTTGACTGGGATTTATTGAGAACACTTTTTCAAGCACCTACAGAAGTTTCGTTTACCGATGATGAATATTTAGTTGAAATCAACCAATCGGCTGTTTTTAGTAATTACATGGGAATAAAAAGTAAATTAGAAGCGATTCCGCCAGGTTTTAAAGTGACCATCGACCTAAAAAATACCAAAATGATTGACCATTCGGTAATGGAAAATCTGCACCATTTTGTGCATGATTATAAGGCCAGCGGTGGAAAAGTAGAAATCATTGGCTTAGAAATGCACCAGCCAGTATCAGAGCATCATTTGGCTGCACGTAAAAGGTAAGATTCACATAAATCAAATAAAAAGTTTTATTTTTAGGGGTTATTTCATTGATAATGAGATTTTACTTTATTGAAATTTTTCTTTTTAATTGATTTAAGTAGTCAAATACTATTAATCGAAAATTTCACAAACAGATAAACAACTGACTATAAACTTATTACCTTACTGAGGACTTGGCAACTATTGACTGTGGACTTCTTATACACCACTTATCTTTTCTTAAAAAAATTCATAAATTTCATTTTCAAACACAATCTATCTTGGTTTTGGTTGGAAAACAATTATAAAAAATGAAAAAAAACATCTTGGTTGCCATATTTTTTTGTAGCGTCGGCAATCTCTTTGCCCAAACTAAAAGCCAAAATAACGATATTTGGTTGCATCATGTAGGCAAAAATATGCTTACAAAAAAAATATCTTTCACGCTTGAAGCAACCATGCGTTTTGCCAACGGTTTCAGCGAAAAACAGCAGTATTTTATTCGTCCATCGTTTGATTATCAGTTCACAAAGTATTTTATCGCAAGCGTAGGTTTTAGCCATTACAATACTTATGTTTATGGAAGTCCTGCTATCAACAAACGCCCAATTCCTGAAAATCACCCTTGGATACAAGGAACTTTCAATCATCAGCTAGGCGATTTGAAACTTACAAATCGCTTACGTAATGAGTTTAGATTTGTGGGTATTGCGGGTAGTACAGTAGCAATGCCAGCCAACCAAAACGATTATGCAATCAAAGATTATAAATTCCGTGACCGCTTTCGTTATATGGTTTTGGCAACTTATCCTCTGGTAAAGGTAGATAAAAAACCCAAATTACTTGGAATCATCGGCGATGAAGCATTTATGAATATTGGTTCTCTCGGAACTGACGTTAGCAAAAACAATGTCGGTAAAACCTTCATTAATCAAAACAGAATCATTGCAGGTTTAGGCTATATCATCAACCCTCATCACCAAATTCAGTTGTGCTATATTCATCAAAACATTTGGAATTTTTCGGATACGATTGAAGAAAGTAATCCAACTGTTCGTGTATCTTATCTTACAAATTTATCGTTTGCTAAGAAATAAGAAAAACTCAGTTTCTGAAAAAAAACTATCCTAAAATATCTTTTCGCCAAACAAACAGTTGTAATTTTGTGTTAAGGATTCAGAACTAATTCAATTATTCATTACAACATGCTTCTAAAGTTTTTAATCGTAATCGGCACATTTGCATTCATGGAATTCATGGCTTGGTTTGCCCATAAATATATCATGCACGGTTTTGGTTGGGCATGGCACGCCGACCACCACAACCATCACAAAGGTTTTTTTGAGAAAAATGATTATTATGCTATCGTGTTTAGTTTTGTGGCATCATCAACAATTATTTATGGTAATCTCCACCCAGACTTTTGGTATTTAACTTGGTTTGGTGCGGGTGTAACTTGCTATGGAATAGCCTATTTTGTGTTTCATGACATTATTGTTCACCGCAGAGTCAAAATTAAATTTGTTGCTAAAAGCAAATATATGAAACGTATCATGCACGCACATTATATTCACCACAAAGTACATACAAAAGAAGGTGCTGAGGCATTTGGATTTTTATACGCTCCCGAAAAGTATGAACCAAAACAAAGAGATTAATAAGTATAAAGTTCCGATTTAGACGTGTTAACGTGGCTAGTTTACCCCAGTAAATTGCCACGTTTTTTTATTATTTAGGTGGTGTAATTATCTCTAAAAACTTATTATAAAATCATATAATATACATTCCGAAATTTTCAACTTCTTTTAAAAAAAGCACTAATTATAGTCAACTGTTTGATTATAAGCTATTTACACTTATCGTATTTTATAATTTACAACTCAAATAAAGACCTTCTGAATGTTCAAAAATTCTATTATTTAGGTCATAATACGGCTCAATTCTGAGCGATATTTTTACTTTTTCTGAAATCTTCCAATCTCTCAACAGCCTCACTATCAGCAAACTACGACTTTTTTCATAATACGAATCATTATCAAATTTCCGAGAAGTAGATTGCATCAAATCATTGCCAAAGGGCGAATTAAAGAAGCTTCCAAACCAATAACTAAAGCCTGCTTGATATTTTTTATTTTTCCAAAAAGAATTCAAATAGTAGGCAGTTCCTTGAAGTGGTGACTCGAAATAACCAACGTAATAATTATCAATCGTTAGCGACTGATTTTTACCGAAATTTTTCTTTACACGAAGTCCAGCAGCAGTGTTTAAGAGCGTACGCACAGGCTGTAAACTTTGAATATTTTGTCCGCCAATATGAAACACACTCGCCTGTACGAGAGCTTGAAATTTTATGTCTTTTATACTAGCCGCAGGGCTGTAAAACGACACCCCAGCCCAAATACGTTCTTGATTTGTTTTGCCTGCAATCGTCGATTGCTGCCAATCGAGCCAACCATCAAAAAAGGCATCTTTCTTTTGATATTTTGCTTGAAAACCGTGTTCTAAAGGCTGAGTTAATACACGCTCAAAAGTCATCAAAGGCTCAATCAGTCGGTGGTTGATATTTCCTTCGATATTTCCAAACAAAAACCGCCAATCCTTTTGTTTTATCTGCACCGTAAAAGTCGGCTCAATTTCTTTCAGTCCATTATAGCCATATTCTTTTCTGACAAACACACCAGCATCAATTTGCACTTTTTTGTGAAGCCTATACCCCACTGACGGATTAATATAATAACCTATAAGTGTATAGCCATCAGCTATTTCATTGAAATATTCATTGTTTTTAACATAAATCAAAGAATTTAAATTAAATTGTACTTTTCCGATATTGACACCTATAATTTTTTGATTATTTTCAAGGTTAATATTATCTACTTGTGCGTATGTATATGTACGCATGCACATAAAAAAATACATACAAATAAATAAAGATTTTAAAAAGCCATTCGTCATTAAAAATGACCGTTTATCAAAATATTTGTGCATTGTATTAGATTATTGTATTACC
>JAFEIL010000449.1 GCA_017495105.1 Emticicia sp. | reverse complement strand
TACTACCATTGTTTCGCCCAAAAACATTTGCACGATTTGCATGGCATCACGTATGGCATCAATTTCGGCCGTTAGCATGCCTTTGAGATGCTCAGGTGCAGAAGTGTTCTCATCAAAATCTTCCATTTTTTTGTATAAGTTTAAGGTATTTGTTATTTTTTCCAGAACCAAATTGCCTTGGCTATAATAATTAAGAAAAAAACAATATTTTCTGTGTAAATCTTTCTTAATTTATCTTTCGTACGCATCAAACGCATTTTTACAGCACTCTCGCTAATATTGAATGTATCGGCAATTTCTTTAATACTAAAATCGTCTTGATACTTCATTAATAAGATAGCACGTTCATTGGGGTCGATTTTTTGTAAGGCTTTTTTCAAATCTTTTGCTTGAATTTCGACTAAGTCAGAGTCATCTTCTTCTTGTTCGAGGTCAAAGTTTTCATCAAGTGCCGTTTCGGCTTGTTTTTTAACCATCCTTATTTGATCCATACAATAATTGTAGGTAATCGAATAGAGCCAAGTCGAAAACTTCGCATGTTCTTTAAAACTACCAATCTTCAGAACCAAACGCAAAAATATATCGTGTGTGAAATCTTCAGCTTGAGCTTCGTTTTTTACAAAAGAAAGGCATTTTCTGTAGACTTTATCTATGTAACGGTCGTAAAGTTCCTCAAAATAAAGATTTCGTTGGGTTTCGACATACAGTCGCACCAACTCTTCATCAGGCGTATTTTTAAATGATTTATTTTTCAATTTTGACCTAGTGATTAGAAAAAAGTAACACTTTTAGTGTTTTTTCTTTTTGGGTTAATTGTACAATTCTTATAGGATAAATGCGGAAGTTTACGTTGACTTCAGGAAAAAGCTAAAGTCTATATTCGTATTCTGAACGAATTGATATATTATTGCGAATTTTAATATTTATGCTCGCCAAATATTGTTTTTTTTCAACAAAAAAACAAATTTCAAATAAAAATTAATAGTATGCTTGCATAATATTATTTCTTTTTTTTACTAACTTTCGGAATATTTTAAAACTTACATTTCAAAAAATAATAACATGACAGCAAAAGAATATTTACAGAACACAGCCTCACGACTCACAGTAGCAGATGTTGACGGCGTAACGACAACCTTACATTTTGATTTTGGCGGTGGTGCTGATTACTCAATGGTTGTAGCTGACGGAAAGGCTGAGTTTGTGGATGGTTTTGTAGGAACAGCAGAATGTGTAGTAAAGGCCGATGCAGATGATTTTGTAAAAATTGCAACGGGCGATATGAACCCAATGATGGCTATGATGATGGGAAAACTAAAACTATCGAACCCAGGGGCAATGATGAAATATGCTAAAATGTTGGGGTTGATGTAAATATAAATAATTTGAAAGCGGTACGCCGCTGCGTTTTGGAAATGTACTGGTTTAAAAATTCTTTTAATTAACATTTATTGTAAATTAAAATAAGCTCAGTTTAGCTTCCATTACCAAATCTTCAAATTGTCAAATCTTCAAATTATAATTTATCCATGGCAAAGAACTATTTCAATAAGAGAAACATAGACTTCTTACTATATGAAGTTCATGAGGCAGAAACGCTGACACAGCATGCTCGCTATTCTGACCACAATAAAGAGACTTTTGACATGACAATCGATGCAGCAACGCAAATTGCTGATAATCTAATGTTTCCGTTTGTGAAAGATGTCGATAAAAATCAACCAGAACTTAAAGATGGAAAAGTAACGGTTCATCCAGCAATCAAAGATTATTTGAAAGCTTTAGGAGAATCGGGTATTATCGGGGCTGACTTTGATTATGAAGATGGAGGAGCTCAATTGCCAGTAACAATTTCGAGTATTTTGGGTTATATTTTGATGTCGGCTAATAATGGAATGATGTTTACGGGCCTTACGGCTGGTGCGGCTCGTTTGATTGCAAGTTTTGGTTCGCAAGAATTGAAAGATGCATATATTCCGAATATGATTTCGGGAAAATGGCAGGGAACAATGTGCCTGACCGAGCCACAAGCTGGAAGTTCGTTATCGGATATTACCGCAACCGCTGAGCCATTGGCTGATGGGACATATAAAATGCGTGGGCAAAAGGTGTTCATTTCGGCGGGCGACCACGATGCAACTGATAATGTAATACATTTATTTATTGGTCGTATCAAAGGAGCTCCGCTTGGTACAAAGGGAATTTCGTTGTTTGTTATTCCAAAATTCCGCATAGATGGTTCTGATAATGATGTGACTTCGATGGGGATTTACCATAAATTAGGCCAAAAAGGGGTGCCTGCTATGCACTTGGGCTTTGGTGATAAAAATGATAATTGTATCGGGTATTTGGTTGGGGAACCAAATAAGGGCTTGAATTATATGTTTCAGATGATGAACGAGGCTCGTATTGGTGTGGGTATCACGGGAGCGTCTATTGCATCGGCGGCTTATTATGCGGCACTCGAGTATGCAAAAGAGCGTCCACAAAGCCGTCGATCAAACCAAAAACACGCACTTGATGCTCCACAGATTCAGATTATTCAGCACCCAGATGTGAAGCGAATGTTGTTGTTTCAGAAAGCTGTTGTTGAAGGTTCGTTGTCGCTTTTGCTCGAAACTTCTAAATTCTTTGACCTTGCCGAAGCATCAGACGACCCAGAAGAAAAAGAAAAGGCTCATTTGATGCTCGAATTGTTAACGCCAATTGCCAAGACTTTCCCTTGTGAATATGGTATGAAAGCAATAAGTGATGCTGTACAATGTTTTGGTGGTTATGGTTTTACGGAAGATTTTCCTGTCGAACAATATTACCGAGATATCCGTATTACACCAATTTATGAAGGAACAACCGGTATTCAGTCGCAAGATTTATTAGGCAGAAAGGTTCCGATGGCAGGAGGAAAGGCAACTATGCTTCTCGCCCAAGAAGTAGGCAAAACCGTAATGGCCGCTTTACAATATGACGAATTGAAACGTTATGCACTTTCGCTACGAGAAGAAGGAGAACGCCTACAAAAAGTGACAATACACTTATTGGGAATTGCTGGAACAGGCGATGTGGAGCGTTTCTTATCTGATGCTACGCTATATATGGAAATGTTTAGTTTAAATGTGGTAGCTTGGCAATGGCTGAAACAAGCACTTGTAGCAAAACAAAAATTAATTATTTCTTCGGATAATGCTAATGATGTGGAGTTTTATGAAAGTAAAATTCATACGATGAAGTATTTCTTCCACTACGAAATTCCAAAAACTCAAGGTTTAGCAACCCGATTGATGGACGAAGAAGTATTGACGATTATGACTGAGAGAGAAGTTGTGATGTAATTGGTGATTAGTTTAGACCATAAAAACAAACCCCCGAAGTAGTATTTCTAATTCGGGGGTTTGTTTTTTATTTGAACTATTTTAATTAGTTTTTACCGCTTGTTTGCGTTCCAGCAGGTTGCGATTGTTTCGCTTGTTGCATTGGATTTTGGCCTTGCGGACGGAACGAACCTTGTTTAAATGCTTGGAACTTGGTTGGTTTTTCTGGCTCACGAGGGAACGCATTATTATCAGTGTCGATGTCAGCAATTTCGTAGAATGGGTCAAGGGTAAATTTCGTAACCTTTTTCTTTGTCGGAATTGTTTTCTTCACTTCTTTGTCATTCAGACGCCAGATTTCAGCAGGAATTCTGACGATTTCGTTAGTGCCATCTTCATAGTCCAACTTAATGATAACAGGCATTGGCAAACCACCTTTGTTTTTTACTTTCAAAACATAGTAGTTCATTCCTGACTCTAAAACCTTACGCTCATCTTCGCTCAAACTTGATTTATATTGCTCTGATTTTTGTTTTTCTGCTGCTGAAACAGCGTATCTATCATAAGAATTATAGAAATCTCTCATTGTTGAATCAGCTTCTACAACAGTTTGTTTAATATCAGTTTGATTACGGATATTGCTCAAAGTTTGTTTTTTAGCTTCTGTATCTGCTTTTTCTGCTGCTTTTTTAGCAATAGGGTCTTGGTTGTCAGCAGCGTACCATTCAACTTCTGCTAAATCTTGGTCGGCGGCTTCAACACCGTAGAACCAGCCTTTCCAGAACCAGTCTAAGTCAACTCCTGAAGCATCTTCCATTGTACGGAAGAAATCGGCAGGGGTAGGTGATTTGAATGCCCAACGACGTGCATATTCTTTGAAAGCATAGTCGAATAATTCACGACCCATAATGGTTTCACGCAAGATATTCAAGCCAGTTGCTGGTTTTGCGTACGCATTTGGTCCGAAAGCCATGATATTATCCGAACTCGACATAATTGGCACTTGTTGTGTTTTATCAGTCTTCATATAAGGTACAATATTTTGTGGTTCGCCACGACGAGAAGGGAAATTTCTGTCCCATTCTTGCTCGGCTAAATATTGGCAGAAAGTATTCAAACCTTCGTCCATCCACGACCATTGACGTTCGTCAGTATTTACAATCATTGGGAAGAAGTTATGACCAACTTCGTGAATGATTACACCAATCATACCAGCTTTTACTTGTTCTGAATAAGTTCCATCAGCCTCTGGACGACCTCCGTTGAATGAAATCATAGGGTATTCCATGCCACCACCAGCGGTTGAGTGGCAAGAAATAGCTACGGGATAAGGATATTGAACTGTACGGTTTCCGTAGCTTCTCAAAGTATGCTCAACTGTGCGAGTTGAATATTGTCCCCAAAGTGGATTTCCCTCTTTTGAGTAGAATGACATACTCCAAATTTTGCGTCCATTATTGTAAACATCGGTTTGCATGGCATCCCAAATAAATTTACGTGAAGATGTAAAAGCAAAGTCACGTACATTGGTTGCTTTGTAAATCCAAGTTTTTTTGCCACTTGGCTTTGCCTTTTCGGCTTCAATCGCTTCTTCTTGTGTAACGATTACAACAGGTGTTTTTGATGTTGCAGCTTGTTGTAAACGTTTTGCCTGAGTTGGGTTCAATACTTTATCATAGTTCTGACATTCGCCAGTTGCACCTACAACGTGGTCGTTGGGTACAGTGATTTCTACTTTATAATCTCCGAAAGGAAGGGTAAACTCCCCTTGTCCTAAGAATTGTTTGTGCTGCCAGCCATTTACATCATCATAAACTGCCATACGTGGAAACCAGTGAGCAATGAAATAGTTGTAGTTGCCATCTTTTGCAAAAAACTCCATTCCTGAGCGGCCATAATAATTAGTAATGTTATAATTCCAATCAATTCGGAAGGCATAAGATAAACTTGGTTTCAATGGTGTTGGAATTTCAACACGCATCATTGTACCGTTAATTGTGTATTTCAAATCTGCACCGGTTTTGGCATCTTTTACAACCGTAATTTTATAGCCATACTCTTTGTTACCCGAAATTCCACCAAAAACTGATGATGGAGCATTTACATTTTGAAGTGCATTAAACGACATTCCTTGGGCATCAACACCACCCGTTTTTGTCATAGCGTTGATTGAACCCTTATCAAAAAGGTTTTGGTCAAGTTGTAACCACAAATAACGTAACTCATCTGGCGATTTGTTGGTATAAGTAATAACTTCTGTTCCGATAATTTTCTGATTTGCATCGTCTAATTCAGCTTTGATGTCATAATCAGCTTTTTGTTGCCAATAGTCTTTTCCTGGAGCTCCAGAAGCTGTACGATAGGTGTTTGGGGTTGGAAGTTCAGTTCCCATTTGTTCAAAACGGGTGTTGGCATTATATTGATTGCCGCTTTGTTGGGCAAACGAAAATAATGCTTGTAGAATCAAAAGCGTAGCGAAAAGGCATTCGCTTACTCGAAACGCTCTACCTAATACTGATAGTTTTCTCATAAAGCATGATGAAGGGTTAGTGAAATTAAGAATGTAGAATAACTACGGCGAATCATTAAGAATGATTTTATACCAAATTATAGATTGGTTCTTCTACTTATTTATTAGCAAATATAGAAATAAATGCTAAAACTACCTCAAAATAAGGCAATTTCAGAGAAATTCGAGATAAATAGGATTTTACTTACGACGAGGCTTGTGGGCAATGGCAGCTACAACCGCTATTTCGATACTTGCTCCACCTGGCAAATTAGCGACTCCAACTGTTGTACGTGCAGGAAAATCGTCTGTGAAGTACTTGCCGTAAATTTCGTTTACTTTCGCAAAGTTATTCATGTCTTTGATGTAAATTGTTGTATTTACAATATCACTCAGCTTTGCATCGGCAGCCACTAAAACAGCTTTAATGTTTTCCATGATGCGAACAGTTTCTGCTTCAAAGCCACCATCAACGAGTTTTCGTGTTGCGGGGTCGAGGCCAATTTGACCCGCCACAAACAAAAAACCGTTGGATTTAACCGCTTGACTGTACGGAGCAATTGGTACGGGAGCCTTATCGGTCTTGACGATTTCTTTGTGTTGTGCAAAAACAAGATTTGTGGCAAAAAACAAGCATAAAAATAGTTTTTTCATGATTTATTTGGTTTTTTATTTTTGTCTGCACCGAAAGGTCTGACAAAAATGTGAAGTAAATATTTTGCAATTTTCTTCAATTTGCTCGAAAAAGCAAGGTTTTATAAAAAGAAGAGGCTGTCTCAAAAGGGCAGTCTCTTTTTTATTTGCAGATTTATTTGTA
>JAFEIL010000030.1 GCA_017495105.1 Emticicia sp. | reverse complement strand
ATGTTTAGGTATTTAGTTATGATAAATATATGAAAAATCCACGAAGAATCTTCGTGGATTTTCATGAATTTATTTTATTAAGTATTATTTCAAAAAGCCTTCAGTAATCATAGCTTTTTCGAGTTTCTTTCCTAATTCATCAGAAGCTTTTACCAATGGTAAACGAACTTCCGAACTACAAATGCCTTTTATTTCGCAACATTTCTTGATACCAACAGGGTTTGATTCTACATACAGTAATGTATCAAAATCAACGAATCTTTGTTGAAGGTTTGCGGCTTTATCAAAGTTTCCTTTGAGGGCTGCCCAAGTCATTTCTCCAAATTCTTTCGGGAAGGCATTTGCTATAACTGAAATAACTCCACTAAAGCCCATACTGATCGAAGTCGTCACGAGGTTATCATCGCCCGAAAGCAATAAAAAATCTTTAGGACAACGTTTAGTTAGCTCAATCGCATTTTCGATGCTACTTGCATCTTTGATACCGATGATGTTCGGGTGTTTGGCCAATTCTAAAACCGTCGGTATCTGAATCTGAGTAACCGTACGGCCAGGAACGTTATATAACAAAACAGGTACTGGCGAAGCATCTGCAATAGCCGTGAAGTGAGCAATTAAACCGGCTTGTGAAGGCTTATTGTAGTAAGGACAAACTGATAATATAGCCGAAACTCCGCTCAAATCAGTATTTTTAATGGTTTCGACTACTACTTTTGTATTATTTCCACCCAAACCATAAACGATTGGGAGATTTTTTGCATTATTTTCTTTAGCAAATTTCAATAAATCCGCCTTTTCTTGAGCAGTTGTAGTTGAAGTTTCGCCCGTTGTACCTTGCACAACTAAGTAATCTACGCCTCCTTCGCTCGTAGTGTCGAGCAAACGACGCAAACCATCATAATCAATTTCGTGGTTTTGGTTAAATGGTGTAATCAAAGCTACACCTACGCCCATCAATGGATGTTCCATTATTTTATTGTTATTTTTTCGTGCCGTAAAATTCGGTAGAATATTGTATTAAAGAAAGATTCTTGCTTGAAAAGTTTCTATAAAATATGAATTTAGTAATTTAGATTACTGAACATAAAACAAGAAAAACAAGATTTTAACATTAAAAATCTTGTTTTTCTTATTCTGATATACACTAACTTTTATAATCAATTTATAGCAATTTCGTTGACTGCCAAGTATTGACTTGCCAACCTTTTTTGCCATTATTTGAATAAACTACTGTGTATCGTAAATTTACGTTATTGGGTTTGCCGTCAACTGGTCCCAATTCAATTAAGGCTCGGCCATTTACTACGGCAATTTTTCCGTATTCTCTCACACTAATTTCTTGTAAATCAATGCTTTTATAAATACTTTTACCTTCTTTGATGGAAGCAATGTAAGAAACCTTGTTATCAACTTTTGCATTTGAATGAGTATAAACTAAGTCATCGGCAAAGATTTTTTCAAGAAAATCAAAATCTTTTGATACTTGAGCCGCAAAGCGTTTTCTTTCAAGAGATTCAATGTCGGTTTTGGTGTTTTGTGCCAAAACCGTTTGCCCGATTATGAGCGATAATGCTAAAATTAGTATATTTTTCATCGTTTTATTGAGAGGTTTAAATATCAACTTTATTCATTTTTGGCACTAAAAGGTGCATAATTAACCATGCCAATAAATACGCACCCGCACAAATCGCAAACATGATATAATATGCCGTCTCGATTTGATTGATGCTACGGTAGTAAACAAACATATTTTTCTGAACTGCCCAAGTAAGCAAAATGCCACCTAAACCACCAGCCATTCCGCCGATACCTACAACCGAACCCGTTGCTTTTTTAGGGAACATATCTGAAACTGTGGTGAAAATATTTGCACTCCAAGCTTGATGTGCCGCCGCTGCAATACCAATTACTAAAACTGCTAACCACATATTTACTTTTCCAGCCAATTGTGAGAAAATAACAGGCAAAACGAATAGTGCAAAAATAAACATTGAAGTTTTGCGAGCTTTGAAAACAGGCATATTTCGGTTTATAAAAGCCAATGGTAAATAACCACCACCTATACTTCCAACGGTAGAAATGATATAAACTACCGCCACTGGAACTGAAATTTGAATTAACGTAAGTTTGTATTCACTTTGTAAGAAGTCAGGCAACCAAAAAAGATAAAACCACCAAACGGGATCTGTTAAAAACTTACCCAAAGCAAAAGCCCAAGTTTGACGGAAGCCCAAAAGCTTAATCCAAGGTACTTTTTCTTCGTTTTTGATATTTTCCTCTTCCTCTTTATCAGAGTGAATGTAATCGTACTCAGCCTTTGTAAGTTTCTTAGAATCTTTAGGAGAAGTATAATAAACTTGCCATAAAACTAACCAAATGAAACCAATCAAACCTGTGATGATAAATGCCCACTGCCAACCCCAAACTACCGCAATTACAGGAACTGTCAATGGTGCTATGATTGCACCAATGTTTGTTCCTGAATTGAAAATACCAGTTGCCAATGCACGCTCTTTTTTAGGAAACCATTCAGCCGTAGATTTAATAGCTGCTGGAAAGTTTCCTGCTTCCGTCAGACCTAAGCCTGCACGAGCAATCATAAACCCAAATACCGAGTTGGCCAATGCGTGTCCGACTGCCGCCAAACTCCATAGTCCTGTTGCCCAAGCGTAGCCTTTTTTAGTTCCGAGTTTATCAACGATACTGCCCGCAATGAGCATACCGAATGAATAAAATATTTTGAAGGTAATTTCAATGTTGGCGTAGTCACCGTCATCCCATTTTAGTTCCGTTGATAAAACAGATTTTAATAAACTAATTACTTGTCTGTCAAGATAATTAACTGTTGTTGCAAAAAAGACCAATGCACAAATGGTCCAGCGATACTTTCCGATTTTTTCCATGTTTTTTTTAGGGTTGAATAAATTAATGAGTGAATGAGTGAAGCAGAACGCCGCCCGTTTTGAATGAATATCAATTCAAACGTTGTAAAATCACTTTATCCCCAACATTATGCTAAAATCCAAAATAATCTTTTGCGTTATTATAGCAAATATTTTGTACGATTTGGCCTGTCCATTTAATATCGTTCGGAATTTCACCATTTTCGATGTCATTTCCAAGAATGTTACACAAAATTCGACGGAAATATTCATGACGTGGGAATGACAAGAAACTTCTCGAGTCGGTCAACATTCCGATGAAACGGCTCAACAAGCCCATGTTTGAAAGAGCGTTGATTTGTTTTTCCATGCCATCTTTTTGGTCGAGAAACCACCAACCCGAGCCAAATTGTACTTTTCCTGCAATCGAACCATCATTGAAATTGCCAATCATGGTAGCAATTATTTCGTTATCGGCTGGATTTAAGTTATAAATGATGGTTTTGGCCAATTGGTCGTGTTCATCAAGTCGTCCTAAAAACTTGGAAAGTGAAATTGCTTGCGAATAATCACCGATTGAATCCCAGCCTGTATCTGGCCCCAGAACTCGCAATGCACGGATATTATTATTGCGTAAAGCTCCTAAGTGGAATTGCTGTGTCCAGCCCAACTCGTGGTACATTACGCCCAAAGCATGAAGAATGGCTGATTTGAATATCAAGGCTTCTTCTGAGCTAAGTATTTTGCCCGAAATTGCTTTTTGGAAAGCAGTATTGGCTTGCTCTGGCGTGAAGTCAGCAGCGTATATTTGCTCCAAACCGTGGTCGCATAATTGACAGCCATTGCTTGCAAAGAAATCGGCACGACTTCGAAGTGCTTTCAATAAATCTTCATATGTGCTGATATCAATGTTGACGATTGCTCCGAGTTTTTGTACGTAAGTAGCAAAATTAGGATTTTCAATCAAGATAAATTTATCAGGACGAAACGCCGGCAACATTTTGGTTTTTGCCGAAGCATCTTTGTGATATGCTTGGTGATATTCGAGCGTATCGAGTGGGTCGTCGGTTGTACAGACAACCTCAACATTCATTTTACCCAACAGATTTCTTACCGAATAATCTGATGTTTGAATTTTGGCTGTACATTCATCATAAATTCTTTTCGAACTTTCAGGATTCAGTACTTCATGAATACCAAAATAACGTTGCAGCTCCAAGTGTGTCCAATGATACAGAGGATTTCTTAAAGTATAAGGTACGGTTTCTGCCCATTTCTCAAACTTTTCGTAATCATTAGCGTCGCCCGTACAGAATTTTTCATTGATACCGTTTGCACGCATTCCTCTCCATTTGTAGTGGTCGCCGTAGAGCCAAACTTGCGTGATGTTTTCAAAGACCTTATCACCTAAAATTTGGTCAGGCGGCAGGTGATTGTGGTAATCGATGATAGGCATATCTTTCGCATACTCGTGGTAGAGTGTGCGAGCGGTTTTGGTTTGTAAAAGAAAATCTTCGTCTAAAAACGTCTTCATATTTGTAATAATGATAGAATGAGCGAGTGATAGAATGAGCGAATATTAACTAAACTCACAATCAATCAACAAGCAAAACTATTGCCTTTTTTTTGTTTATTTTACTATAATATTTCTTTTTTTAATACTATTTTGATAAAGGTATTTATTTGGTGTAATTTTTTCATTATTTATCCTGTCTTATAGCACTATTTAGTAAAAAAGATTTGACTATTTAGCCTTCGTCATAATACTAAATTTGTCAAATCTTTATCGTAAATCGAATTATTTCACCCCCAAAGCCCACTTTGCCAAATCTTTGGCTGCAATAAAGTTTTCGTAAATGATTGGAATTCTGCGTCCGTCGGTATATTCATTATATAGCCACGGGTCGCCCACGACAAATACACTTCCTTTGCCTATTTTTGCCGTTGCGATGATATTATCGCCACCTTCACTCACAATCGCTTTTGCAGGAGCTTTGACATTGAGCGTTACTAATTCTTTGATATAAACCAATTTGGTATTCTTGAAAACTTGGTTTCCCGTAGGAATATCCACTCGACCTTGTTCCCACTTTGTGCCTTGAACCATGTTTCGGCTTTTGTTGGTAAATTCCACGCCAAAGACTTTTACCAGTTTATTAAAATGAGGAATTTCGCAATTAGCGGTGTCATTTGCCATCATTATTAATGTGCCACCTGCTTTCACCCAATCGCTAATTACTTTAACATCAGCTTTTTCTACAAAATTTGGCTTTGCGGTTTCTTTTTTGGTATCAGGGTCAACAATGATATAGACATTTACACCTTTTAGGTTTGCTGCTGTTGGAGCGGCTACAATAGTTTTAAGTTTTGCACCTAATTCTTGGTAAATTTGTCCCCAAACCCAAAAACCTGAGTGCATACGGTCGTCCCAAGTATAATGGAAAGATTCTTGATTTCCGTTCAAATCTTTTCGGAATTCATTATTGAAATAATTATCGACGGCTACGATTTTGCCTTTACCAAAGGCATTTTCGGCAGCGATTTCCATTTCTACACTTGCAAAAATAAATGGACCAACGCCTTTCAAATCATTCTTACGAATTGGCTCGCTTAAATAATATTCATAACTGCCATCACGGTAAGGTGTTCCACCCAAACCACCAACGCTTACTGTTTTATTAAAACTTATTGTGCCGTCAGCTTCTTTTTCTACAAATTCTTTCAGCATTCCTGCGTAACCTTTCTTAGCAGCTGTAAGAAAAGTAGTAGGCAAATAACCTTTACGCACGCCTTTGGCAAGTGTATAAACAAACATGGCTGAACCTGATGATTCAAAATAATTACCTTTGCGATTACCTTGCGAAGTCATTTGATACCAAAGACCCGATTTTGCATCTTGGTATTTGACCAAAGCAGGAGCGAGACGTTGCAGATATTTGACAAGATTAGCTCTTTCAGGATGATTTTCAGGGAAATAATCAAGCACATCGACTAAAGACATTGCGTACCAACCAATCGCACGACTCCAAAAGTGGGGTGATAGCCCTGTTTTTTTATCCGCCCATTTTTGCTCTTTGCTCTCATCGTAACCATGATAGACCAAACCAGTTTTAGCATCGACTGCGTATTTTTCAATTAAAGCAAATTGTTTAGCGATTTCATTGAAATGCTCTGGTTTGTTGAAAATCTTGCTGTATTCGGCAGCGAAAGGCTCACACATAAAAAGTCCATCAAGCCACATTTGAAACGGATAACGTTTTTTGTGCCAATAGCCACCTTCATTGGTTTTTGGCTGATTTTCGATTTGTTTCCAAAGCAAATCGGCTGCTTTTTGGTACTTTTCCTTATCAGGTTGTGATTGTTGGGCAAGCATCAATAAAGCTCGGCCAGTTGGTATATTATCTAGATTCAAGTCATCGTATTTATAAGTACGAATGCTTCCATCTTTCTGCACATAACGGTCTAAATCGTGGCGGATATATTCAAAATATTTACCATCTCCTGTGCGGTACCATACTTTTTCGAGGGCTTTGTGCATTAAGCCTTGTTCGTAATCCCAAGCGGCGGGTTTTCCTTCTTTCACGGCAATCGAATCTCTATTTCGGCTTATGAAAGATTCCGACATCCAAACAGAATATGGTTTTTGGGCAAAAGTACTAATCCCTAAGTTGGCGTTCAAAAAAAGGACTGATAGATATAATAAAAGTTTTTTAGCGTTCATTTTTGATGGAATTATTAATAGAGAAATTACTTACTCAATATTACCG
>JAFEIL010000026.1 GCA_017495105.1 Emticicia sp. | reverse complement strand
AATACACTTTTTATGAAATCTTATGGAATACTGATAAAATATTATCAAATTTGTGGAAACACCACCAAATTGTATTCAATATGCAGGCTATACTTCGCAAAATTGATTCAAATGATGCTAATTCGTTTGTTGCTCGGACGGATAAGTTTTCACATTTTTATAATAAATGGCATTTTCATCCTGAGTTAGAGTTAACCTATATCATTCATGGAAAAGGTAATAGGTTTGTGGGTGATAGTATTGAATTTTTTGAAGATGGTGATTTAGTGCTGATTGGTGCAAATCTTCCTCATGTTTGGAAAAACGATAGTAGTTATTTTGAAGGTAGAGATGACCAAATCGCAATGGCAAATGTGATTCAGTTTCTTCCAAAGTTTTTTGGAGATACCTTTTACGGCTTGAAAGAATTGGAAAATGTTAGAACGCTGTTTGAAAAATCAAAATTAGGTTTAAAGATTGAGGGAGAGACAAAAGTGCAGGTTGTGCATTTAATGACAAAAATATTTGATACTGAAAATAGCTTGAAACGACTATGTATCCTTTTGGAAATTCTTGAATTGATTGCGATTTCAGATAATTTGAAACAGCTAAGTAGCCAAGCTTTTGTGGATGCTTATCAAAAGTTTGACACTCAAAAAATCAATAAAGTGTATGAATTTACGCTCAATCAATATCATAGGAAAATATTGATTGAAGAGGCTGCAATTGTAGCTAATATGTCAGTACCTAATTTTTGTAAATATTTTAAAAGCAGAACTCAAAAAACTTATATTCAATTTTTAACAGAGGTGAAAATTGGTTTTGCCTGCCGTATGTTGATTGAAAATAAAAAAAGTATTCAGCAGATAGCATTTGATTGTGGGTTTCATAATCTTTCCAATTTCAATCGTTCTTTTAGACTATTGAAAAAACAAAAACCTGCCGAATATAAGCAGGTTTTTGGTGGACTAAAGAATGATAGTTGATAAATACTATGAATAAGGTGTAGTGACTTGTTTTATATGATTTAATAACGCAATAATAATGTTATAATTACGAATAAATTTACTTGTCTATCCCATTTGGCATTTTTTATAAGTCCGTATTACTTACTTTGATACATAGCTTCAATGTTTGATGCCGTTTCTTTTAATGCAGCGATAATTTCTAAACTTCGAACTTGAGTACATCGATACTCTGGAAGAAAAACACTTAGTCCAGCTATTACTTTTCCATTTGCATGAATTGGTACAGCAAAGCCTACAAGATGTGTGTGTGCGAAATTTGTCATTGCAATGCCTGACAATCTGATTTTGGAAAGTTCATTTACTAAACCTTCAACTGTTGATGCCTCTTCCCACATTGATTTATCAGGCAATCCGTTGTACTGCAAAAAACGCTCTCTTTCTTTATCGGTAAGATAGGCAACTAATAGCCTTCCACTAGCTGTCTCATAAACATTTCTTTCAGATCGTATTTGCACTTGAATGTCTTGATTGCAGTTCACATTATGCAAAATAAATCGTTTATAATTTCGAAGAATCCCTAATAAACAAGTTTCATTGATTTTCTCGGTCAAAGTCTCCATTGCCTCGCTTGCAGCATTAACTAAGTCTTGTTCATAAGATACCTCATTAGTAAGTCTGTAAGCAGAAAGCCCAAGTTTATATCCTTTCTTCTTACCAATATGTTCAAGATATTCTCTCGACACCATTGTATTAATGATGTTTGCAGTAGTAGCTTGATTAAGTTGAAGTTCGTTCGAAATCTCCGTTAAAGAAATTGCTTGTCCATTTCGTTGAGCCACTAGCTCCAAAATATCAAATGCTTTTATAATTACTTGTACCATACTTTATTATTATGAGAGTAAAAGTAATTGTTATTCTATAATTTTCAAACATTAATTAAAGAACATTAAAAATATGAAAATAATATTTTTGGTATTATTTCAAGAAATATTTTTATATATAAGTAAAAACAAACAAAAAATACAATTATTCTAAGAAACGAATCTTGATAAAGTCATATTTAAAAATAATTTTATACAAAAGATTTGCGAGATAATTATATACGTAATAATATTGCATTATAATAGTATTATTCAATAATGATAATGTATAATTAAAATTCAATGAAAATAAACTCTACATTTCAACCAACGCGATGGCTCTTGCTATTTTTCTGGTTGTGTTCGGCAGTTGTCATGGCACAGAATATTTCTGGAAAGGTGACTGATGAAAATGGACAAGCACTACCGGGTGTTAGTATTACAGAAAAAGGTACTAATAAAGGAACTGTAAGTCAGATAGATGGCACCTATAAGTTAGTAGCAAATACAACAAGTACATTAGTATTTTCCTTTGTAGGTTATACAACAAAGGAGGTAATAGTCGGTTCTCAAACAAAAATTAACATTAATTTGCAACCCGATAACAATGCTTTAAATGAAGTTGTGGTAGTAGGTTATGGAACACAAAAGAAGAAAGACCTTACGGGCTCAATTGCATCAGCCGACCTCGTTTCATTTAAAGAGTCGCCAAACGTAAGTATTTTGCAATCTTTGAAAGGTTCATTGCCCGGTTTAACCATTAGTCAAACCAACCGTGCAGGAGATGAACCTTCCATTAATATTAGGGGTACCTCTACACTCAATGGTAATACATCACCCTTGATTATTGTGGACGGTATCATATTTAATGGTCGCCTTTCAGACATCAACCCTTCTGATGTAGCAAGTGTAGATGTGCTCAAAGACCCAAGTAGCAAAGCCGTTTATGGTTCGCAAGCAGCGAATGGAGTGGTATTAGTAACTACAAAAACAGGGCGAGCTTCTACAAAACCAAGCATTACTTATTCTGGAAGTTATGCGATTTCGTCCCCCACGGTTGATGCCAAATTGCTACGTCGTGACGCATTTTTGGAAAAAATTAGAGATATAAATTATTTAACAGCCTTTACAAAAGAGTCGGGTTATACTATTCCTAACCCCGCTTGGACGTTTGCAAATTCAGAGCTTTTCCCAGTATCTTTAGGAGGAGTTAACACTACGAATGACTATGATTGGTATGGTGATTTAACTCAAAATGCTTTAATTACCAACCATAACCTTAGTATTTCAGGGGGTTCTGACAAGACGAATTATTTTATGTCAGGTGGTTATACAAATGAGAAAGGATTAATTAAAAACGATGATTATGGGCGTTATACCATGCGTATCAATTTAGATACTGAGGTAACCAAATGGCTTACTTTGGGGGCAAATACTTCGGGTTCGTTTACTAATTTTTTCAAAGATGCCCCAGATATGAACTCTATCGTAGGTACAAGTCCATTGGTATTACCGAGAGATGACAACGGAAATTATAGAATCAACCCCATTGGAGATTTCAATGTAAATCCGTTTTTATCAGCTGAGAATGACCGTTACGAAGTGCAAAGTCGCTTAGTGGGCAACTTTTTTGCCGTAGTGAAAATTCCTACCATCCCTGGCCTTAGTTACCGTTTGAATTTTGGTCATAATCTCAAATACTTCAAGAATTACGTTTCAAGTATTTATGGGGCTGGTCAGACAGGTTCGGCATCTAAAAGTGATGCTACGCAATACGAGCAAACGTTGGATAATATCTTAAACTATAAAAAGAGTTTTGGTAAACACAATCTTGATGCAACAGCCTTATATGGTTATAATATTTCAGAATTTAATAATACATCAGCATCTGGCACGGGATTTTCGGATTTGAACTTATCGTATAATAGTTTACAACAAGCAGAAATTCAAAAAACAAGTTCTTCTGCATGGCAGGAGAATCTGTTATATCAAATGGGAAGTTTTGCCTATAACTATAGTAGCAAGTATTTATTGAAAGCCACCGTTCGTCGGGATGGTTTCAGTGGATTTTCACAAAACAATAAAACTGGTATTTTTCCTTCTATTGGCCTAGGTTGGGTACTTTCAGAAGAAAGTTTCTTTAAAGTGCCAGGTATTGATTACCTAAAAGTTAGAGGAAGTTATGGTGAAAACGGCAATAAAGTTGGGCGATACAGCTCTTTGGCTCGGGTTTCTGCCGATGATGCTTCAAAGTATGTTTTTGGAGATGGCGGACTAACAGCTATAGGCCGCTCGGTTTCCTCTCTAGCAAATGCTGATTTGAGATGGGAAAGAACACGAGGAATAAATATCGGTCTAGATTTTGCTATTTTGAAAAACAAAATTGATGGAAATATTGAGTATTATAATTCGAATACCAACGATTTGCTTTGGCAGCAAACATTGCCTCAAACCTCTGGCTTTGCTAATGTATTTACCAACTTGGGGCAAATCAATAATAAGGGTATAGAGTTTATGTTGCATGGTCAACCTGTTAAAACCAACGATTTGTCGTGGGATATAACAGTAAACTTTACCCGAAACCGTAACAAAGTAGTAACGATTTTAGGTGAAGATAAAAACAATGATGGTCTTGAAGACGACCTTGTAGCGAGTGGTTTGTTTATTGGAAGGCCAATCGGAACAATTTATGACTATGAAGTACAAGGCATTTACCAATTGACTGATGAGAAATTGACGGGTTTTCAAGCGGGAAATTACAAATTAAATGATTTGGATGGTGATAAAAAGATAACCGCCGCAACTGACCGAAAAATATTAGGTAATAGTGAGCCTGCCTATCTGTTTGGCATTCAAAATACAGTGTCTTATAAACAATTTACACTTCGGGCTTTTATAAACTCTGTTCAAGGTGGCAAAAGTAGTTATATTGCTGCAAACATACCGGCTGGAAATTATGGTACACCTGGAAATGCAACCAACTCAAACTGGTTTGATTTTACAGACTTTTGGTCTTCAAGAAATCCAAATGGCAAATATGCAAATCCGTGGGTACCTACCCCTGCTGGTGGAAGAGAGTACTTTCAAAGAAACTTTATCCGTTTACAAGACATTTCTGTTTCTTATAATCTAACTGATAAAGTAGCCAAAAAAATGGGGACATCAAATGCAAAACTATTTGTAAGTGGCAAAAACTTATTTACGCTTACCAAATGGGAGGGCTGGGACCCCGAAGTTGGCTTAGGTATAAGTTCGGTTAATGCCTTCCCTGTATTGAAGTCTTATTCTTTTGGTGTTGAAATCACATTTTAATTCTTTACACAAAAATGAAAAATAACTTATTTAAAATATTCCTTTTAGCAGGTGGAATTCTGCTAAATTTAGGGTGCCAAGAAGAAGAGTTTTTAAAAGAAGTTCCTTTGGATTTTTACAGTCCAGAAAACTCCTTTATCACTGCGGGAAACTTTGAAGCTGCCCTAACTGATTTATATGCCCGTGTGCGTGCAATTCAAAGCGTAGATGGCGGTGCAGCCATTTATTCAGAAGTTTTAGGAACAGATATAGCTTTCAATGCACGTTTGGCAACCGACAGAATGGGAAGTTATGCTGTAGGTTTAACACCCCAAGGTGATATTCCAAGACAACATTGGATTCGTTGGTACAAGATTATTGGTAATGCCAATACCATTATTGCAAGAGCTACAATTTCAAATATTACTGATTCTCAAAAGAAACAATTTGCCGCCGAAGCCAAACTTTTTAGAGCGTATGCCTATCACAAATTAGTGCATTTGTATGGGGGAGTTCCACTCATTCTTGACGAAGTAACAACTCCAAAAACTAATTTTACAAGAGCTTCAAAAGATGATGTTTTGAAACAAATTATTGCCGATGCAAGCGATGCCGCAGCCAATCTACCCAATGTAGATGTAGCGAAGGATGGAAAGTTAAATAAAGCTGTTGCCAATCACTTGTTGGCTGAAACCTACATCGCCGTCAAAGATTACGACAAAGCCATTGCTGCCGCTACCGAAGTAATCGAAAAATCGAATTTAAAATTAATGACAGACCGTTTTGGAAGTTTACGAACACAACCTGGTGATGTGTATTATGATTTATTCAGAGTTGGAAATCAAAACCGTAAAGCGGGTAACTTAGAGGCAATTTGGGTTATTCAATATGAGTTAGATGTAATTGGCGGTGTGTTGACCTCAGCAGGAAGTAGCATGAATAACCTCGAAAGAGTAGTTGCACCTGCGGTTGGTTCAATGTCTGACCCAGACGGAAAAGCCGCAATGGAAGGTGGCTTATCACAATCTACCCTAAATTGTGGCGGAAGAGGTGTGTCTTTTGTTCAACCAACAAATTATTGGACGTATGAAATTTGGGGCTTAGATCCAAAGAAAGACAATCGTAAAGTAACATCGACAGATATTAGAACTTCTCCTTTCAATATTGTCCGTGATTTTATTTATACTAATCCTACTTCTCCAAAATACAATGGCAAAAGTTTGATTGATTTTCCGGCACCAAACTGGATAGCCCAATCTTGGCGTTGGTATCCTTTCCCTTCAAAAGTCACGACGCCAGGGCAACACCCAATTGGGGTAATACAAGACCCTGTTAAATTGATTTTGAAATCCTCGGCAGGAGCTACATTCAGAGACATGTATATGATTCGTTTGGCTGAAACTATTTTGCTGAGAGCTGAAGCTCATTTACTCAAAGGTAATCTCACTGCGGCGGCAACCGACATCAATATTGTTAGAAACCGAGCTAAGGCAACGCCTGTAACAGCCGCAGAAGTAACACTAGACTATATTTTGGACGAAAGAGCAAGAGAATTAATTTTTGAGGAAGACCGTCGAGTTACCTTGTCTAGAATGGGTAAATTAGTAGAAAGATCTAAGAAATATAACACCTTAAGT
>JAFEIL010000197.1 GCA_017495105.1 Emticicia sp. | reverse complement strand
GTAATAATACACAAAGAACGATATACAGAACTCAAGACAGTTAGCTACAGCGATAAAAGCTTGATTATCAATAAATTAATTCATGCATTTTTGAAGATTATTTTCGTCTAGGTACTTATATTATCTAAAAATTAGACAATAATTTAAAATTATTTTATATTTGACATGAAAATGCTTTTTTGCCTACCAACCACTATTCTACCAAATGAAAAAAGGTTTAAAAATTATCCTTTGGTCGTTGCTGACTATCGTGATATTACTCGGCATACTCATGACTGGGTTTATATATAAAATAAAAAATGGTTTCCCTGTTTTTTATGAAACCGAAGCTCCAAAAATTGCTTTTCCTACCAATCAACCTGCGGTATTATTATTCTCAAAAACTACTGGTTTTCGTCATGGTGCTTCCATTGATTCGTCAAAACCAATTATTGCCGATTTAGCTAAGAAAAACAATTGGTTTCTTTACGAAACTGAAGATGGTGGCGTTTTTAATACCGAGCAACTTTCAAAATTTAAAACCATCATTTTCAATAATTCGACTGGCAGAGTATTGAATGATGAACAACAAAAAGCTTTAGAGCAATACGTAGAATATGGTGGAAGTTTGATTGGTATTCATGGTTCGGGTGATAACTCTCATCATTGGGATTGGTACGTAAAGAATTTGCTTGGGGCAGAATTTTCGCATCATCCAATCAAACCACAATTTCAGAAAACGGATGTTTTATTAGAACCAAAAGCAGATAGTTTGATTACTGCACAAATTTCTCAGCCTTGGAGTCATACCGACGAATGGTATGTATTTTTTGAAAATCCTCGTAAAAAAGGCTTTAATATTTTATATACAATTAATGGCGAAACCATCATTCCGAATGGTGACGTGCCATTTTTGGCAAGTGGCAAAACTTTCGGTATGGGTAAAGACCATCCTGTGGCATGGTGTAAAAATATTGGAAAAGGTAAAACATTTTATACCTCAATGGGACATGACGAATCTGTCTGGAAAGATGGAAATTTCGTTCAACTCATTGAAAATGCTATAAATTGGACCTTGAAATAAATTCAAATTACCGCATAGAGATGTTGGATATAATGTCTCTTAAGCGTTGAATAAACAAAAATATGAGCAAAATAGCCATAATCACAGGAGCTGCACGAGGCATAGGCTTAGAAATAGCCAAAAGATTCAATAAAGAAGGGTATCACGCAGTGATTTTAGACATTAATGCTACCGAACTTGCTAAATGTGAAGAAAACTTGAAAGAGCAAAAGGGCTTTTCTTTTTTCAACTGTGATGTATCTAATCATCAATCGGTTATAGAAGTTTTTACTCAAATAACTAATCAATATCCTGCTATTCATGCACTTGTAAATAATGCAGGAATTGCCATTTTTAAACCCGCCGAAGAAGTGAGTTTTGAAGATTGGAGTGCGGTGATGTCGGTAAACTTAAATGGTACATTTCTTTGTAGTCAAGCATGTTTACCCGCTTTGGTTGCAGGGCAAGGAAGTATTGTAAACATCGCAAGTATTTCGGGCGTCAGAGCTAGTACTTTACGTATTGCTTACGGAACGAGCAAAGCCGCTATCATGCATCTCACAAAACAGCAAGCCGTTGAATATGGCAACAAAGGTGTGCGAGTAAATGCTGTTGCTCCAGGCCCAGTAGAAACCGAAATGGCAAGGTTGGTACATAGTGCAGATATTAGAACTTCTTACGCTGATGCTATTCCCTTAGCTCGCTACGGAACTACCGAAGAAATTGCTAACACAGTATATTTCTTGTGTAGTCCGCAAGCTACTTATATCAATGGTCAAATCATTTGTGCAGATGGTGGTTTCGATGCAGCGGGAGTAGGTTTGCCAAGTTTAAGAGGCTCCCTAAACTCCCCAGATGGGGGACTTGAATTGTCCAATTCAGTTATTAATAATTAATTCAAACTAAACACCAATTCCCCATTGGGGAAAGGGAGCCTATGAAACGACACATCTGGTTAGCCATTATCGCCTCAGCACTAGGTTTTTTTGTTGATTTGTATGATATTATTATTCTTAGTATTGTTCGTTCTAAAAGCCTTTTAGAATTGGGCGTCCCTGAAACAGAATTGCTCTCAAAAGGAGTTTTTTTGATTAATGTTCAAATGGTCGGTATGTTGATTGGTGGATTTGTTTGGGGAATTATTGGCGATAAAATGGGGCGACTTTCGGTGCTTTTCGGCTCAATAATTTTGTATTCAACCGCAACTTTTGCCAATGCTTATGCTCCAAATTTTGAGATTTATCTATTGCTTAGATTCTTGGCTGGCGTAGGTTTAGCTGGTGAATTGGGTGCTGCCATTACACTTGTAACTGAGCAAATGCCACAAAAATATCGAGGCATTGGTCCAGCTATTATTGGTGGCAGCGGAATGCTAGGTGCAATTGTTGGTGCATATATCGGTGGTAAATATACTTGGCAATTTACTTATCAGTTGGGTGGAGGATTGGGTTTTGCCTTATTAATTTTAAGATTAGGTGTACTAGAATCTGGTTTGTTTAATGCCATGAAAGATAAAACATCCAACAAAGGGAATTTACGACTTTTATTCAAAAATAAAGATTATATCATTAAGTATGTAAGTATTTGTGTTTTGGGTTTTCCTGTTTGGTATGTCAATGGCGTAGTGATGACTTTCACACCCGAAATTGCCAAAGCATGGGGAATGACCGAAATTCCATCTGTATCAACAGTTTTTACCTATTATTTTATCGGTCTAACTTTTGGCGATTTAACTGGCGGATTTGTGAGTCAATATCTGAAAAGTCGCAAAAAAGCCATTCGTTTATATTTATCGATGTATGCTGTGGCGGCTGTGGTTTTCTTTATGGTTGGCAATCAATCGCTTACACTTTATTATAGCCTTTTATTATTCCTGGGTTTTTGTGTAGGCTATTCAATTGTATTATTGACACTCGCTGCGGAGCAATATGGTACAAACATAAGAGCTACCGTAACAACGTCCTCGTTGAATATTCTTCGTGCTACAGTTATTCCACAAACCTTGTTATTTGGTTTTTTAAGTCCCTATATCGGTATTGTAAATTCGGCAATGGTTGTGGGTGTTGTGGCTATTTTGTTGGCTTTTTGGGGTTTGAGTAATTTGGAAGAGACTTTTCATAAGGATTTGAATTATACGGAGGAGTAAAATTATTTCTCTCAACTTCTCTAAAATGATAATAAAAACAACCAAAAAAGTAGTTAAACCGAACAAATAAAAAAGGCATTAGAGTAAAATAATGTATGATTCAAATTTTTTAATAATTTAAAACAAACGTGGCGACGGGTGCTGAAGCACTAAACGTAATAAAATGAAAAAACTAAGTGTTCTTGTAATTCTTTTTGTTTTGGGTCTTTCGTTCAATACTTTCGCTCAATCAGCCGATTTTTTCGCAACTAAATGGGAAATTTCGGTAGCTGGAACGCCTAATGGTGACGTAAAATTTGTAACGAAACTAGAAAGAAAAGATGGTAAATTAATAGGTGAACTTTCGTTACCTTCTGACCCTGCAGCTCCAAAAATCCCAATTTCAAACTTGGAAGAGTCGGCTGAGAAAATTGTACTTTATTTTTCAGCACAAGGCTATGATTTATCACTTGATTTAACGAAAGTTGACAACGATAACTTGAAAGGATCATTGATGAATATGTTTGAGGCAAAAGCCATTAGAGTGAAAGAATAATAAAATCCACTGCAGTCGGCAATCCAAAGTACATAGGAGAAAGTGCTGATTATTAGATTTTAAACAAAAAGAGCGGCAATTGCGTCGCTCTTTTTGTTTGCTGTAAAATTCAGAAAGAAACTTTATAAATATGCTTTGGGTTGTAATAGAAAGCGATTACACCGAATGACAAACATACCCATTTCTATTCTTGAACTCGTAACCGTCGTAGAAGGAGGAACTTTCAGTACTGCCATTTCCAACACCGTAGAAGTTGCTAAAAATGCCGAAAACTTAGGTTATAAACGTATTTGGATGGCCGAACACCATAATATGGAATATATTGCGAGTTCTGCAACATCGGTTTTGATTGGTCACGTGGCAGGGAAAACCAACACTATTCGTGTCGGTTCGGGCGGAATCATGTTGCCCAATCATAGTCCATTGGTGATTGCCGAGCAGTTTGGAACTTTAGAATCTATTTACCCAAACCGCATTGATTTGGGCTTGGGAAGAGCTCCGGGTTCTGACCAACTCACGGCAATGGCTTTGCGTAGAAATCAGGAAACTGCTAATAATTTTCCAGAAGATATAAGGCAATTGCAAACTTATTTTAGTGACGATAATCATAATGCAAAAGTAAGGGCATTTCCAGGTGAGGGATTAGATATTCCGATTTGGATTTTGGGTTCGAGTACCGATAGTGCATATTTAGCTGCCGAAATGGGGCTTCCTTATGCTTTTGCTTCACATTTTGCTCCAGCACAATTTCGAGCGGCCATCAAAATTTACCGTGATAACTTTAAGCCTTCCCTTGATTTAGAAAAACCTTATGTGATGGCCTGTGCTAATGTTCTTGCAGCCGATACTGAAGAAGAAGCTAATGTATTATTGATAAGTTTAATCAATTTATTTGTCGGAATAATCACTAATAAACGCAAGCCACTTAAACCAGGAGGTAAATTGCCCGAAGTTTATCAAATTCCAGAAGTAAGACAAGCCGTAAATAATATGCTTGCTTGTACTTTTTATGGAAGTAAAGAAACGCTCAACAAAAATCTTTCGTCATTTATTGAAGAAACAAAAGTAGATGAGCTAATGGTAGCTTCGCATATTTTTGATTTAGAAACCAAACTAAAATCGTTTTCGATTTTGCATGAGGCTTTAAGTTTAAATTGATGATAGATAAAACAATTTCAATCAACGAGCTGAGTTACTGAAACTTTGCTCTTTTGGTTTGAATATCATTGTTTGATTTTCGTAAGTTTTGCTTTGAAAAGTGTTAAAATATGGTCTAAAAACCTCATAATTTTGTAACATAAAAATTTTCAAAATAAGACCTATGAATAATATATTTACAAAAAACACCTTCCAAAAAATCATTCTGATACTTTCGATTTCTGCCATTTTTCAAACTTCTTCTGCTCAAGGTTCCGATAGCACATCAAAAATTATTAATTTCAGAGGATCGGCCAGCATAACCAATAATGGTTTTTCGTTTATTCCTGCTTTTTCGTTGGGAAAACCTGCCGCTATTTTTAATTTTAATATCAACGGTGGTAAAAGATTTAGTTTCGAGCCAGAGTTTCGATTTGCCCTAAAAGATGGTCGCCCGTGGTCGTTTATCTTTATTTGGCGATACAAACTCATCAATCAAAAACGTTTTCAAACATCTGTTGGCACTCATTTTCCAGCTGTGCCATTTCGAGTACTTGCCTACGAAACTACGCCCAACGTGAAAAATACCTTGGCGGTTTCAAGAGTGATTCCATTTGAGTTTACACCCAATTTTATTATCAATAAAAACAACAGTATTAGCTTATTTTGCTTGTATGCCAAAGGCGTGAGTGATGATGCTACCAATCATACGGCTTTGGTTTCGTTGAGGGCTATTTCAAACATTCCAATTACCAAAAACTTGTCTTTCCGAATCAATCCTCAGCTATTTTACTTAAAATTGGATACGAAAGATGGTTATTATTTTGCCTCAAATTTTACTTTTTTATCAAAGAAAACACCATTTTATTTGAGTTCGACCATCAATATGCCATTAAAATCCGATATTGCAGGAAAATCATTCGATTGGAATTTAAGTTTGGGATATTCTCTTGATAGAAAACTTATTGTAAAAAAATAGATGATGGAAAAATCAGAAACATTGCAAGATTTCTATAATCGAAAATTTGAATGGATTCCCGAAAATCTGAGCAAAGACATTGGGCATGTCAATGTGTTTCGGTTGCCGCATCCTGCCAATAAACCAGTGCCGTATCGCCGACGAGATTTTTTTAAAGTTACACTCTGCCGAGGTGGTAGCCGAATTCATTATGCCGACAAAGTTTTTTCATTCGAGAAGCAAGCACTTGTTTTTTCTAATCCTTTTATTCCCTACAAATGGGAGCATATTGAGGATGAGGTTTCTGGTTTTTATGTCATTTTCAATACTGTTTTTTTTAATCAGTTTGGCAATCTGTTTCAGTATGAGGTTTTTCAGCCAACAGGTACGCACGTTTTTGAATTGAATGATAGTCAATTTGAACATCTTTGCGGAATTTATGAAAAAATGGAGTCTGAGCTCGACTCTGAATACATTCATAAATACGATGCTATCAGAAATTTAATTTATGAGTTGATTCATTTTGCCTTGAAAACTCGTCCCTCGACACGCATTGAGCATTTACCGATAAATGCCTCGCAGCGAATCTATTGGTTGTTTTTAGAATTACTCGAAAGACAGTTTCCTATTGACGAAAATCATACAGAAATCAAGCTCAGAACTGCCTCTGACTTTGCTGACCAGCTAAATGTTCATGTAAATCATCTCAACCGAGCTGTGAAGGAGACAAGTGGTAAAACCACTTCTAATCTAATTGGTGAACGGCTTTTACAAGAAGCCAAAATCATGCTCAAACAAAGTAAATGGAATGTTTCTGAAATTGCATTTTCTTTAGGTTTTACTGAAGTTACGCATTTCAATAATTTCTTTAAAAAACATACAGAAATGAGTCCTGTGAAGTTTAGAATAACTTAAAAATATTTTATTTTCAATTTTAAAATC
>JAFEIL010000429.1 GCA_017495105.1 Emticicia sp. | reverse complement strand
AAAAATCCTACAAACGACCCGATGGGAAAATTGTACCTTTGAGTAATTTAGCCCACATATCTTGGGTACAATTAAACATTTAGGGGTAAAGTTACATGAAACCGATATAACAAATTGATTATCATTCATTTGTCTTAAAAAAGTTATTTTGCTGCTACTGCTGCGATGTTTCAATCTTTCCAATCAAAATTAATCAATTCTTCAATATCAAATTCTAAGGCGTTATGCGGAGCCTCTTTTGAGAAGTCAAAAGTACCATGAAGATTGATATGTTGCCACCTCACTGGTGAACTTTCTTCGATAGCTTTGATTAGGTTCTTTCTTTCGATAGGATTTGCTTTGAGAACTTTCGTTGCTCATATATAAATAATTCCAAGCAATGATAGTGTTTTGAATCAGTCGCCTACAAACATCTACTAGCAATTGTTCTGCCTTTGAAGCAAATTTAATCTCGCCACTGTTACCCCAACTTATTGCTCGTGCAAATTTATTGACGTTTTCGCCCTTATTCAACTGCTTTTGAATAATTTGTCTCAGACTCACATCATCCATGTATTGCAACAAATATTCTGTTTTTAAGATTTTATCAAGTTCTTTTAAGGCTTGTATGACTGGATGTTGTTGTTCATACGAACCTAAGCGTTTTATCAAAGTGCTTGCCGAGCAATGCTTTGAAAGCAATGAAACCGAGCGTCGGTCGCTATTAGTCGGCAAATCATATCCCAATTTTGCTCAATGACGGTTGTGTTAATGGTTTTGCCTAATTTTAGTTCATAGTCAAGTAATTGAGGAAAGTTTATATCAGCAAAACTGTATAAATGTTGATTTTGAAAATCTTCAATTCGTGGAATGAAACGGATACCAGCAAGGTATAAAAGTGCGAAGTTGATACCGTTTGTCCCATGTGTATCGGTCGAGTGCATATCAGACTGCACTATCTGATTTTGTAATAATCCTTCAAAAACATAAAGAGCTTCTCTTTCAGACGAACTAACAGTCAGTGAGTGAAAAAGTCAGTGCATTTCATCAATAAACGAATAAATTACTATTCTATTGACCGATTGGGGCGTACAACTCTCGAATTGATAATGTTCGTTGATGAATTAAACCATAATGGTATCTTATTCAAGAGTTTATCTCAATCGCTGATTGACACCACAACTGAAACAGGAGAATTTGTCTTCAAATTATTTGCTCTACTGGCAGAGCATGAACGCAAAAGGCTTATCCGTAGAACCAAAGCAGGGCAAGAAGCAGCAAGAGGTAGAATGGGTGGCAGACCCAAAGGGCTTTCACCACATTATCAAGAGATTGCACCACTTGTGATTAGTGCTTATAAGGAGCAAAGAAGTATTCGAGAAATAATGAAGGCTTTTAAGATTCCATCTACTACGACAGTTTATAAAATTCTTTCTGAAAATGGTGAGAATTCCCAAGTTTACATCAAAAAGAATAAAACGCAATGAAACGGTTCCGCAACGGTGTGTCGTAACGAAATGCCTTTTTCGATATAAGAAGCTGATAATCAAATTCTTATATCCGTTTCATGTAACTTTACTCCTAAATGTTTAATTGTACCCTAATTTAAATGCTATTAGGCAATGGAATTTGTTTTATAGTCCACAATATACATTTGTGCCACAGGCTGTGGCACAAATGTCGTGGGGTCATAATAGACTCATTATTTTAAAAATAAAAAATGTAAATTATGTGATAGCCAAAAGATTCTCAAAAAAGCAATCAATGCAGTGGACAAAAAAGGAACACACTTGCTACTTCAAACCAGAACGAAAGTATTAAATAACGATTGGGAGGGTGAATTTAGAAAGAAATATCCCAAATTTAGGGCAATAAAATCTTTGAACGAACCTGATGAAATCAAGTTAGCGGCGTGATTGCCCCACACTTTTTGATGCACTCCATTTAAACAATGACCAATTTCCTTAAACTAAAAGCTCTTTTACCACCTTTCCTTTTCCGTCTGGTGTGGTATAAAAAGGTCTTTTTTCTATTTCATATTGAGTTTCGGGTTTTATACCCAGCGTATGGTAAATGGTTTGATGAAGCTCAGAAATTTTTATAGGATTTTCGATAGTTTTGCAAGGTCGTTCGTCGGCAGTTTTACCATAAACAAATCCTTGTTTTACACCTCCTCCCCACATCAATACAGAACCTGCATCGGTAAAGTGCCTATGCATTCCATAAAATTTAATGTCATTCAAAATATCTGGCTGTTTAACTTGCTCTTTTACTTTAAGTTCAGGTTTACCCTCTACCATCATATCACGGCTAAATTCGCTTGCTAATAGTACCAAAGTTCGATCTAGTTGACCTGTTTTATCCAAATCTTTGATGAGCTGAGCCACAGGGCCGTCGATCATTTTTTTCATATTTACTAATCTTGTATGTCCGTTCTCATGTGTATCCCAACCCACAAATGGTTCATATTCGGTAGTTACAGAAATAAATCTAGCTCCTTTTTCTACAAGCCTTCTTGCTAGCAAACAACCCAATCCAAATCGACTAGTATTATAAATATCATAAATATCTTTGGGTTCGGTACTTAAGTTAAATGCTTTTGATTCAGGCGAATTAAGTAAACGATACGCTTGCTCCATCGAAATTTTTAATGATTCTTTTTGAAAATCGCTTCCATACTCCCCGTGAGCACTTTCAGAAATCAGGTTATTATACAATTGATTTCTACTTTCAAATCGCTTCATATCCATACCCACAGGCGGGCGGACACTATCTAAACCTTGACTTGGATCAGGAATAAAAAATGGGCCGTGTTCATTACCTAAAAAACCTGCCGTATGAAAAGCTTTTAATTCTTCAGCTTCACCTACGGTAAACCTTTGACCTATATCTATAAAGGGTGGAATTACAGGATTTTTTGGGCCTAATTGTTTCGAAATCCAAGAGCCTATATGCGGTGCAGCCACTGACTGGGGCGGTTCGTAACAAGTATGCCAATTGTATTGATGCCGTGAATGTAAAATATGACCTAAATCGGCAGCAACATACGAGCGTATTAAAGTTCCCTTGTCCATTACACTTCCAATAGACTGCAAACCTTCCGAGAATTGTATTCCGTCCAAGGCAGTAGGTAAAGAATTAAAAGTACTCAAGACCCGTTTTCCTTCCATACCTTTTTCAAATGAGGTATAACGTTTTGGGTCAAAAGTTTCGGTATGAGCCATGCCTCCAGCCATCCAAAGTAAAATTACAGAATCGGCAGATGTTATTTTTGAAGCTATGTCCACACTCGCATTTCCTATTAGACTAGCCATAGGTGAACCTGTGCCCAAAGCCGCTATGGTAGCCATGCTAGTGTTTTTTAAGAAATCTCTTCTATTGGTTATCATTTTTTAAAAGCTAAAAGTTTTAATTAATTATCTGAAATTCAGGGCTTAAAGCTACAGCCCATACCAAATCCTGAATACCCTCTACCGTAGGTTTTTCTCCAATATATTTTTTCGTTAAATTCATTTCTCTAAAAGTAGGTGGTCTATTTAGTATTTTCTTATACAAAGCTTGTATTAATAATTCACTTGTAGCATAATTTTTTACCCAAACTTCAGCCCCTTTTTGAAGGGCATTATTAAATTTTGAGCCATTGGTTAGTTCCAAAGCTTGTAATAAATTGGCTTGAGTAATCCTACTTGTTGAAACGGTTTCACGAGTGGGTCTACCCAAAGAAGTTAAGAACGCATCATTTTTAACTAATGAAGCCCGGGCGAAAGGCATCTCTGTCATAATGCTTGATGGCAACATTTTTAATGCCACATCCGAGTCCGTATATATTGGATAAAAAGCCTGGCTGATTATATCGGAAAACTGTTCTGCGGTAACCCTTTTTTTAAGAATACCTTTAAAAACAAAATTTTGTGCTACTAACAATTGTGGATCTTTTAGACTATTTGAGGGCAATTGGTATGTTTTTGAGGTAAGTATCTGATGCATAAGTCGCTTGATGTCTGTACCATTATTAGCGAAATCGTAAGCCAGCCAGTCAAGCAAATCCTGACTCCAAGGCTCATTGTCCATAACGTCAACAGGTTCCACAATCCCCCTTCCGAGCAATTGAGCCCATATTCTGTTTACTAGTGTTCTATAGAATCTGCCATTTTTCTTTTGCACTAAAATGTCCATTAACTGCTTTAAACGGTCGGCGGTGATTGGTGTTTCTTTTATTTTTCCTAACGAATTATACAACACTCCGTAGTTGGCCTTTTTACCAGTGGGTACATCACAGCGATGGATTTCTAACAAAGTATCAGAAAACACATTGGCAAATGCATAAGAATCAGCTAATTTCCAGTCAGATATAAAACTATCATGGCAAGAAGCACATTTTAGGTTTAAGCCTAAAAACACTTGGGCTACGTTTTGAGCGGCTTGCATGGCTACTGTTTGGCTCGAATTTACCGTACCTCTCCAAGCAATTCCTTTTATAAATCCAGCAGATTCTTCTGTGGGGCTTATCAATTCTTTTACAAACCTTTCGTATGAAACATTATTTTTTAGTGAACTATACAACCATTTTGAAATAGAATATCGGCCTTTTGTAATATAACCGGTGCCAGTGTAGTCATTTCGAAGTGCGTCGTTCCAAAAACTTAGCCAATGCTGGGCATAAGCCTCATTTTTATTTAAAAGCATTTGTACTAGCTTATCTCTTTTATTTGGAGAAGAATCTTTTACAAAAGCATCTAATTCAGACGAACTTGGAAGAAGGCCAATAACATCCAAATACACTCTTCGTATATAGGTTCTATCGTCTATTGGTTTTCGCCAAGCTATTTTGTTTTTAATAAAATATTGATTTACAAACAAATCAACTGGGTTGGATAATTGTCCGGTTATTTTTGGTAAAATAGGTAGTCGCGGCTCTAGAGCAGCTACACGATAAAGGCTTTTTTCTGGCCCATTTAGCCATGGAGCACCCAATTTTATCCAATATTCAAGTATTTCAATTTCATTTTTTGTTAAACGCTTACCTTTTGAAGGCATGGCATCATCATGACTGTCAGGTAGTTTTATTCTTCGGATTATTTCGCTTTTTGCAGGGTTTCCTGCTATTAAAATTGGGCCATTTTCGCCACCTTTAAAAATAAATTCTTTTTTGTCAAGCCTTAAACCACCTTTTGTTTTTGTGGCATTATGGCAGCTGTAACAATTATGGGCTAGAATGGTGCGTACATTGGTATTTAATTCTTGTAGTTGATTGTCGTTTAAAGTATTAGAAACTAAAGCTACATTCTCAAAAGTTTCAGTTTTTTGAGCCCAATATTCTTTAGGATCATGAAACGAAGAAACTTTCTTCAATGAAGAAATCTCTATTCTTTTGTTAGGATTTAAATTTCCCTCAGTATAAACTGCCCCCTCTTTTATCCAATTTTGTAAAATACTTATTTCTGATTTAGTCAATCTTTTACCTTTTGTAGGCATAGCGTCGTCGTGGTTGGCAGGCAAAAGTATTCTTCGCAACATTTCACTTTTTCCGGGATGTTCCAAATCAAAAGCAGGGCCACTTTTACCACCTTTTAAAGCAAATTCTTGTGAATCTAATCTAAGTTTCCCTTTCGATTTTTTTGGCCCATGACATTCAAAACATCTAGAATTTAAAATATTTAAAGCATCATAAGTTAATCGGCTAGTTGGAACTTCAGGTTGAATTATATTATTTTCAGAATCAGGATGGTTTGTAGTTATTAGTTTTTCTAAGTTTTGGGGATTCAAATTAACTTCTTTTTTTTCAAAAACCTCAGTTAAATATTCGTCACCATGTGTTAGCATAGCACCAAAATGTCCAGTTATACTTACTCCAAATGTAGATATTACCAAAAGCATTCGATAAGTTTTAACTTCGTTTGCAGAAAAAGCATACAACGTTAGCCAAGAAAGAACCAGGGTCGTAATTCCAAACCATTTGTGAAATTGAACTTCTGAACCACCATATTCCTCTTGACTAATCAGCAATAAACCAAAAGCAACTGATAAAGAGCTACTAATGGCCACTATCCAAAGTACAATCTTTATAGTAGGTTTATATTTTTCTGTTTTTTGAAAGAGTACGACGGATTCTACAAGGAATGCAAGCCAAATCAAACTTAATGGAAAATGAACAATAAGTGGATGAAATCTCCCTAATAATTCCAAAATACTATTAAATACATTCATTTTTAACTACAAATTGGTACCCTAGTTGATTTTAACAATAAAGAATATTATACAAAAATCTAAATTACCTTACTAAAATTACATTTCCTAAAGAGCAAGTTGCATTTTTTTAATTTTATGAGATTGTCCAATTTTTCCGCACACAAAACTCTCTTAATTTTGTGTTGAACGTAAAATCATAATTGCTTCCTAGCGAAAGGGTGAGAAAATCATCCATCGTTTCGAAGAATTTAATTAAATCTTTAAAAATTAACAGTGCGTCAAAATTAGCACACCTCATAAGTCATTAAAAATATGTGTGTATTGTGAGTTATTTTGTAAATTTATGGTTGAATTCACCGTCTAAAGAAGTATAGAAGGAATAGATATTGAGATAGATAAGCTAACAAATTCGATAGAAAATGTTATATCAGGTGAAACTTTTGCTACACTTATCTTACCCCTAAAGAAAGGCGAAAAAGGCTTTTCTGCCAACAAATAGGTATTTGATTGGGTAAAAGAGCTTAATTACAATGAACGAAATATTTATAAGTTACTGACATACTCTCACCCCTAAAGGGAGTGAGGTTCTAAAACCTACGCACAGGCT
>JAFEIL010000398.1 GCA_017495105.1 Emticicia sp. | reverse complement strand
AACAAATTAACTCTAAAATCACTCCAAAAACCATCATAATGCTGGTCGTTGGAAAAATTATTCTACGATAATATTTTCGCTGACAAGTTTATTGTATAGCATTTCAATTCTTTCCGTCAAAGAAAACATAAAATCTAAACTTTCAAAACTTACACCACAAGCTAAGGCAAAAACCGATTTCGCATTGATTTTCTGATTAATACTTAAATTTTGATACCATTTCATAGTTTCTATTTTAATTCTATTTTTTTATGCCAATGTTCTCAGCGACATCTTTAAAGCATAGAGTTTTCTTAGGTTTTAAAATGCCTATTCCATGGGTGGCTGTGGTAAAGGCATCCAAAATTGAATTTTATTTTTTGGTATTTCCATATTGAATACATCGGAAAACCATTTCCCATCTTGCCAGCCTAACGTAGAAACAATTAACTTGCCGTCAAGTCCTTTTCCACACGTAATATACTCCTCATTTGATTTTGGTAATTGTACATTTGAATTAATCCAGTTCATAATTTTAGTTATTTAGGCACTTTCGACAAAGAAAATGCGTGGTGTGCAAAGTTTTATTTTATTCATAGTTCTCTTCGTGTAGTTCGACAGCCGATTAGCGAAATTTTTAAGTGTTTACTCTCGAAAACTTCGCAATTTTTTTGTTATTTGTTCACATCGTTACCTTCGACACGATATTAGCGTGGCTTTCAAATGCTTTTTTTCGCAAAAACTTCTCTGATTTTTCTACGTTTTTTATATCTTTGTGTTTGTTGGTGCTTGGCGACACTTGGAAAACGCTGTGTTTTTAGTTCCGAAATTCCAACACGAAGCATTATGTAAAGGCTTGATAATTAACAAATTAACTCTAAAATCACTCCAAAAACCATCATAATGCTGGTCGTTGGAAGAGCTTTAAAATAACATAAATGGTATGCCTAAATTCATCTATTTTTTAATAATAATAATCATTTTATCTTGTAAAAATAAGGAAGTTAATATTAATAATACTTACGTTACAAAACTCACTTCAAAAAGTGACAAATACGATAGCACAATTAAAATTTCATATAACAAAGATTATCTTCCAAATACCTTAAATTCTGTATCAAAACAAAGTGGTTCTGACAATTACGTTATTGACTCAAAATTTACTTATGATAATGAAAAGAAATTGATAAAGATATTGACAACTACCATTAATCGTTCGATTGAAACTACGTTTAATTGGCTATCAAAAACAAGTATTGAAGTAAGTTTTTTTGACAAATATTCAAATGGTGACTTCCAAAAATGGAAAGGAAACATAGAATTAAATAACGATGGATTAATTTTAAGTTACAATAACCAAGTTATGTTTCCAACGAATCTAACTTTTGAGTACAATTTAAACTCCAATTACAGTAAAATTACTGACAGTGTAAACAAAATGGTAAGAATTAGTTATCTAAAATTTGATAAAAACTTGAACCCTTTTGCTTCAAACTCATCTATATGGGCATTATATTCATTATCACCCAGTTCTGTTTTAGGCTATAGAAATTTGGGTAAAAATAATGTAATCGAAGTGGAAAGTGATTATGAAGTTTCCCAATATGATAACTTCATTTACAATGAAAATCAATTACCAGTTTCATATAATGGGGTTTCAAAAATTAAATCAAATAACATTACCACTAATTACATATTCACTTATGAATATTAGTTTTGTAACAGAGCGTATGCTGCTGAAATGGTTTGACAGTTTTTTGCTCAAAGTCATTTCCGACACGCAAAAATAGCTGGTTTTTCAATTTTTCAAACGCATATTTCTCGTGTGACAGGACAGTTCTCTCCAACTCAATTCTTGATTTTTCTGCTCTCAAAGTGGGTCTGCGACAAGTTCTCTGCTTGGTTTGTTTACCAACTTTTCTAAGTTTCGCAAAGTTTTATCCAACTCATTTGCTTTTTTGTAATTTTCAGTGCAAATTTACTTTCGGCAATCAAGTTGGTAGGATGGGTTAACTGGCTGGCTTAGGCGTCTTTCGACGCCAAATTAGAGCGGTCGCAAAGTTCATCAGTTCCAACACGAGCAAATAAGTAAAAGTTTGATAAATCAATAATTAACTCAAAATCCAATCCCCATCTTCTTATTTGCGGTCGTTGGAAGGTTTAACTCAAAATTCAAATGTGGACACCAGCACCAGAGTCTTTAATTCAAAAAAATATAGATTGGTGTAACGATATTTTAAGTCTTAGACCATCTTATTTAAAATTTTGGGAGTACATAAAAATCGAGCCAGAAAAGTGGAATGAAGATACAATGGGCGATGAAGGGAATGGCTTTTGGGTTGTTGCAATTATTGGAAAAAATGTGATTTACTATAACGATATTGAAGAAGGCTTTAACTTTTCAAAATTTACAACTTTTGGCAAAATTGATGAATATAAATGTTCTCAATTTGAATTACATGAAATGATTATAGGTATCTATGATGAGATAAATAAACTTGAAAAATCTCTCAAAATTCACTAATTGTCCTAATTGCCACTCATTTTTATACTTTTGCTCATAGGCATTTTCGACGAGCAAAATCCGCTGGGTTTCCATTTTTTCAAACGCATATTTTTCGGGTGACAGGACAGCCTTTTGGAATTTTTTCTGTTTTATAAATCGCAAAGTGGGTCTTCGACAATTTCTCTGCGTGGTAGTTTCGCATCTTTTTTCCAGAAACTCAAATTTTCACTGCACTCGTTTGCTTTTTTAGATTTTTCCGTGCAAATTTACTTTCAGCAATCAAGTTGGTGAGATGGGTTGACTGGCTGGCTTGGGCGTCTTGCGACGCCAAATCAGAGCGGTCGCAAAGTCAGTTCTGTCCAACGTAAAGCATTATGTAAAGGTCTGATATTTAATCAATTAACTCTAAAACCACTCCAAAAACCATCATAATGCTGGTCGTTGGAAGAAATAAACAGCATTGCAACAAATTTCAAAAGTAAACTTTAATGAAGTCGATTATGCTTCAATTAAACAAATGTATTCAGAAGGAGAAAAAGCTATTTCAATTTATTCAATTGTACTGATATTGTTTTCATTAGTTTTCATTTTTGCTGGTAAATTAAGTACTTTTCTTATTGTATTATTGCTCATCTCATTACTATTACGTATTTGGATTGGCTCTTATTATGGAATTCGCAAAACAAAACAAGATGAGAAAAATGGTTATAAACTTATAGGTCAAGCAATAATTATTGACAAATTTATCATTGAAGATTCGGATAATGCAGATAAATTTAAAATAAAGTTTAAAGACTCAAACAATACTATTTTTGAAAAAGAGATTTCGTATTCTAATTTTTCAAGTATTGATGTTGGAAATTTAATTGACATTGAATATTTACCTATTTCTCTGTATTTTTTTAAAATGTCAAAAGACTCGAACAATTTACTTGTAGTCTAATTCTCAAATTTTTTTGCCGACAAATTTAAAGCAAGGTTGTTTTTTAGATTATAGCTCGCAATTTTTTCGGGGGACACAATCGTCTTTTGGTATTTTTTTGAACGCAAAGTTTCGGGCGACGTAAAATCAGAAGAAGTGCATAGCGTTTACTCTCGATAGCTTCTACGTTTTTTGGGCTTCTGCACTTATCATTTTCGGCGACGTGAGATTAGAGCGGTTTGCATCGTTTTTTTTCGCAAAAACCTCTCTGATTATTCTACGTTTTTTATATCTTTGTCTTTGTTGGTGCTTGGCGACACTTGGAAAGAAGAGCGTTCAAAGGCTCGAAATTCCAACTCGGGCAAGCAAGTAAAAGTTTGATAATCAATTAATTAACTCAACATTCGCTCCAAAATCATCTTGCTTGCGAGCCGTTGGAAATTTTTCAACAATACCGTAAAATAAATATCTCTCCAACTGGACAATATTCCAAAGGAGATTGCAGTATTTTTGCACAACTTCCAACTCAATAAGAACCTTATAAAATCCAATTATCAAACTTTTAAACCCTTTTCAATTATGAAACGGATATACTACTCTTTTGCTTTGTGGCTAACTTTTACCGCTACTTTTGCTCAATACACAGCAAAACAAGATTCCATCAGAAAGAAAGTTCCTAAAATTACAATGACGGATGTTTCTACACTTTTACCTCAAATTACGCCTAAATCTCCCAATGTAGCATCAATGGAACGTTACGGAACTATTCCAGTTTCCATGTACACTGGTTTACCTTCTATCGAAATACCTATTTTTGAGTTTAAAATCGGCAGTCTTTCAGTTCCAATAAAATTAACCTACCATGCAAGCGGAAACAAAGTAAACGATAACGCTTCTTGGGTCGGTTTGGGTTGGACTTTACAAGCTGGTGGCTCAATTTCAAGAATCGTTAAAGGTAAACGTGATGAAGATGATTTCAGTAACAATAACAGCCTTTTACAAAATCAATTACCTGCCGATTACGCCAATTGGACTACAAATATCCCATGCCTTACCGAAACCTTAGAAACCGAATTAAATCAATATTCCGACTTTGGAAAGGACAGCGAAAGAGACGTTTTTTCTTATAATTTGCCTTCAAAAAACAATTCTTTTGTACTACTTCCCTCCTCACCAAACTATATTTGGCAACAAGCCGAGCGTTCTAAAATTACGTATAGTGGCGTTCTATCAAGTTTTACTTTGACCGATGAAAACGGTTTTAGATTTGATTTTCAAGACCAAGAAACTACTAATTCTTACACCTCCGCTTGGCAATTAAACACAATTCAAGGCACAAAACCGACCGAAAAAGCCGTTTTTACCTATATTTCTAATCCTCAAATCACTTTCAATACTGATATTATTGATACTGAAATCTATAAAACCGATATAGGCGGAGCAAATTATGAATATGGCGGAACGGCAGGGTTTCAAAGTGGAACAACAACTACGCAATTCGCAACCGTTAATTCAAAATTGCTCAACGAAATATTTTTTCCAAATGGAAAAATTGTTTTTGTCAGTTCGCCAAATCGTGCTGATGGTCTGGGCAGGTCGCTTGAAAGAATAGAAATTTATGGCTTCAATGTCAATAATAATTCATACAGTCTAATCAAACAATTTGTCTTAAATCAAAGCTATAAAGATGGGCGTTTGTTTTTGGATTCTGTTGATTTGAAAAGTAATACAGGTGCTACAATCGGTACTCATTCATGCACTTATAATGCACAAACCTTACCCGATAGAGATTCTCGTTCAAAAGATTTTTGGGGATATTATAATGGTCAAAATAATGCTACGCTTATTCAAGCCCAAACATTCGAGGCTTATGATACAGGTGTTAGCGGAAGCCCTACCGTGCATAATGTAGGTTCACATAATGGTTCGGGCATAGGTGCTAATCGAAGTCCAAATGAAACTTTAATGCAAGCAAGAATCTTAACAAAACTTACTTACCCAACAGGCGGATATACAGATTTTGAGTATGAAGCACATAGACACGATGGCGGACAAATGGCAGGCGGTTTACGTATCAAAAGCATTGTTTCAAATGATGGAAATGGTACGGTCGGCGTTCCGAAAACCATCACAAAAACCTATAAATATGGCATAAATGAAAGTGGAAATGGCACTTATCGAGATATTTGGCTCAATATCCCTAATAAAACCTATGCAACCGTTCAAAACCATATCCACGAAAGTGCTATTCCTATTTTACCTGAATCGCCTGACTATAAATTCAAAATTTAGGTATTTTCTTCTGCATACACGCAACCCATGAACCCAAATGAGGGAAGCGTCGTAACTTATCCAATCGTAACAGAATACGACGATAACGGTAGCGGAACGCCGCCCAGCGGTTCAAACGGGAAAACTGTTTACACCTATAAAGATGATGTTGGCGATGATTTAGTTACGATTCCATCAGCAGCAAAACAAATGCAAAAAAGCCGTCATTGGAATCGTGGACAGCTTTTGAATAAGGTAGTTTATGGTACTGATAATCGAAAAAAATATGAGCAAATCAACACTTTCGCTACAATTTTATCAGAAGAATCGCCCATTTTAGGCTATTTAATAGGAAAAAGTATTGTTCCGCTTTCGGGTTTTGGAGCAAACAATAATAATAATGGTTGTCAAACCTTTGCAAATCAAGTAGAAACCAATGTAAATTACACACCCATTCGTCAGTATAAATGGGCAATTGGTTTAGTAAAGCAAATTCGTACAGAAGAATATTCTTATGATGATACAGACGATTCAAAGTTTGTCTATAAAAAGACTGAAACTGATTACGATAACACTTATTTTCAAGCAAAAGAGGCTCGAAATTATCAATCCGATGGAAAAATAAACATTCAAAAATATCGTTATGTTACCGATTATGACACACATAATTCTGGCAATTTTAACCTTTACAGCACACTCTATTGGATGCGTGAAAATAACCAAATAAATATACCAATCGAGCAAATTAGTCTTGTTAAAATGCCTTCTGAATCTGAAAATAGGGTTTTGAATGGTCAAATTACTGATTTTCTGACAAGCAGTTATGGTGGTTTTAACTACGTTTATCCTAAGGAAATTTATTTATTTGAAAATCCTTACTTCCCTACCTCTGTTTTTGAATCAAATTACTCACTTTCTTATTTGTCCGTTGGCATTTTATGGAAAGATTTTCGATACATAAAACGCTTACAAACAGACACTTACGACAATTATGGTAATCTTTTGAGGTATAAAATTATCGGTAGTTCTCCTTCCACTTTTATGTATTCAACCAATATTTTAGATAACGTTTTTCGGGTTAATGGACATTTATGGTGCTAAAACCTTTGTAACGTGTTGATTATCATA
>JAFEIL010000223.1 GCA_017495105.1 Emticicia sp. | reverse complement strand
GTAGTCATGCTGTCAGGTTTGTGTATTCGAAAGAAGTTGCCGAAGATATTGTGGGTGATGTATTTTTAGTTTTATGGAAAAACAAAGTTTATGACAAAATAAATACATCTTTTAGGGCATATTTATACGCCTCTGTCCGAAATCGAGCTTTAAATTACCTACAATGGGAATTTAAAAAAGAGGTAGATATTGATACGCTTTCTGAAAATAATCAGAATCAGATATTTGAAGAAACACCTCAAACAATGCTACAATTTGATGAGCTTTTCCAAAAGATAGAAAATAGTATAACTGCACTACCTCCGCAATGTCAACGTGTGTTTTTGATGAGTCGATTTGAGAATAAAAAGAATCGAGAAATAGCTGATGAGTTGGAAATTGCACTAAAAACCGTCGAGGCTCACATCATGAAAGCACTTGCCCAAATGCGAAATTCACTCAATGGATATTAATCGAGCCTTCATCAAATAAAGGTCTCATTACAACTCCATCAAATTTTTTTAACCAAACTCCTCATGAACAAATCAGTTAATAAAAATATATTATTTGAAAATTTTGCGGGTCGAGCTACTCCTCTGCAAAAGAAATTAATTGAAGCTTGGATACAAGAACCAAGTAATAAAGAATTGTATTATGAATGGCTTGATGAATGGGAAAATCAATTCATTCAGATATTACCTGATGTAGATGCTGCTCTTGAAAAATCACTACTAAAAATTGAATATTCTGAGCAAGTATTTTCAATAGCCAATCAAGCAACTTCACCCAATTTTTTCAATAAAAATCGTACTTGGTTTGCCATCGCTGCTACAATTACAGTGTGCATTTCCGTAGGATTATTTTTGGGTAAAAACTATATCCTTTATCAAAACTATCAAACAACTTTTGGGGAAATTGAAAAAATTGAACTTTCTGATGGAAGTCAAATTACACTAAATGCTAATTCTTCCTTGAAAGTGCCACGTTTTGGCTTTGGAAATTCAATTCGTGAAGTGTTATTGACAGGTGAAGCAAACTTTTCGGTGAAACATACTTTCGACAACAAGAGATTTATCGTAAAAACGCACAAAAATTTTGAAATAGAAGTTTTAGGAACAGAGTTTAACGTAAATGCACGTCAGAAAGATGCAAAAGTGGTGTTAAATAAAGGAAAAATCCAACTTAATTATAAAGATGGAAAAGTAGCAAAAAAAATAACCATGAAACCTGGCGATTTGGTTGTAATAGACCAAAAAGGTCAATTGAATTTGAAAGAAGTTCCTCAGCCACAAATTTTTTCAGCCTGGAAAGAACAGCGTTTTATTTTTGATGAAACATCGCTATTAGAAGTAGCCACAATGATTGAAGAAAACTTTGGTTTAACCATCAAATTTAGAGAGGATTTTTTAGCAAAAAGAACCATAACGGGCACTTTTCACGCTGAAAATGCCGACGAACTTCTTCAGGTCATCGCGGAGTTATTAGAAATTAATTACAATCGACAAAATAATAATGTTACGTTTTTTGAATAAACCAATCAATTTTTTACAATAATTATGCAACAAAAACTACCTTTAGTCTGCAAGACTTTTTTTGTGCTGACGATGCTATTTATTTGGCAGAATACAAGCATGGCTCAGATGATGGCTTATGCCAAACAACAAGTTCCTCGTTCGGAAAAATCAACGATGATTTCTCTTAAAGACGCTCTTAGCAACTTGAAGTCACATTATAATATTGATATTTTATTTGAAGACAAAGTAGTTACGGGTTTGTCAGTACCAAGTAACTCATTGAACTTTGATTCAAAAATTGAGCGAAATTTAGAAAATATTTTGGGTCCGTTTGGCTTACGCTTTAAGAAAGTAAAAGACGGAACTTTTTTGGTAATGAACGAAAAGAAAAGCAAGAAAACGGCCGAGGCTGATGTCCGATTTCAAGAAAATACTGTTCCAAACCTTACAACGCAACCTACTCAAAATACCGAAAAAAATGTAATTGCTGGAATTTCAACGATTCAATCCTCTCAAAAAAGTATTGTTATTGAAAAGTCAATCTCGGGTAAAGTAAGCGATTTAGGTACTAAAGAAGCCTTACCTGGCGTAAGCGTGAGCATCAAAGGTACGCCTAATGGTACAGTGACAGATGGAAGCGGTGATTTTAAACTAACTGTTCCAAACGAAAAAGCTATTCTAGTTTTCAGTTTTGTGGGTTATGAGCAACAAGAAGTTTCAATTGGTAATCAGACCATTATCAATGTTAGTCTGAAAATTGACACAAAAGCCCTTGATGAGGTAGTTGTAGTTGGATACGGAACACAAAAGAAAAGTGATGTAACAGGCTCAGTAGCTTCGGTTTCTAGAGAAAGGTTGGAACAACTTCCCAATACAAACATTGCCCAAGCTTTGCAGGGAGCAATTCCTGGCTTACAAATCAATACCAATAGTGGTGGTGCAGAAGGCAATGATAACTCTATTTTGATAAGAGGCCGTAATTCAATCAGTGCCAGTACAAGTCCGTTGATTATTTGGGATGGTATTCCTTACACAGGTGGAATTTCTGAAATTAACCCAAATGATGTAGAATCAATTGAAGTTTTAAAAGATGCTTCAGCGGCTGCTATTTATGGAGCAAGAGCTTCAAATGGTGTAATATTAGTTACGTCAAAACAAGGCAAAAAGGGCAAATTGAATGTTACGTATGATGGTTTTTATGGCGTTCAGAATATTGCCAATAAACCCAATCTAATGACTGGAACTGAATTTTATGATTTCAAGAAAACTAGATTAAACATTCCAGCCAATTCAATAACTCCGACCGAACAAGCCATTTATGATGCAGGTAAAGCAGTAGATTGGTACGATTTGGCTACGCAACAAGGTTCGAGGTCGCAGCATACAATATCTGTTGCAGGTGGCACTGATAAAATATCTTTTTACTTAGGTGGAACTTTCCTCGATGTGCAAGGAATCGCCATTAATGACCAATTCAAAAGATACTCGATACGTCCCAATATTGATGTTAAAGTTACGCCATGGCTTACCATTGGTTCATCTACCCAATTTTCATTTCAAGACCGTAGCGGCCGTCCAGCCGATTTCGCAGGTCAATTTGGGGCTAATGTAATGAATCCATTGACTACTGCTTTCAACGCGGATGGTACACCAACTGTTTATGCTTGGCCAGAATATAATACTTCGGGAAATCCACTTGGAGAAACAGTAGCTACCAATAAAGACAATGGGTACCGTGTTTTTAGTGCAAATAATGTAAAGATTGATTTTCCTTTCGTGAAAGGGCTTTCTTACAAGTTAAACACTGGAGTGGAATATGAAAATAATCTACGTAAAACCTATTACGGAATAGGCACAGCAGTTGGCTTTGAAAATAAAGGAAGTGCCACAAATTTCACTGCAATATCAAGAAGTTTTACTACTGAAAATATTCTTTCTTATGTAAAAGATTTTGGCAAACATAGCCTAAATATTACGGCGTTATATAGCTCGCAAAGTCAAGATTATGACCGTGACCAACTTAGAGGTGTTGGATTTCCGAATGATGTTTTGACTAATTATCAGATGAATGCAGCGACATTGCTTACGCCTTCTCACGAAAACTATAAGCAAAACTTAGTTTCGCAAATGGGGCGTGTCAATTATGGATATGATAGCCGATATTTAATTACACTGACAACCCGACGAGATGGATTTTCAGGTTTTGGAGCAAATTCTAAATACGGAGTTTTTCCATCGGTTGCTCTTGGTTGGAATATTTCAAAGGAGGCCTTTATGCAAAACATCAAGTTTATAAGCAACTTAAAATTGAGAGGTTCGTATGGAGTTAATGGCAATCAGGCTGTGGCAAGTTATCAATCTTTGGCAACTTTGGCCACTCGTCAATATTTGAATGGAACCACTGTTTTGACAGGCTATTTACCTAATAAATTAGCCAACGAAAAATTAGGTTGGGAATCAACAACTTCTAGGACAATCGGTCTTGATTTTGGTTTCTTCAATAACCGTATTCAAGGCTCATTAGATGTTTATTCGGGCAAAACCCAAGATTTATTGCTTAATCGTATCATTTCATCAGTACAAGGTTTCGACAGAATTTTACAAAATATTGGTAAAACTGCCAATAGTGGTGTTGAATTAGGCATTACGTCGGTCAATTACAATGCCCATGATTTTAAATGGACAAGCAATCTTAATCTTTCGCATAATAAAAATAGGATTGTTGACCTCTACGGTGATGGTCGTGATGATGTAGCCAACGGATGGTTTATCGGCAAACCAATTCGTACGATATACGGCTTACAAAATGGGGGAATTTTTACTTCTCAAGGAGAAATTGATGCTTCTGCTCAACCAACAAGTAAGCTTGGCTACGTAAAAGTAGTTGATGTAGATGGCGATAAAAAAGTAAGTACAACGCTTGATAGAACCATTTTAGGTTATAGCGACCCAAAATTAGTCTATGGATTCTCTAATACTTTTACTTATAAAGGATTTAGTTTGATGGTTTTCATCAACGGTTTGTGGGGAGTTACCAAAGAGAACCCACTCGAACAAGATGATGTATTTGGCGATGTTCGCAGAAATACAACCAAAAAAGATTGGTGGTCGCCAACAAATACTTCAGGAACCCACTTTGCCAATGATGCTTTGGCAAATACTTTTAATGTTCGTTTCTACGAAGATGCTAGCTTTGCTCGTTTGAAAGATGTTTCGTTGGCTTATCAAGTGCCAAGTGCAATACTTAATCGCCTAAAATTGAATAAGTTAAAACTCTATGTAACTGGTCGAAACTTAGCAACTTTTACGAAATATACAGGACTTGACCCCGAAATCAATAATCAATTAGACGTGCCTTTGCAACGTGAATTTATTTTTGGAATGAACTTCGGTTTGTAATTTAATCAAGTAATGGTCACTCTTTTAAAATGTAGAACAATGAAAAATATCATAAAACTTTTTATACTCACTTTGGTGGTCAGTTTTGGAACAACAGGCTGTAAAGATGATTTTTTGGTTGAAGAACCAGTAAATATTATTGCTCCTAAAAATTTATATGTCAATAAATCAGGATTTGAAGCAGGATTATACGGTTTATACAATTTAGTTCGTCGAGAAAGAGGTGGTATTGATGGTGGCCCAACATCAAATACTACCAACGATATGTATATTACTCCTGCATTTATTGGCGTTGATAATGCATATAGTCCATTTCCAGCGGGTGGGCAGCAACCTGAGCGAGTTTTTAATACTTTTGGGGTTACTTTAAACCCTGCTGTGCCGTATATTAGCAATGTTTGGCAGTGGCTTTACCAAACTATTAATGCCGCAAATACGATTATTGACAGAGCTGAAAATCCATCAATTAAATGGACTGAAACAGAGAAAAAGCAAATTGTGGGCGAAGCAAAACTCGTAAGAGCTTGGGCTTATCGTCACCTAACTTTTATGTTTGGTGATGTACCGCTTAATTTGACGGAATCTACAGGAAACTCAATAAAAACCGACTGGGAACGCACTTCAGTGGCAACAGTCAGAAAAGTAATGGAAGACGATTTATTATACGCTGAAACAAATTTAGCCGAAACACCACCAAATGCCGCACGTTTTTCGAGAGCAGTCGCTACGCATTATTTGGCGGAATTGTACTTAACGATTGGCGATAATGCCAAAGCTAAGCAAAAGGCTCAATCACTTGTTAGTAATGGTTTGTATAAATTAGTGACTGCTCGTTATGGTGTGAATAAAAGTTTGCCAGGAACACCATTTACCGATATGTTTATTGATGGGAACTCAAATAGGAGTGAAGGGAATACCGAAGCTTTGTTTGTTTTACAAAATGAATACTTATCAGCAGGTGCCGAAAATTGTATCATGCGACGTTCTTGGGTCAATCGTTATGAAAGAATCTCGGTTGGTGGTAAATCTCCAATTACATTTTCTATTGAAAACGGCGGACGTGGCATTGGCCGATTTGGCATAACAAAATATGCACTTTCGGTGTATGGCCCGACTGATGAAAGGGGTTCGGAGTTTGCATTGAGGCTTTCGTGGACGATGAATAATCCAACAGCCTTACCAACTGGGGCAAAATTAGGCGATGTAGTTAAACTAAACATTACGGGCAACGAACCGCTAACCAACGCCACCACTGCCCAAGCATGGCCAAATACGCGTAAATGGGATTGGGCTCCTGCTATCCCATCAGATTTGCAGCAGTCGAGCAACTATAATGATATTATTTATTTACGTTTGGCCGATACATATCTTTTGTTGGCCGAAGCTCAATTCAAATTAGGAGAAAAAGCTGAGGCTGCTACTACAATCAATGCTTTGAGAAGTAGAGCAAAAGCTACTCCAATCACTGCAGCTGATGTAACACTTGATTTTATTTTGGATGAACGTTCGAGGGAATTATTAACAGAGGAACATAGAAGATATACCTTGACAAGAACCAAAACATGGTTTGCACGAACCAAAAAGTATAATATCAATGCTGGGTCAGTGATAGCTTTGCGAGATACAATTTTACCAATTCCACAAACGGTAATTGATGCAAATCTAACAAAACCGATGCCTCAAAACCCTGGTTATTAATATTGAAATAATACAAATCTTCGTCAAGATTTATCTTGGCGAAGATTTAGTATTTCAAAACGTAATTGATGTTACGCATTCTCAAGCCCAAAGGGCTTAAACATGAATAGCCCCGAAAGAATTTCGGGGTAAATCAAATAGATTATATTCACAACCACGAAGTGGTTGAACTTAAACTGGACGGTTCTGTTCAACCACTTCGTGGTTGTCAACATTTTTTATATTTTAAACCCCGAAATACTTTCGGGGCTATTCGAACGGTCCGTCGTAGCGGTTTAACGCTTTCAGCGTTATAG
>JAFEIL010000272.1 GCA_017495105.1 Emticicia sp. | reverse complement strand
CACAAATATTAAAGTGTATCAATCAAACAAGTTCAGCAATGGCTACAAGTTTATCACCAAAACTTTTAAGAATGATTCATTCACATTTTGAAAATGAAGATTTTATCGAAAACTTTCAACTAACAAAACTACCTAATTACGATGTTTGGTATTTTTCGTGCTTTGCAGCAAGCTCCAATTCATCGGTAGAAATTAAATGGGAACTTCGTTTAATCAATGGAATTATTGAATTTAATGATTCTTTTGATTCTTTTAACATTGGTGCATTTCAAAAGAAAATTGTTGCGATGGATAAAATTGATTTGAAGAAAATAAAGAATAATATTCTCATAAGTGTGGTTAATGAAGTTAATGGTGGGTTTTCAATAACAACAACCCTTTTGAATAGAGAATTATCAAATTATGTTGTAAGTAATCAGAAACATTTGCAACATGCCAACTAATTTGCAAAAGTTGACGCTAAAAAAGCTACTCAATTGAGTAGCTTTTTTTAGTTCATTTTGTTCACAAAGCTATATTTTTGGGAAATTATTTTTTAAAGATGCTTCTTCTTTTGGTGCTTGGGAAACAAATATATTTTCTTCCATTTCCTTTGCAATTTTTTCTTTTGATTCGGTCATTTTAGTAATTAATTCCAACATTTTATCTTCTTCTAAATACGGGCGATTTAAGCGGTCTTTGATATCTTCTATGTTTTTATTGATGATTTCTACTTTGTTTTTGTAATTAAAAAATATGTTTTCAATTTTATCCAATGCGTTTAGAAAGTTTTTTCCTGCGGTTTCTGGATTGGGGGAATTTATTTCCCCATTATTATGGGTGTAGGAAATCTCATTGTCAGATATGATGGAAAAATGATTAAAAGATTCTCCTTTTAAATTAAATAAATCAGCTTCTCTTCTATCTCGTTCGTTATATTCATTAAATAATTCAGACCTAAAACGAGGACTAACCATTATCTTAAAATTGCCGATACTACCCACTTCTTGCGTGGTAGTTACAACTTTTTCATTCATGTGGATAATATGCTTGCCTAAATCTATTACGTTGGTATAGGTAATGCCTTTGAAGCATATTTCAATCGAGTTCGAGTTTTTGTTTTTAGGTTCTAATTCAGTTACAGTTTCATCACTTGGTTTTAATGATTTGTAAAATCCTAAATCACTTGCGGTTTTCTGCTGAAATTCAAAGGCTTTGGCTTTGTCTTTTAGCAAATTATTGTAGCTGTTAAGGTTTGTATTATTGATTTTTAGGTGCATATCCTTTTGCTCTTCTAATGCCCTAAACTCTTTTTCATAACGAGCCAGTTTTATCATTTCCCCCGAACCGCTTATAATCGCTTGAAATTCCTTGAAACTCATTCCATTGTTTTCATCGCCTGCTCCTTCATCAACAAATCGTAAATTGGTAGAATTTGTTTTGATTTGATTAATGAATGTGCTTTTTAAATCCAGTAACATAAACTTGTATGAATCTAATGTCCTTTCGGTTGCATAAATATAATTGGCAAGCCCGTGGCCATTGTTATATTTTTCAGCGAGTAGATTTCCAGTTCTCATTCCCCGGCCATTTCGTTGCTCCATATCCGATGGTCGCCAAGGAATGTCCAAATGGTGCATAGCAATAATTTTATCCTGTACGTTTACTCCCGTTCCCATCGTTTCGGTAGAACCAATGAATACACGCACTTCTCCATTTCTAACCTTAGAATGAAGCTCTCTTTTTTGCTTGTCGCTTTTTGCACTTTGTGAAAATGCAATTTCAGATTTTGGTATGTCGTAGGTTTCTATGAGTATTCGCCTTAGTTCTTTATAGGCGTTGAAACCCCAGTCGGTATCCCCTACTCCTGTGTCTGAAAAAATCAATTGAACCCCACTATCAATGCTTGAAAGTTTATAAAGCTCGCCCACATGTTTAGCACAGACCGCAATTTTGGAATTTGGATTAAATTCTGCATTCTCTTTGACCATTCGTAAATCCAAACTCATGGCCTTTGATAGGTTGGTAACCATTAGCATTTTAGCTGTCTTTTGTCCATCCGTCAAAGTATCTCGTCCAATAAGTGTTGGCTCTCCAGTTCTTGCAAATTCCATTAAATTATTTGTAAATTCATTGGATTCGTCATTTTGCTTTAAGGTAATCAGTTTATTATCAAGCTCTGGACGTATTATGCCTATCATTTTTGCATTCTGAACATCAGCAAATTGTGTATAAAAGGAAGACAGTTCGGGTACGTTGTTGAATCGCCTAAACCGTTCTTTTTGTACTAATTGGTTGGCAACGTTTTGCTCAAAATCAACTGTTTTTTCAGAATAATTGGCAATCCACGCATCAAAATGTGCCATACCCATTCTTTTCATCTCTGCGGGTTTTAAATAAGAAAAGATATTATATAGTTCTGTTATTGAGTTTGAAATGGGTGTGCCTGATAGAAAGACAATGCCAGTATCGTCTCCTCTTGTTTTTTGTATGCTTCGGCAAGCAAACATCATGTTTGATGCTCTGTCTGAGCCATGGATATTTCCTAGGCCTGCAATTCGGTTATGACGGGTAGTGAATACTAAATTTTTGAATTTATGGCTTTCATCCACTATTAAATAATCGAATCCAAAATCTTTAAAATTATATATTTCGTCTTTTTGTTCTTTGATTCTTTCATTGATTTTCTGTAATTTGACTGTAAGGTTTTCGATGTGTTTTAATAAATTTTTCCGTTCTTTTTTACCAGTCTCTCCCCAATCTTTTTGCTGAGATTCTTCATAATTCAATTTCGACTTCTCAATCATATCTGAATAAAAGGTTTCCATGACTTGCGGGTCTTGCGGCATGGCAATGAATTGATCATGGGTCAAAATCACCGCATCATAATTATTGGCACTTAATTTTGCAAAGAGCTGCAGGCGGTTTTCTTTGCTCATATCCTTTTCATCAAGGGCCAATATATTGTCTTGTGGATAGGCTGTGCGATAGGTTTGAGCAATGGCAGTAACGTTTGCTTTCATACACAAGATGATTGGTTTTTTTGCAATACCTAATCGCTTTGCTTCGTGTGCTGTGGCACACATGATTAGGGTTTTTCCACCCCCCACCTCATGGTCAACCAAACCCCCTTCGTTCAATATCATTTTCCAAATACAATTTTTTTGAGAATTATATAAATCTGGAATGTTTAAGGCTTTAAAATGAATGTCATCAAATTTTAAAAAACTACCATCACTTTTGATAGAAACATACCCATTGTATAGATAATTGTATTTGTTTACGATTTCTTCTCGACGTTCATATGTTTTTATCCAAGCTTGAAAGGCTGTCTTTAATCTTTTGGCAGAATCATTCCATTTATATACCGCTTCTTTGTCTATTTTTTTAGTGCCATCGGGTAATGTATAGTTCATAGAAGGCATTGAATCTATCATTACATCTTGAGCCACTTGTAAACCACTGTAATAACGCCCATTACCATCACAGCGAAAACCATAATCGGCAACTTTTGCTGAACCAGTGGAATAAGTGAATTTTAAATAAAATTCATCTAGAGAATTATTGTATTTCACCTCGGTAATACGCCCAAAGACCTCTTTATTGCTGAAAAATGCTTCATAATGTTTAGATTCTAACCATCTTGCTCCAAGATTTATGGCTATTTGTTCAATGCCTAATTTTGCAGGAAGATTCTCTTCCAAAAACTTTATTGTCTTTTCACTTGCTTGCTTAGTACTTTCATTAAGTGTCGATTGAAGAGCAGATGTATAGGTTTGTATTTTCTGATGCAAATTGCCAGTCAAAATTTTGTTTTTAATTTCAAAGCCTTCTGATATAGGATTGAAAAATAAAAGATTTTGGGTCAAAGCATCATACTCAGATTGACTAATTTTCATTAATTGCTTAATGAAATGCTCATTTGCATATCCATACTTATTCAAAGACTTTTCTAGAGCAATGCTGATATTTAACTCATTGTCTGTAGTTACAGAGGGAGCGACAATAGCGGTGGGTTCTCTAAAAATACTTGCTTTGACATAAATACTATTCTCTCGTACTTCTAAGGCCAATAATTGTCTAAAATGTTGCCTATCAAGTTCAATGGTAAATGCTGATGAAGGAGTATTTAAATAGCCAAATTTTTTGATATGCTTATCATAGGTTTCATTGAGTTGGTTCCTAAGTAATCTGTTAGGAATTTGTTCTCTTTGCTCAAATGTTAGCAAAGAGAGATAGGCATCTCTTACTTCTATTGCGGATCTTAATAATTCTGCCTTTGAGCGGCTAATGCCCAAAGGTTCAATTTGTGGCTTTTCGTTTTTCTTCTCAGGGTTGCTTATAATCAGCGTATAAAGTTCTTGGTCTTGTGTAACTATTGTTCCAGTTTTGTAATACTCCTGGATAAAAATAGTACAGTCAATTCTTGACTTTGGAATGTCAAATAATGAGCTTTCTACGCTTACTGTATGACTTGTACTTTGGTGGTTGTTTTGTAAGATGGTTTTATCAATGCCTGCCCTAAATAGTTCTAAATCAAAGCGTTCTACAAAAGCTTTCCCTATATTTTCATTCAAAGCCAAGAAATAAGAGTCTATATCTGTTGTATCATAAATGTCAATTTGTTCGCCAAATTGATTTGTAGTATTGGATAAGGTTAAATTTCGTCTATCAGGAAAGTCGCCCGAATTTATAGAATTGATAAAGATTTCATTTCTTGTAGAAAGTGCTTTTTTAGGGGCTGTTTTCTGTATAATTATTAAATCAGCATCAACTTGTTTGATTCCTTGTTCTGCAAACATTGAGTAAGGTAGTTTGTAGGCTCCTATGATATTGGCATTATTAGCTATGAATTCCCGAACAAACTTGTTGCCTTTACTTGCCAATGTCCCAGCACTGGTAATAAATGCCAGAACTCCACCTGTTGTCAATAAATCAATTGATTTTACAAAAAAATAGTTGTGTACCATTTTTGTTGAATTCAATCGAGCAGACGTTTTATCTTTTATTCTAAAATAGTTTGGGTCGAAAACAGGAATATTGGCAAAGGGGATATTTGATGCAATTACATTGAAACTTGAATCACTTAACCTTGATTCTTCAAAACCCATTGTCTTTACTTGGGTATTGCTATAAGACCGAGATTTTACACTATTAATCAAGGCGGTTAAATCGTCTAATTCAATTTGAACGGAGCTTTGAGGTATTAAGGAATGCGATTCAAATGTGTCAAAAAATAAACCAGTTCCAGCACTTGGGTCTAGAAAACTAAACTCCTCATTGTTTAAGGCTGATTTTATGTTTTGAGCAATTATTCCAATTAGTTTTGGAGGGGTGTAAAAGGCAGTAAGTGTGCTTTTCCTAATGCTTTCTAAATAATGTGTTTTACGGGTCGGCACAAGGTCTAAAATCTCATGCAGTTGAATGACATACTTACGCATATCTTCGTTGTTTTCAAATGTATCAGTCGGAGAAAATAGAACTTCTTTTATTCCCCCCCAGCCTTTGTAATTGCTTAAAATGCCAATATCATACGCTGATGGTATGATATTGTTATCTTGATAGGAGATAGCCAGACGTAAGGCTTCTAAGTTATTCTCAAATACTTTTTTTTTATGATAACTCATGAATTAAGTCTGTTAAGGATGAAAGAAAAAATATCATCTTCACTGATTTCATGATTCAAAACTTTATCTAATCCGTATTCATGCTCTAATTCTCTTTTTAAAGAATAAACAAATGCTGAAAATTCTATTGAAGGGTAATTATACTTATCGGCAACCTCTAAATGATGTTGGATTATGCTTTGATAAATCAATTCTAAATAATAATCCCCCGAAAAAGAAACATGGGTTTCCATAACCTTGTCATATGCAATTAAAATAGACGAACCATTTGCTAAGTTTTCTAAAGCTTCTTGGTGTGTAATTACACAAGCATCGGCAATGTCTTTGATATATTTGTCCATTGCAGATGGTTCAACATCTATTTGAATATCCGATTGATTGATGTGTTGGATTATTCTGTATTGCCAGTTTTTTGACTCTGATTGATTGTCGGAAGGAATGAAAGAAGCTATCATAATTATTTTTGATTTTTGCGGTTAAAAGTTTTAATAGAGTACGGTAACATTTCTAAGAATGGTCTTTTCAGCCGTTAAGTCTTTTACTGAAGCGACCGAAAAGCCTAAAGTATAAGTACCTATATCTGGTTTTTGCATTTTAATTGAAAGAATGAGCTCGTTATCAAGGGCTTTGTTATAGATGGCAGCATACTTAAAATAAAATTTTTCTGAATTAGTGATTTTACCCAAAGATTTGCCATTGGCAAATAGTTCTGCATTGGCTGAACGGTCAGATGGTACTAGGAAATAAAATTGATATTTATTTTCCAAAGAGATATTACCCGATTCTTTGATGTAAAGTTTATACTGTTTCTCTGTTCCAGTTTTCGTATAATCCGTTCCGTCGAGCGGAGCAAGTGTAAAGGAATAAGAATAAGGCAAATCACTTTCTACGATAGGCGTAGCATCAATTGTGCGTTTGGAACAACCACAAAAAAGTAAAAGACAAAGAAGAACTTGAGTGATGATTTTCATTATTTGGTGTTTTTAATTTTAAATTTAAGCATGAATCCGTTGGCAAATGTGACTCTTTGTAAGGCGGAGTTTGGCGAGAAATAAAGTGTGTTTTTTAGCCCTATTGCAAAGCCCCGACTTATGAATAATTCGGCATTTAATCCAAATTGTAGTACTCCAATGACAGTAGAACTATTGTTTAATTTGAAATTATTGATTGTTTCCGTTCCCTTATTTATTTGCTCGTAACCAATACCACCACCTAATTCAAAGCCCATATAGGCCCTGTTTGATGCACTTTGTAAAAATGGCTTTTCTAAACTAAAGGTCGCTATATACC
>JAFEIL010000266.1 GCA_017495105.1 Emticicia sp. | reverse complement strand
ACAATTAAATCCTCCATAATAAGTTTTATCGATTCGTTCCAAAAGTAGCGTTTGATAGTTGAATTGATACACTTGATTTGTACAATTCATTAATAAGTAAACAAAGTTTTTATCGTCCGTATTTAGACAGTTAATCTCATTACCTGCAAGAATGTCTTTTTCTTGAATATTTTTTAATTCGACCTTGCCAATTTCTTGCCATTCAAATGAATTTGATGATTTTTCAATAACACTTTTTTGGATATCAATTCTATAAACACGTTTTTTTTCGGTATCCAACCATCTTAATGATTGGGCTTTAGCAGAGAAAGAAATAAACAATAAAAGACAGTAGATATTTACGATTTTCATTTAATAGGCCAAGTAAAAATATCGGTGAAAATACATGACTGATTATTATAATGCAAATTTTGTAGGCTATGATTTTGAAACAATATACTTTTGACCAACTCATTCAACTGACAAATTGCTTGGTGATTGCATTGATTTATTTAGGCTGAAGTTTCGAATCAGTTACTAGTTGAGCTAATTATTCAATGAATGAGTTGGCTTATGAAGCCTTATATTTTATCTTTTTGGCAGCTGTTTATTTTATTTATCTTGAAATATCAAAGCATAAGCAGACTTTCTACGCAAGAATAAATAATATAATCTCTAATGAAAAAAATCTAAGCCTTTTGAACAAAGCATTTGCCATTTATATAATATAATATCTTGATTATCAATAAATTAGATAATAAATATTTGCCAATTATTTTCGACTGAGTACTTAATTTGCTCATTTTAAAAATCTGTGAAAGTACATTACTAACGGTTATAATGTAAATTTTGTAGGAAGTTTTTTTGTAACAAGATACTTTTGGCTGGCTAAAGCAATAGAAAAATGATGAGCTGTACGGTCTGAGATTGAAAGTGATTTTTTTATGTTGAAGGTCTCTGTTAGTAACTAGTTCAGTTAATCATTACAATGAATCAGTTATTTTATTCATCAAGATTTTTTCTCGTTTGTTTATTGAAAATTATAGCTTGCTCTCATGTGCAAGTTCAAGAAATGGCACAGCGGCAAATTACAAACAAGAGAACCTCTAAAGAACAATTTAGATAGTTTTCAAAATATATTTTGCAAAATAAAAAAGCTAAAGTTGAGTCCAGAAACAACTTTAAAAAACGGGGCGTATTCTGAAAAGCCTATGAGTAGGAATTAAATATTAAAAAAATGAAAAAAATCATCTTTACAATTTCAATTATTATGCTGAGTTGTGTATGCTCAATCACAGCAAATGCACAAGCCTTTCAAAAAGGCACAAAAAACTTTAGTGTTGGCCTCGGAGGCGGTTACGGTCTCGGTTTAAATGCAGGCGTAGATGTTGGCATAAGTGACGTAGTTAGTCTTGGAGCAATAGGTGCATTTTCTTCAAGAAACTATGGTTATTCAACTTTTGATTATCGAGTGACTTATGTAGGTATTGGTGGAAGAGTGGGTGTGCATTTTGGTAAATTTTTAAAAGATTCGGGTATTGATGAAAACAAATTTGACCCTTATGTAGGCTTAGTTGCAGGATTTAGAACTGTGAAAGTGGGAGGTACATTTTCTCAATATTATAGTGGAGTTGCTGGTGGAGTATTATTAGGCGGATATGGTGGAATAAGATATTATTTCAAAGAAAAATTAGGTGTGTACGCTGAAGGTGGTTTTCCATATAGTTCATTAGGTGTAACGTTTAAGTTTTAAATTTAACAGACATCAATAAAGGAGAACTTCCGTTTTCTCGGAGTTCACAGTTGGTTTGCATCTATGATTTTGGATTTAACGTAAAGAGCATTTACAATCGTAGTTGAACCATTCAACCATTCCAACCATGCACACTCAGCCAAAGGGTTTTATGGTTGGTTTGGTTGCAAACCAACAGTTCGAAAAGTCCAAAATTTTGCAACCGTAAAATAACTGGCTAAAATACATTTGTTTGTTTAGTAACCATTTCAAATCAGAAAAAATTATGAAAAAGATTCTTTTTGCCACCTTACTATTATCTGCCACTTTCGGATTATTGGGAAGTTGCTCAAAAGGCGAGGCTGTTGTTGCTGCCCCTGTGCCTGTTAATTGTGAGGCTAAAGCAAAAAAAGTGAGCGATTTAGCAGTAGCGTATGTATCTGACCTTTTAAATAAAACTAAATGTCAGGATTATCTTAATGCAGGTTATGATTTTTTAAAGTCTTGTCCTACTGCGAATTCGGCCGACCTTAAAAAAGCTTTAGATGATATTGCGGCAAAATGTAAATAAGTTGATGTTTTCCGTTTCCAAGGAAGTCTAATATTGGTTTGTGTCTATGATGCTGAATTTAACGAGTAAGAGCATTAATCTGACCATTCCAACCATAAACGAGCAACCTAAGAGTTATATGGTTGGTTTGGTTGGTTGCAAACCAATAGCTCGGAAATTCTAGCTTTTTGCAAATGCGGATAAACAAAGATACAATCGAATTATGCAACGGAACGATTGTGAGTATTTCCAGAAGAAGAAAAAAATGTTTGAACTTTTATATTATAATCAATTGCCATGAAACTTTACTTTATTTTAGTCTTTTGTTTTTTATATCATTTAAGTGTATTTGGTCAGATTTCAGCACTAAATAGTTCTGATGGCTCAATTTTAATTACTCCAAGAGGTTTGAAAGGTAAATCCAATAATGGATTATCTTTAGGGGAAAATGCATTAAGTTCAAACACTACAGGTACTTTAAATATTGCGATTGGAAATGGTGCATTAGGAACTAACACCGCAGGTAGTTCAAATACCGCAATTGGAAGTTATTCATTACAATATAACTCAACAGGTGGTTCAAATACAGCAATTGGAAGTTATTCATTACAAAATAACACTATTGGTTATTCAAATACAGTAATTGGATACAACGCTTTAAACTCTAATACAGAAGGCAATTCTAATACAGCACTTGGAGAAGCTTCATTATTATCTAACACTACAGGAAGTACAAATGTTGCAATTGGAATTAGTGCATTAAGATTTAACACAACAGGTGGTTCAAATACAGCAATTGGAAGTTATTCACTACAAAATAACACAATAAGTATTAAAAATACAGCAATTGGAAGTAATTCATTACAATTAAACACTACAGCTAATTTCAATACAGCAATAGGAAGTAATTCATTACAAATGAACACAGTAGGTGATTACAATACAGCAATTGGAAGTTATTCATTACAAAATAACACTACAGGAAGTATAAATATCGGAATTGGGCATCAAGCATTAGCTTATAACAGAACGGGTAATGATAATACAGCTATTGGAAAATATGCTTTATTTTCAAATGTTAGTAATTCTGGTTCAACAGCAATTGGATTTCAGTCCATGTCAAATGCTGATTCTCGAACTTCAGGAATTTATACAGGAAATACGGCAGTAGGATATGAAGCATTAAAAGGAAGTGCTACTCCAGCAAATAATACAGGTGTTAATAATACAGTTGTGGGTTCTCAAAGTATGTTGAATAATACAACGGGAAGTAGAAATGTGGGTGTGGGAGTAAACGCATTGAAATTAAATACTGAAGGTAGTGGAAATGTTGGTATTGGCACAGAGGCACTTTTATCAAACACCTCTGGTGTTGATAATGTTGCAGTTGGTAATGGAGCTTTAGTTAAAAATACTATCGGAGAGCAGAATGTTGGAATAGGTATCGTAGCAATGTATAACAATACAATAGGCCAAGGTAATGTAGCAATTGGCTCTCATGCTTCACAAAATAATGTTTTAGGAAACTATAATACTTCGATTGGACAATGGGCTTTATACAGTAATTCTTCAGGAAATGATAATATTTCTGTTGGAAAGCAGTCTTCTCAAAACAGCACTACCGGTTCTAGTAATATCTCAATTGGTAATGCTTCCCTATATAATAATTTAACTGGTAGTAATAATATTGCTATTGGGCAAGGTGCTTTATTGGATAATAAGGCAAACAACTTTAGCGTCGCAATTGGGCATCAGGCAATGATGTTTGCAAATAATACCAATTCCGCAATTACAACAGGAAATACCGCAGTAGGATATCAAGCCTTGAAAGGAAGTGCTACTCCAGCAAATAATACTGGTACTAATAATACGGTGGTAGGTTCTCAAGCGTTAAGCTCCAATACTTCTGGAACTAGTAATGTGGCAATAGGTTCATCCGCATTGATTGGAAATACGACTGGTAATGATAATACGGCTTTAGGTATATCTTCTCTTTATACTAATATTAGCGGTACAACCAATGTAGCAATAGGAAACGGTAGTTTGGAAAAAAATAGAACTGGTAGCTCAAATACAGGTTTAGGCTTTCAAGCCTTATACTTAAACACTACAGGAAATTATAATACAGCAATAGGATTCCTGTCCTTAATGTCGAATACAACGGGGCAGTGGAATATTGGTCTTGGTGAGGGTGCAATGAAATCAAATACAACAGGATTTGAAAATATAGGTATTGGAAGGGCTGCTATAATGAGTGCTCAAGCTTCCAAATACGACACTTTTATCGGTACCCGTATTGCAGAGCAATATACTGCAGGCGAGCAAAACACTGGCCTTGGTTTTTTTGCTATGAGAACTTTCAAGTCGGGAGGATTCAATACTGCAATTGGTGCTTCTGCATTAGAAAATATTCCAAGTGGAAGTTTTAATGTGGCCCTTGGCTATTATGCGGGACGGGATAATGGGAGCCTACCGATTGATTATTCAACAGCAATTGGTTCTTATTCTACAGTAACTTCAAGTAATACAATGGTTTTTGGAGCAAAAAATTATACACTTAGATGGGCATTTGGTCGAAACACAAATGATTATGCTTTACAAGTAGGAAACGACACAAACGATGGAAACGGTGCATTCCTATCTAAAGGAGGTACCTGGACCAACGCTTCCTCTCGAGCATTTAAAGATAATTTTGAAGAACTTACTAATTCAGAAATTCTTTCTAAAGTTTCCCAATTAAATATACAAAAATGGTCGTATAAAGGTACTGATGAAACGCACATTGGTCCAATCGCCGAAGAATTCGAAGAACTTTTTGAGGTAGGTGTAAAAGGGGATAAAGAGCATATCAGCACAATTGATGCGTCTGGAGTGGCTTTGAAAGCTATTCAAGCACTCGTTGACCAAAATGCAAAATTAGAAAAGCAACTACTTGAATTAAATTCTAAATTGGAAAAGCAAAACTTAACATTCAATTTAGAAATAGATGAATTAAAAAACAGATTAAAAGAAGTGAAAAAATAAAATCTGTTTCAAGTCCCATCTGGGCGACCATCGCATGGCGAATTTAAAAAACAGCTGATGTCTTCGCTGATTTACTCATTTTTAGCATTAAACCAACAAAAAATCACAAATTTATACAATCACTAAAATAAAAAACTTAAAATGACATTTACCGAGTTTATTAGAACTAAAGAACTATTTGACAATGGCTCAATGGAGGGTATCAGAAATGCTGATTTAGATGCTTTTCTTTTTGAAAATAAATGGTATCCTGTTAGACAATTTGTAGCTTCTATACATCAGGGCGTTACCAACCACGATGCAATTAAAAAGTTAGTTTTACTTATACCTTATATTAGAATAAAGGAAAATGTAGATTTTAGAGGTTCTAATCTGCCTATTTCAATAACACCAGAAGAAAAGCTAGTTGAGACTAGATATGCGATTTTAAGAGTAAATGACTTAGCATACAATTAATTTTCTGACTTCCCCTTTCGCCTAAGTTTTAACGAATGAATCGAGAGATTCAGCCAAATTTTAATCCGTAATGTAATTAACAGCAGAGGTGTCAGCCGTTTTTCAAGGGCAGTAGAGAATAAGATGGCAAAGGCATCGGCTAAAAATAGGTTTCAAAAATCTATTTAAACAAATCCTTCGTTTTCACTTGTCATTTTAAAAACGGCTGATGGCTTCGCTGATGTACATTGACTAATAATTCCATTATGGATTCAAATTCAGTCGAAGAAAGAATACTTTTATTCAAGTTTAAATAGCTTCTTAAAAAAACATCAAAATTCTATAAATCTTCTAAAATTTGCTTATTTTTGTGTGCTAAAAGGTTTTTCGTTTCTGTATCTCATCTCATGATGGGTGATGCCACGGTTCGACGTTTCGATATTGGCACGAGGGCGAGGAGATTTTTTAGCTTTTTTGTTTTAAGGTGTTGGGTATAAGTTTGTTATCATTCCGAATTTATCTTTAAGTGCCTCAAAATACCTTTCTTCTTTTTTAATAATCTTTCGTTGAATCGCCCACATCAAAGAATCAATTATACTCAATTCGGGAGTTTCTTTACTCGAAACAATATCTAATTTATAGTTGATAATCAACTGTTTATCTCTTTTTACTTCATCTGCTATAAGTGCTTTTACTACGGCTTCGGAAAATCGTTGCATGGTATTATTGCCACGCTGAGACAAATACAAATGATAAACAGTATCAGGATCAGTGAGTTGATCAGCTAATAAATGATGTAAGACATCAAAATAAAATTCAGAAGGGTTGTTATTATGTTTTTTGTTGAATATGGAAAGATCTTTGCGAGCAATCACTACGTTTGCTTTAATGTCGTTTAGAGAACGAATAAATTCAAAAAACTGGATTCTAATTTCAGGATGGTCACCTCTAGCATGCACATACCAATCTTTTTGACTTGCTACCGATGGAATAGAGTTGTATAAAATATCGTTTTTGATTCTGTCAATAAATCGAATCACTTCTTTTCTTAATGCTTTTCGGTCAGAGGTTTCGACCATTCCAATGATTAAATATGGTTGAAATCCATCCTTACCAACCAGTAATTTCTTGCCAGAAGCGTAAAAAAATGGGTCGCCACTTTCATCATTAAAAATATATTTTTCTTTGGTTTTAATCATCAGCAAATATAGTTC
>JAFEIL010000222.1 GCA_017495105.1 Emticicia sp. | reverse complement strand
GAATAGAATCACTCTTTATATCATCAAAAAACTCAATAGAAGGAATAATCAAGGTATCATTTTTCGTAAATATATGAAAATATGAATAATGAAAAACATTGTCTCTCTCATTTCTCGCCTCAATATTAATACTCATAAGTGAGCTAATATCTTTCTTTTTTGCTTCGGTTATAAACTTTTCGGGGGTCATATTTCCTTTATTACAAGCCACCAAAAAAATATTTAATGCTAAAATGATATTTTTCATCTGTGTAATCCTCTTGGTTTTCTTATCCAATAATTATAACCGTTTCTTATTGCTCTTTGGTCGCCTGGTGAATCTAAAACGTGGTATGGCTTTCCAGGATTATCGGACCCACTATTAAAAGCATTATTTACGTGTGATGCTGCTCTCAATGTACCATACGAGAATCCTAACTGTTTCCCTCCTTGTCCCCAAAGGAAATTCCCCGCTGGTCGAGATTTTCAATCTTCGACCATAGAGCAGTGGATTTGTAATCCACGTATTAGTACGTACACTCTTCCTTTTCAAAGTCCTTCTCCTATGGAGAAGGATTTAGGATGAGGTTTAGACGAAGATTTTAACACATAAAAACATTTAGACGCTACGGGGACCGTCAATCGACTGTTACAAAGATGAGGAAATATATTCCGTCGTTTCTAATTGCATATCGGTACGCCGAATCGTTTAAAGCCCATAATTAAAATTCATTTACTTTGGTACTTGATAATAACTAGTATGGTCGCATAGTTTCACTACGGTTACAAATGCCTCGATAAGTCCAGCATCACAGATGCGGACTTACAGGAACCTCGGCTACGCTCGGTTAGCATCATTCGTCATTGAGGGTCGCCTCCCACGTCATTCATCTTAAAACCCATCTTTTTCGTCCTCTACTTTTTTCTTTTTCTCATCTTTTTTCTGGGTTTCGTCTTTTGGAACATCGGCTAATTTCTTGGCATCGCTTGGTTTTTGGCCTGCCACTTTTGGCTTTTCTTTGATGCCTCTATACGTTTCCAAGAAAGTCTTGCGGAAAATCATTGCTTCTGAAAAATCAACTGGAATTACCTGATACTCTTTATTTTTTTTCTTGTCTGCTTTTGCGGTAATGGCAGCATTGAAATTATCATCCGATGAAAAAAGACCCATTTGACCATCTTTATAACCCATATAGTACCAGTTTTCTGCTGAAAGTTCTAAGAAAACATACATTTCGTCACCCGTGATTGGGTTTTTACGAATCTCGACATAGCCATTGACTTTGGCATTGATATCTGTTTCACCGATATTTGAAATGCCCAATTTCCCAACACTTCGGTAGGAATTGTATTTAGGCGACCAAAGGAGTTTTAAATCGCTGAAAACAATCGTATTGATAAATTTCGGAGAAAACTTAAACAAGGGTATATATTCACGAGCCGATTTTGCCTTATAATCGTTGATGTCTTTATCGCCCACAAACTTGGCAATTTTGGTCATCAAGTCCGTTGAATTTAATTCGATTGCAGCCTCATTTATTCCTAAATCAAGGTTTGTTTTCACGATTTTCTCGGCCATATTGCTTAGTAAAGGCTGTGCAATCGGAAAATTCATGAGCATCATGGTATTAAATTCATGATTGGCAGTATCAAGTCTAATTTTGGCAAAACCCGAAGTTTGAACATATTGTGAAACTTTATCACTCAAAAGATCGAATTTACCTTCTAAATTAATAATTCCTTTTTCATCCAAAATCTCATATTTATTACTTGACAAAGCCCTCCCCTCTTCTGGAATAATATTGAACAAACGGTTCGGCTCATCTCGAAGACATACCCCATTAGCTAAGAAAACGTCTTGGTCTTCAGGAAGTTCTTTTGGTGACAAGAACGTAGGATAAAGGCCATTGGAAGAAGCAGTTGTCCGGAAATGAAGTCCTGCAAAAATCGGCGAGTCTCCACTTTTCAGGTTTTCATCAACCGTAATCTTGATTTCTTCCGATTTATCTCCTTTATAACTTATCCAATATCCGCCAAGTTTCGGGTATTTTTTGAGTACTGGAATAATATAACCATCAAGCGAAAGGTTTTTGATTGGGGCAAGCATCGTAACTTCGCCTTTATAGAGCATTTTAGGAGAAAGAAACACACTATCACGCTCACTAACTGTTGCTCGTGCCACTGTCGAAAGCTTATTGTTTTTGCTATTTTTGGCTTCGCCATTGAGCGTAATTTCACTCAACTCAAAATTACCCATCTTGATATTGAATGTATCCTTTTTCACGTTGACGAACTGATAAGCAGCATCTCCCGTGTATTTATTTTTTGATACAATTTGGATATTTCCATTAATCAAATTGTGATACCCATTGAGCGTATCAATCGTCAAGCGTGCATTTTTAAATGGCTGCATAGCGGCATTCTGACGAATAGCGACTTGTCCTTTTGCCGGAATAATCTTCGCATCAGCCGATTTGATAAATGGCACACCACCAATATTTAAAGTCATTTGGTCGATATCATAAACTGCAGCGTTCCCATTAAAAGCCAAACCTTCCTGTGAGGTATTGATTGAGGTAAAGACAGAGGTTTCGAGGTCACCTTTCATCGTAATCTTCTTGTCCTTGATATTCCATTCAGCACGATCAACATTGGTTTTGTAGGCAGCGTACGGAAATTCAAACGATGAGCCGGTGCTATCGTTGAAGTTTCCTTCGTTGGTAGCAATATTTACAATACTCTTATTTACGTTGAAGTTGACGTTTACATTTTTACCCAAAAGTACCGATTTAGCCGTTGTTTGGCTTGATTTTATATTAAACTGCGATTTATCAGCCATAAAACCTTCTTTATTAAACTTCAATTGGTCGGAAGCAGTCTCGGAGTCAGTACGAATCAACTTGCCCAAACCGAACAAACCACCCGAACGCACAAGCAACTTTCCTTTGAGCAAGGAAGTACCCGTATAAAAATTGAAACCTGCTTTCGAGGCGATAATCATGCTATCAACTTTTGGCATCCATTTCAAGCTATAATCAGTAATAGAAACTTGCGGAAAATAAGAGCCTTTCAAAACACTTTCATTCACTTTTCCTATCAGACCCGATGCCTTAAGTGAATCGGCCATAAAAAAGATTTCTTTGGCAGTCATACTTGCAGCAAGGTGATTGATATTTCCTTCAGCCTGAAGCCCTTTTCCATCCATTGCCAAAGGCGAAGAGAAATTGACCGAGGTTTCATTACCAAAGATATTGTATTTACCGTTTGGCACTTTATGCAAGAAACCAAGTGTTGTATCAGGCATCACACGCAAAACTTCTTTGAATGGCTTAAAGATATTTCCCGAATAGAAGGTGCCATTAAATGACAAATCTTTGACGGCCAAACTATCCAAATCAATTTTCGGCACATCGAAACGCACCTCTCGGCTGTATTTTCGTATGCCACGAGCTGACTCATCAAAATAAACAATCACCCCTTCGTCGATTTTAAGTTTTGGGAATTGCGGTAAATACACTTTTCCCGACTTATTATCTGGGCGATTAAGAAACAAGGTTCCAGGTTTCAAGAATTTAATATGTCCACCAATTTCTTGTCGGCCGCCTTTGCGATAAACTTCTTGCGGGGTGAAAGTGACAGAATCAATTTTATTGAGCGAGAGAGAAAATTTTTCGTAATCAAACAACAAATCCTTGCCCGAAAAGCGATAGTTTTTGGCTTTAAACTGTCCACTAAATGTAAAAGTGCGGTTTCTTAAAACCTTGATTGTACGGTCATAAGGCAATACATACATTTTGAGTGAATCACTCAAATTAAATCTACGAATACCCCTGATTGTCAAGACTTTATCGTTGAGGTTCAGTGTGGCATTAGAAGTCGAATCTTTGCTATTTCCATAGATGGACGGAATCAAAAAATCATCAAAATCTCGTTTTCCTGCAAAAGCCAATAAGTAGTGTTGTCCTTTATTAGTTAGCTTAAAAATATCGTTCGAAGGATTATAATCGACAAAACCTTGCTGTACTGCTACCATCAAACCCCCACCGATATTTTTCTTCGGCACATTATTATAGGCAGCGATTTCATCCAAAGAGAAGCTTAATTTATTATTTTTTTGTGTGAAATTCCCGACCATCAATAATGGATTGAAGCCCGAACCACCATTTAAGCCTGTTATTCTTTGGACATCATAGAAATCGAAGGACTCAAATACAGCGGGCACTTGTGTTCTGGCCGAAACGATATAAAAATCCATTTTTCCTTCGTTCAAATACCAACGCATAGCATCAGATTTGATATTCATTTGGTGGTAAGTATCCGAAAACGTCGTTTCCTTAAATCCACCAACATCCATTTTATTGAGACGTAAAATATTGTTTTTTTGATTATAATTCAACTTTACAGCTGGGTGATAAATCGAGTCATTTTCGATAAAAGTCACAAAATAAGCCAATTGAGCAGTAATCAAGGAGTCGCTTAACTCGAAGCGAGTACTACTCGCTTTAAAGGAATACTTCCCTTCTTTTTTAACCGATATGCTTGAATAGCGATTCTGAACCGAAGAAGAGAAAATCTTACTTCCCGACATCGAAAACCCGCCATGATATTCAATACTTCGGTCGATATTTTTGATCAAAGCATCGCTTTGGTAAGACATAAAGCGAGGATACGTTGGCGGAGCATTTTTATTTCTTTTCTCACTTTTATATTCAAAAACCCCTTTAATCGGAGCAGTCAAACGGTCGGGATAAGTCAAAGTTACCTCTTCGGCAGAAAACTTAGGATTACGGATTTCAAAAGCAAAATCTGTTAAAACGACTGAAATCTGAGGTAATTTGGCACTTTCAAAGCTAAACAATCCTCCTTTTCCGACATAAATTCCATCTTTCAACGAAACAGTTCCACTTGTTTTTTTTATCCAAACCGAATCACTTGCCGTAGCTATCACAAAATCAATGTCATTCAACTGAATCGAAAGTCCACCAATGATTGGCAAAGATTTTTTATCAGAAGAAAACAGAGGTTTAGCCGGAGAAATGACAGCTTCGGTAGCAGGTGCTGTATCCCAATCATCAAAATATTTAGTTGCAGGAAGTTCGCTTGGCGTTTGGGAATTTGTCGTTGAGGTAGATGCTTGTACGCTTGTTTCCGCTTTTTTATCTAAAAATTTTATTTCATACGTTCCCCCCAAAGCATATAAACGATTGAAATTTGAGGCATACAATCGGCGTTTTTCGATGAAATCTTTTAAAATTTCCAACATTTTGGTTGAAGTTTTTAAATCATACCCGTCAACAAATTTTTGGGTAATGTCTATCAAACTACTTACTTTTTCATCCGAAAACTTTTCTTGCTCAATCGCCTTATTAAGAATCGTGAAGAAAAAATAAAACTGAGGCATTTTATGGCCACGAGTTCCCATGCTACGACAAGTGGCAATGAGTGCTTTTTTCTGTTCTTGGCTGAAGCGTGAGTTCCAATAGGTTTCAAACTTTTTGCCTGTTGCAATCGCCACAGAGTTATTATCCGTTGCCATGACGGACTGCATATCTGAAATGAAGGCTTCGGGTTGCTCAGAAAGCCTAATCACCTGTGCTTTTGATGAAAAAGACAACAAGGCAATGATGAGAAATAAAATGCATTTAAATTGCTTCATGGGTGAATAGTCATCAATAAACAGTTTTCAATAAGCAGTTATACTTAAAAGGCACATAGTTGCAAAGGTTCAGAGGCAACCGTCGCTCGACACAAATCATTGATAATGAGACAATTAAGTAGTCCACAATCAATAGTTTACAGTCCACACTAACATAACATAATGTCTATCAGTTTTTTATGAAAAACAAATTTGTCGATTAATCTTAACTCATTACTTAAGTGCTTAAAAAATAGATGCTTCAACTTTTAAAAACGACCGAAGCCCATTGATTCTTGCTTAATTGGGCTACTTTTTTTAAACCAAGCGATTCGGCAAGTACTTGAATATCAGCAATATCGGCTTCATAAAAACCACTGATGATAAGAGAAGCACCTTCGGCCATGAATGTTGTGTATGCTGGAATTTGCTGCAACAAAATATTTCGATTAATATTAGCCAAAACGATTTCATATTTATCCTGTGGCTCGTCTTCGATAGTACCCAATCTAACCGCAATATTGCTTGCCTTATTTAATGCGATATTCTCGATTGTATTATCGACCGACCATTCGTCAATATCAAAGGCACTGATGTATTTTGCACCGAGTTTTTCGGCCAAAATTGCCAAAATACCCGTTCCTGTGCCAATATCAAGCACTTTTTTATCTTGATGTGGAATGCTAAGCTGATGCTCCATGACCATAGAGGTAGTTTCATGATGCCCGGTTCCGAACGACATTTTTGGTGTAATGATGATTTCGTACAAGTAGTTGGCTTGTGGCTCATGGAAATCGGCACGCACATAAATATCATTACCGATAGAAATGGCTTGGAAGTTTTTTTCCCATTCTTCATTCCAATTTTGTTTGGCAATTTGCTTAAAAGCATAAGAAATAGGTGTTCGCTCAGCATAAATTTCGAGCATATTTTTCACGGCTAAATCTTCAAAAAGAGCTTCTTGAATATAGGCTTCTAAGCCATCTTCGGTTTCAACAAAAGTTTCAAAGCCAAGTTCGGCCAATTCAGCCATCATGATTTCATTGAAATCAAGGTCAATTTGTAAGGAAAGTTCGATGTATGACACTTTTAGGAATTTTATTTGATTGTTGCCCTAAAGTTCGGAAATTCTTTGCTATCAACAACAAAATTATTTTGAACAAGTACTGAGATATGAGATTCGGGACATGCGAAGACCAATGCCATTAGAGTTGCGTGCCCAAGACCCTGATGGAACGAAATCTCCCCTCTCATGTGGAGAGGGATTGGGGGTGAGGTTTTTTTAGCGTTAAAATCTACATTTAAACCTCATCCTAAATCTT
>JAFEIL010000101.1 GCA_017495105.1 Emticicia sp. | reverse complement strand
AAAGTAGTATATACTAAATAAAATAGTATTATTTTTCTGATTAAATCGTATTAATTTTAGAAATTTGTCAAAAAAAAGGATAAGATGACAAAACAGCAACTTTTCGAGCAAATCACTCAAAAAAACTCTTATTTGTGTGTTGGTCTTGATACTGACATCAAAAAAATACCTTCGCATTTACTCAAGGAAAAAGACCCAATTTTTGAATTTAATCGTCAAATTATAGACTCAACCGCAGAGTTTGCTGTTGCTTACAAGCCAAACATTGCTTTCTATGAAGCGTTGGGTGCAAAAGGCTGGGAAAGTTTACAACGCACAATTGAATATATTCCAAAAGAATGTTTTACAATTGCCGATGCTAAGCGTGGCGATATTGGAAATACATCGGGGCTGTACGCTCGTACATTCTTCGATAAATCTTCTTCTGGACTTGACTTCGATTCGGTAACAGTTGCACCATATATGGGCAGTGATTCGGTCATGCCTTTTCTTGAATTTGAAGGAAAATGGGTGATTCTTTTAGCTCTAACATCAAATTCGGGTGGAGATGATTTTCAGAATTTGCAAGTCCACAATACAAAGTCCTCAGTCCATTATTCAGAAAAAAGTCTCTATGAACAGGTAATTTTGACTTCCCAAAAATGGGCTGATAGTGACAGAATGATGTATGTTGTGGGTGCCACAAAAGCTGATAAATTATTAAAAATCAGAGAGTTAGCTCCAGAGCACTTTTTACTCGTACCTGGAGTAGGAGCTCAGGGCGGCAGTCTAGAAGAAGTTTCAAAATACGGTATGAACCAGCAATGCGGCTTGTTGGTAAATTCTTCAAGAGCGATTATTTATGCTTCCTCTAATGAAGATTTTGCTCAAGTTGCAGCCAACGAAGCAAAAAAAGTTCAGCAAGAAATGGAAAAATATTTGCAGCTATATTCGTAAAACACTCTATGCATTCTAATTTCTAAATTCTTAATTGATTATGAACGAAGCATTTCTACACTATCTTTGGCAATTTCAACAGTTTGATAAGTCAAGCCTTCAAACTATATCTAGTGAAAAAGTTTCTGTACTTAAAACAGGTATTTTAAATACCGATGCTGGGCCAGATTTTGCGAATGCTCGACTTCATATTAATGAAATTGAATGGGTAGGAAATGTAGAAATTCATATAAAGTCATCGGATTGGCAGCTTCATAAGCACCAAAATAATGAAGCCTATAATAATGTAATTCTGCACGTTGTTTGGGAAAATGACCAAGCTATTACTCGACAAGATGGAAGTTTGATTCCGACAGTTGAACTAAGGTCAATTACGGATATTCAACTTCTCAACAAATACAAGCATTTGATTGATAATCAATCTGTTATTCCTTGTAAAGAACAATTTTCGGAGGTTTCTAATTTATCAAAGTTTGCTATCTTAGATAAAGTTTTGGCGATACGTTTACAACAAAAAGCACAAATTGTAGAGCAAATTTTTGAACAGAACAAAGGCGATTGGGAAGAAACTGCTTACCAACTTTTAGCTCGGAATTTTGGTTTTAAACTCAATTCCGAAACTTTTTTAAGATTGGCTCAAAATCTACCTTTGAAGGTTTTACAGAAGCACCGAGATAATCTTACCCAAATCGAAGCCATGTTTTTTGGCCAAGCGGGTTTGATTGAAAAAGCTGATGACTATTCAGAAAAATTGAGTCAAGAGTATGATTTTTTTGCTGCAAAATTTTCTTTGAAGTCCTCACAATTAAGTTCGCACGAATGGAAATTTTTACGCACTCGTCCTGCTAATTTTCCAACAATTCGAATTGCTCAATTAGCCCGTTTGATTACGCAACAACAAAGTTTTTTTTCGCTTTTTACTCAAACTAATTTGATTGAAGACTTAAGGAATGCTTTAAAAATTGAACAGTCGCATTATTGGCAAGAACATTATAATTTTGGAAAAACTGCCAGTAAAAAATTGGTTGGTTTAGGCAGAGATTCTATCAATAATATTTTGATAAATACGGTTATTCCTTTGTTGGCTTGTTATTCAGAAAAAACTGATAATCAAGAACTTATGACAAGGTGTGTAAATTTCCTAGAAGCTTTACCAGCCGAAGAAAATCACATAACCGAAATGTGGGAAGGCTTGGGATTAACAATAAAAACAGCCTTTGATTCGCAGGCAAGTATTGAACTATATAATAATTATTGTACCCAAAAACGCTGTTTGCAATGCAATGTAGGGTCTGAGATTTTGAAGAAGTAAGTTTCCATAATGTAGTGTTTAGAATGTAGAGTTTAGAAACAAAAACTGCTTGGCAACTTAATAATTATTCTTAATTCTACATTCTACATTTGTACCTTAGCACTAGGTACGGTTTACCATCGAAATGCCTGAAATCAATAAAATCAAACCCAATACCGCTGGGGCGATTTTTCTAGCTCCTTTTACGGCCATTCCCATAACAGTATCATCGGCTGACATAAAGGCTACGCAAGCAAATAATAATAATAATAAACCAATTCCAGCTAAAATTCCGCCGAGCATTCTTTTAAATTTAGTTCCGTCATTCATGCTTTATCTTCGAGTTTAGGTAATTCTAAAATATGTTTGATTTCTGCTTTACTTTTCACAGGTTTTAAATTCAATTTTTCACCTTCTTTCAAAACATATTCAAAAGATGGTTCAAATTCGTTTGGAATAATTCCTTCTAAAACGGCTTCTCGCAAAGCCAATTTTATTGTTCCAACTTCCTTCGAGGGCTTTAGATCAAAAACCTCCATGATTATCTCGCCCGTAATTACAGGCTGAAAATTACGAAGTTTATCTTTTTCTTCCAACTCAATGAGCAATTCTTCTACTTTATCGAAATTGGCGAGGTATTTTCTTACTTTATTTGGGTCTTTTGAAGTAATATCCGCTCGACACAAAATCATCAAATATTCTAAATCTTCGCCCGCTTCAAACAATAATCTACGCAATGCAGAGTCAGTGATGCTTTCTTTAGCTAAAGCAATTGGTCGAAGATGCAAACGTACCAGTTTTTTCACCATTCGCATTTTTCCATCGAGTGGCAGCTTCAATTTTCGAAAAATTACGGGAGTCATTTTTCCTCCTAATTCTTCGTGTCCATGAAACGACCAACCGATTTTTGGATGAAACCGTTTAGTGGCTGGTTTGGCAATATCATGCAAGATTGCCGCCCAACGCAACCATAAGTCATTCGACCTAACAGCCACATTATCAAGCACTTGCAGGGTATGATAGAAATTATCTTTATGTCCTTTACCGTCTTGGGTTTCTACTCCTTGTAGCTCACAAAACTCCGGAAAAATGATTTGTAAAAGCCCAGTATAATAAAGTAATTTGAATCCATACGATGGCGTTTTCGACAAGACTATTTTATTCAATTCATCAGTAACACGTTCTTGCGAAACAATACTTATACGGTCTTTCATAGCCACAATGGCATCGAAAGTTTTCCCATCAATATCAAAACCGAGTTGTGAAGCAAACCTCACGGCTCGCATCATCCGAAGTGGGTCGTCGGAAAATGTAATTTCAGGTTCGAGTGGCGTACGAATTAGCTTTCTTTTAATATCTTCCACGCCTCCGAATGGGTCAACTAAGTCACCGTAGTTTTTTACATTGAGTGAAATACCCATAGCATTTATCGTGAAATCTCTACGATTTTGGTCGTCTTCGAGTGTTCCATCCTCTACCAAAGGTTTGCGAGATTCCGAGCGATAGGATTCTCGCCTTGCTCCTACGAACTCGACTTCTGTTTCACCAGATTTAATTTGTGCTGTACCGAAGTTTTTGAAAAAACTAACATATACATTAGTGTTTTCATTAATTTTTTCTATGTTTTTAGCTACTTTTTCGGCCAAATCAATACCGCTTCCCACACAAACAACATCAATATCTTTGTTCGGGCGATTTAATATAAGGTCACGAACATACCCTCCAATTACGTAAGCCTCGACATGTATTTCGGCTGCCGAGCGTGCAATTAGTTCAAAAATGGGTTCGTTTTGTAAGTTTTCTTTAAAATTCAATATTAGTCAATGGTCAACAGACGACGGTCAATAGTAAACTGATTTTTGTTGTCTTTAATTATTCAAAGTACAAAGGTACGAAGGATTGAAGACCTAAACAATTATGCTAAGAATATTGAAGAAAAGCGAGAATAAGCAAACGAAAAGCCTTAATTTTGGAATTGTTGGCGGAACGCCGCCCGACGGTACGTTACCCGACGGCACACAGCCTAATTGTTAATTGATAATTATTAATTGTAATGACTCCAAATATTCCAGAAACTTATCAAACTCGTATCGTAATTGTCGGTGCGGGTTTTGGTGGTTTAGCTCTCGCTCAAAAACTCGCCAAGCATGATTTTCAGGTTGTGCTGATTGATAAAAATAATTATCACCAATTTCAACCGCTTTTTTATCAAGTTGCGATGGCTGGACTCGAGCCAAGTTCAATTTCGTTTCCGCTTCGCAAGATTTTTCAGAATAAACCTAATGTGCATATTCGTATTACGAAAGTACTGAAAGTAGAGACTGAAAAGCAAACTTTGGAAACCGAACTTGGCGAACTTAGCTACGATTATTTGGTAATGGCAATGGGTGCGGATACTAATTTTTTTGGTATGCAGAATATCATCGATAATGCAATGCCGATGAAGTCAGTTTCGGAGGCTATCTATCTGAGAAACAAGGTTTTACAAAATCTTGAAGATGCCCTTTCTGCCACGGATGCAGACACTCGTGAGGGTCTGATGAATATGGTTGTAGTCGGAACAGGTCCAACGGGAGTTGAGGTTTCGGGAACTTTGGCAGAAATGAAACACCTCATTTTGCCGAAAGATTACCCCGAATTAGATTTTAATCAGATGAAAATCTACCTGTTTGGTGCATCGCCTGAAGTACTGGAAGTAATGTCAGTTGAGGCTTCGGTAAAAAGCAAAGAGTATCTCGAACGTTTGGGCGTAATCGTGCGGAATGGAGTAAGAATTACAGATTTTGATGGAAAATATGCTTACACACAATCGGGCGAAAAAATCAGAACGAATAATGTGGTATGGGCAGCAGGAATCAAAGGAAATTCGATTGAAGGTTTTCCGAAAGAAGTTTATGCTGCAGGTAATCGACTGAAAGTCAATGCTTTTAATCAAGTTGATGGTTTGCCTAACGTATTTGCAGTAGGTGATATTGCTTTAATGAATGGCGACCCAAAATTCCCGAACGGACATCCACAAGTGGCTCAACCTGCGATTCAACAAGGTGAGCTATTGGCCAAAAACCTTTTAAGAATTCTGAGAAAAGAAGAACCATTAGGTTTTAAGTACAAAGATTTAGGCTCAATGGCAACCGTTGGAAGGCATTTGGCGGTAGTTGATTTACCTTTTTGGAAATTTCAAGGGGCTTTTGCTTGGTATGTGTGGATGTTTGTACATTTAATGGCGATTTTGGGCGTTAAAAACAAAGTAATGGTGTTCATCAACTGGCTTTGGAATTATGTCACTTATGACCAATCGTTGAGGTTGATTATTAAGCCTAAGGTGAAGCAGTAATTCATAATTTTAAAAAAACCTGTAAGGTCTAAAAAAGGCCTTACAGGTTTTAGTTATCACGGAATTAAAACTTCTCATTTCGCCAAATAGTTAGCAAAAGATGAATTAGAAGTTCTGCTAAATACAAATTGTGATGATTATTCCGCTTTTTGTCATCATAAAACAATTTTCATTTATACTATAAAATTCTTTTTAAGATCATCTACCCTCAGATAGATTCAAAAATTGTCCTACTACCAACAGGTAAAATTGGTCTATAATTATGATTGTATTTGGCTTCAAATTTAGAAATTTGCTCTGTACTGATTTTTAGTTTTTCCTTTAAAACAATCCAGTTTAAACCTTGAGAACATGGTGGAGTGGTTAATGAACCAGTATAATTAAAATATTTCTTAGATGCTGGTAATAAATCCAAAGGATTTATTGTTTTCGACAAACTTGATTCCTTTTCCATTACAGTCGGAAAACTTTCAATATAACTTGCAATAGAGGAATTGGCAACGCCACCTCCTTCTACCAAGACTCCAATCACCAATAATGAGCCATCAGTACTATTTTTATGAACAAAATGAATTTCCATTGGGGCACTTTTACCATCAATTGTGTGCTCGCTATGAGAATGAAAATGAAACTGTGCCAAAGCATATTCCTGCTTATTATATTTCAAACTACTAGTACCTTTATTATTGATTTGTATTGTATGACCGTTATCAATAATATTTATCGGAAAACTCGCATAGTTTAGACCTAATTCTGGCAAAACGGATTTTATAGTATTGGTACTTTCGATATTGATAGGTGTTTGAATAAGCCCTGCACACTGATTATTGGGCAAAGCCAAAGTACCCCAAGTTGCTGGAGATTCATAATCCCAATGAACTTCACTATCGGGCTCTATTTCTTCAGAGTCTTTGTTACAAGATACTAATGCAAATAGTAAAAAACTAGCAAGTAAAATTTTGGATGTCATTTTTAAATTTTTAGTTTAGAATGTTTTGTAAGCAATGTTTTTTTAAAAATCAAAGTTAAATATGAAAATTAGGGATTACAAGTATTGTTTTTTTCTTAACTCACAGATAATATTAGCAAGAAGTTATAATTTAGAAGATTTATTATTTAAAAAGAATTGGAATTCAATCAATTTATCAATATTTCATCTCCATTTTAAAAACGGTAATTACCAAAACTAACTCAAATAAGTATTCATCCGTCGCTTAAATTCTCTATTAAAGTTAGAAATATTATTAAATCTACTCAAAAAACAGATTTCTAATACGATTTTCTTATTGTTTTGGAGTATTTAGCGAGTGTGACTAATTGGACTTCTTTCAAGAAATCATTAGTAAAAATATCATTGTTGTTACCTATTCAGTTCCTAAGTATTTTGGACTAAACAGCAA
>JAFEIL010000436.1 GCA_017495105.1 Emticicia sp. | reverse complement strand
CACCAAATAATCTGACTTACGTATTTTAGATGTTTGCTGTTAATACTTGTTTTTTCATACGAATTGTATGGAAAAGCAAAACCTACGTTTGAGGAAGAATGGAAAAAACTCTCTTTCACAAACTTAACAGAGGCCATTACCAATCATGATTTTGTAAAAATTGAAGGCTATTATGAAATGGGCAAATATGAGTTTCAATTACTACACCCACCAATTTCTGCTTTAAATGTCTTTCCTTTTGTTTCAAAACCAACATTTAACTCGATGCTTTTACCCGCTCTAAAAATCAAATCTTTATTAGATGGTGTAATTGTTGATGAAGTAATTTTATTTAGTGCTTTCTTTAAAATTGGATTACCGGGGTCAAGCTCTAAACCTTTTACAATTATCTGTTCTTCACATGGATAAATTGAAAAATAAGTATTTAGATTTCCTGCTAAATCTAATGCTTTAGCCTCAATTATGAAAATACCACTACTATTTGAGGGAATTTCATTTATTGGAATTCTGAATGTATTTCCGTTTGAAATTCTATTTATCGTCATTTTTTTTCCATTAGCGGTAACTATAGACTTAGCCCAATCAATTCCAGATTTATTGTCTGATAAGGTTATTTCGTAATAGTTTGGTGTTACGTATTGGATAGGGTTTAGAACATTTATGGTCGGAGGTACTTTATCATTTGTAATTTTTACACCTAATGCAAAAATTCCCATTTGAGAAAAAGGAATATCTACATTCGCTGCTCCAATTAGTTGCCATGTAGAGCTACCATTCGGTAAAAATAATACAGATGCAATCAAATTTGCAGGCAGTGAAGCGAATTCTAAATCTGATGTACTAAAATTTGTATTTACATTAAAGTTTCCATTTTGAGTAGTGTTTAAGTTTGTGCTATTAAAAATTGCTTTCAGAGTAAAAACATCACTTATTATTCTAAAAGTATCATTTGGTGTTATTGTAATTACCTCATTATTAGGAAAATAAAAACTAAAGTCCAAATTTGTATTAGTTTGGAAAGTGTTGTTTGGGATTGTAAGGAGAAGGCAAAGTTAAATACAACCTTAATAAAATAATGGCAAAAATCTCTGATACAAGTGAGTCATGGATAGCTGGTATTTTCTTTGTAATGAATATCCTCAAACTAAGTAAGGATTTTTTGTGCCTATTCTTAATTCGACTCACAAACGTGCTTTTTCAAAAAAACAATCCTGTTTCCAATATTCTAACCTATTGATGACAAGATCAATTTGATATTTGAAACTTTTTAAGCAAACCCTAAGTAATAGGATAATATTTATCAACAAATTAGCAAACAGCTAAATGTCTGTCTATAAGCTTATTATTTTACCGTAGACTTATCGACTATTGACAGTAGACTACTTAAATCAAGGCTGTGCGAGGAAAAAATTTCCATCATTTTGGAAAACTGCTCCTGTTTCAACAATTAAGTTTTTACATTTTTGAACTCCCATAGAATTCGTTAATAATATATTGTGTCCTGCTTTTATTGTTACATTTTGATTGAAATTGGGAACTGTTCCACATGACCAGATTGTTGGGTCATTCCAATTGCCTGACTTAGTTGATATTTGTTCACTACAAATCCCATTATCTGTAATATATCTTATTTCTCTGCCATACTTTATGGGTCGCGGGTAAGAATTATATGCTTCATCACCAATAAATAATATCTTATTATTCAATTTAATTAAGTTTAATCCATTTCCAGAATTCAAAGGTTCAATATTAATTTGGTCATTATTTGTTACTGTTTCGACAATTTTAACCACATTTTGAGAAGAACCATCGGTTCTCCAAATACTTGGACGATATGGATGAATAAGGTGTATGTAATTATCTAAGACACAAAGTTTACTATCTATACCACCATTGGGAATGTTTGTGATTATTTGTGTTCCAGAAATTGTACCATCTGCTTTCATGAGTTGCCAAGCACTGGATGGTGTACGACCTACAAAAAAAAGGTCAGCATTATATTTTATGAAAGATTCATCTCCTAAAATAGAAGTTGAAGTAATAGAAAAAGTTCCTTGTAGTGTACCATCTGTTCGCCATAACTTACCGCCATATGAAATAAAATAAGCTAAACTATTAGCCTCAATGATTTTTATTGTTCCAGCAGAAGTTGATATTTGAAAATTACTACCAACTTGTCTTATGCGAGTTGTTCCATTTTCCGTACCATTACTTTTATAAATACCATCGTTTCTGACAGTAAAATAAATGGCATTATTGGCAACACCAATTTGCTGGATAGTGTTGTTAAAACTTCCAAATGCCTTCATTGTCCCTGCTGGTGTACCATCTGTTCTCCAAAAAGCTGAATTTAAAGAACTATATACATTACAACTCGGTAATTCGTCGGCTGAAATAAAATAAAGTAGATTATTATAGACTATCATTTGTGATAGATAAGGTCCTTGATATCGAATTCCTCCACAGTAAAATGTTCTAACAACTGTTGTTGAGTTTAAAGTACCCCCCGTTTTATATAAAACTTCGTAACCATTATTGTCGGTTGCCCAAAAATATACAAATCCATTAAATATTGTGAAAGAGGGATAAGCACTAATCGCAAAATAAGTAGAATTTGTAAGTGGATATGTTCCCAATTCAGTACCATCGCTTCTCCAAACTTCAAAGCCATGAATACCATCGTCTGCAAAAAAATAGTATATACCGTTATGCACAATAGGCCTTTCCCCAGAATCAGGTGAAGGATCATATATTATGCAAGATGATGTTCCAACTGAAATGTCCTTTACAATCGTTGTACCACTTGGTGTTCCATCCGACTTCCATAACTCCCAACCATAAAATTCATCTTCTGCAAAAAACAAGGTAGTAGTATTATTTAATTTTAAGGCCGCAACAGGATAACTTGTCCTTGTTCCTGCATATATATCTTTTACCAACCCAACTGATGATAATTGAGAATAGGAATATAAAGGATATAAGAGAAGAAACGTAACTAATCTTTTCATAAAAATTCGATTATATGTTATTTTGTTCAATAAGTTTTTAGTTGTTTGTTTAGCTTTCGCTTAACGGAAAAGTATTTGTGAAGAAGGGGAATTTGGAACTCGTCAGCCAGTAGTAACTTGTGCCGGGTTTTGTTCCAAAGTTAAGTTACTTCCAAAAACTTCATATTATTCCGTCTGCTGGTACAAATTATGATTAATATTCTACTTTTCAATTACTTATATCCGCACTCCTTTTTCATAAATACAATGTGGCGGTAAGCATTCTTGCGATAAATGATGTGTCCACGAGCAGAAAACCAAAGTTTAGTGTCGTTAGAAATTACTAAAATTTGTTCGACACAATTAATTATTACAACCTCCAACTTGTGCTTGAAAAACTCCGCCCTTTTTTACCTCAAATCCAGGTGTAAATTCAATTTTTTGACCCGAATTAAAATTTGCATTTGCTCCATCTAATATCCATTTATTACTTGTTATGGTTTGGGTTGCTGAAATAGTCGTTTTATTATAAATAGATTTATCAATAACTTTATTATCACCACAATTTGAATTTACAATTACATTCGATGATGCGATTCCCCAACATCCTGTACTATTTAATCTTCCGAAAACTTTAAATTTTCCCCCGATATGAGTTGAATAATAAGAAGTGGAAAGTGTTACAAATGAATTACTACTACTAATTCTATCATTAAATGGATGTGGTAGCGTATAATATTTTGTATTATTAGCTCCTACAACATCAAGCCTGATGGTTTGCCCATCAGTATAAGGTCCAGTATTGGTTAGAGAAATAGTCGGAGGGTTCGATACTGTAACATTGATACTATATGACGATTGATTACTACAAACCCCATTAAAATTAGAAGTTAATGTATAAATACCTGCATGATTAGAGTTTGAATTGATAAATTCTAAATCTCTTTGATTTGAGGAAAAACCATTCGGTCCTACCCAAGAGAATGTGCCTTTTGCATTTATCGGCGTAATTGAAGCTACAATACTTCCTCTACCACCAAAACATAAAGTAGGTTGGTTAAGATAGACAAGTCCAGAAGAAAACAAAGCAAATTTACCAGATAGATTGCTTATTATGTTAGGATTACTACTTACTACTCGTAATCTAAATCCATGACCGTCTGCTATATTTGTTGGAAAAGTAACTTGAATAGGGCTTGTTGTTCCTGTTCCTATTATGGTTGGATTTGAAAAATTACCGTTATTATCGGATAATTCTACTGAAAATATATTTCCACTATTAAAGTTACCAGAGTTATTGAATTCCAATGGTTGAGTAACACCTTTACAAAAACCTTTATATACTTCTATATTTCGCCAAGGAGCTATTTGAATACTTATCCATTTTAAATTTGGTTTTTGAAAGACATCGGTAAAAAATATTCCCCTTCCATAAGTAGCTACTGCTACTATGCCATCACTTGCTCTATATTTAAGCATATTACATCTGACATTAGCTAACTGATTATTTGATTGTTGCCATGCTGGATTGCTCGCTTTAATATCGTTGGTTGACCATACCCCTAATTCAGTTGCAAGTAAAACTTGACTTGTATTTTGTGGATTAAATAAACCGTCTCTGATAGGAATATTGGGAAATCCATAATTATTTTCATCTTTGCTTATCCAAGTTTGTCCTCCATTATTGGTATAGTAGATTGATTTTGTATAGCTTGAATATGAAGAAGATGTAACTAATAATTCGTTATCATCTGTACCTATATCAATGTTTGAAATATCTGAAATTGGCATTTGATTTCCAGTTGCAATACAAGTTGAAGTAGGAGTGGGTAAATCTAAATTAGTAATTTTCCTGATAAAGCAAGACCAGTCTGATGCAATGAGAAATACTGTATTTGGTGCTTTTCCTACTTTAATTTTTGTGTAAAAAGCCTGAGGTGCATTAAAGTAACTCAGATTAAATGTGTTTCCAGTTATTTTCAATTTGGCAAATACTGTTTGGCTATTAGTATAATCTTCATTATATCGTGTATAAAAGGTATTACTTTGGCTATCATAGTCGGCATGATGAATAAAATCACCTGCAATTACATTCAAAAAATATTGACTTTCAGGCGATTCTATGAAAAATCTTCCACCTTGACTTGATGAAATTTTTATTTCTGGTTCATCTTGGTCAATAAAACATAGCGTACCATCTCCGCCATTAATTGATTCACTTTCGCTTACTGATTTGTAATTTCCATTTAATCGTTGGGTAAAATTGTCTTGTGCACCAGCGATAACATACCCATCGCCTGCAATATTTCTAATTGCAACGGAATAGAATTGAGTGATATTTAGTCCTTTATTTCTTGCCTCAAAAGATGGATTTGTATGATTTGAATCGCCAGAATTTTCGGAAAAATATATTCCTCCATCGGTTGCAACGAGTATTTGGTTAAAATTACTTGGTCTAAACACTATATTATGATAGTCAGGATGATTTCTCCAATAGTAGGGGGGGAAGTTCCAAGTTAGTCCTCCATCAATTGACCTTGCCAAATTTGTTCCTGCAAAAAAAATATGATTTGGGTTTTGTGGGTGAATAGCTATTGCCAAGTTATAGTATGCTTGTACAGAAGTAAAATTTTCACCATCCTCATATCTCGGAGATTCTATTGTTGTCCACTCTTTGCCACCATTTATTGATTTTTTCAACAAACGTTCATTAAAACTGGCATAAATAACATAAATAAACTGGTTGTTTTCATTTGTTGCATTTGATAATCCAATTTCAATTCGCCTTTCGGAATATTCCGATTCAATATCTGGTGAAATGTTTATCCAAGTGTTTCCATTATCATGAGATTTAAACAAATTACCTGCACCAATTCCCCCCCTAACTGCACAATAAATTATACCAGTATTAGCAATCTCAATATCATAAGTTGTAGCACTCACTAAATTAGGACGTGTCCAAGTTAGCCCCCCATCAGTTGATTTTAGTAATCCGTCTTTTGTTCCAATAAATAAATGCCCTAAGTTGTTAATAATAATTTTTTTTATGTACTGCATTGAATACCCGATAGTACCAGAATTGTCATTTGGAATGGTACTATTCAATAGAATCCAACTCTGCCCTCCATCAGTAGATTTATAGATACCACCACCTATTTCGGAATAATAGGAATATATTCCTATTTCATATTCTCCTGTTGTTGCATAAATTATTTGAGAATTGGAAGGGTCAAATGCAATACTGTTTACTAATAAATTTTGCCATAAATCATTTACTTTGTTCCAACTTGAATTTGCATCAGTAATATCATTGTTATACCAAAGTCCTCCGGAAGCACCACCAGCCCATACTTTCTTTTTTAGTGGGTCATTCGGGTCAAATACAATTGGACGCACTCTACCTCCTATATTGCTTGGTCCTCTTTCATACCAGTTCACATTTGGGATTGCAGCATTTGTTGATTGAAGGTTTTTGTAATTAGCTTTCAGACGTGCTTGCCTCAAATCTTCAACTGGTATTTTTCCAGTCTTTTTATCAATTACGCTATTTGTTTCAAATTGAATACGTGAGGATAGATCTTCTCTTTTAAAAAGGAGGGTATCACTTTGTGAAAAACTGACAAAAGAGATTAAAAATAGTGTTATTATGAAAAAAAACTTCATGGTTATAATTGTTTTGTATTTCTTAATCGCTTTCAAAGTGTGCGTTGGAAGGTTTCTTTTGCTTGCCACCAACTAGTACATATATGCATTTATTTTCATTATAAACACAATTTAGTGTAAACTTCAATCCGTTATCATATTCTAATTTAAAATCGGATTATAATTCCTCTTTCAGGATTGGTACAATTTGATACTTTATCATACACATAATTAATAGATGACTACAAACCATTTGCATGATAATTCTTGGCAAGTATAAAGACTTTTTCAATAATTATTCGGCGTTTTTTGTGAAACCGCCTTTATTTTTT